>JAGDWP010000121.1 GCA_023269855.1 Nitrososphaerales archaeon | reverse complement strand
GCTATAAAATTAGATATCTCTTGTTTAATCATCTCATCAACATCTACATTAAGTTATAGTTAACTCTACCCTACACCTGAGAACTCCAGGGTTCCTGGGATGTAGGTTCTAAGTTGATGGGACTTCGGGGTTCAGATATACACCCTGGCGTATACCCTGGTATGTAGTCTGGTATGTACCCGACATCTCAGAGCCTCTTGGGGGTTGTTAGGTAGCAACTGGGAGCTTGTTATATAACTCTTGGGGTTATATCAAACAATTTTGGAACTAGTTGCAACAACTAAACCCTAAGCTTGTAGCCAATAGTATTTTCAAAAAAATTTAAATACTACATTATATTAATTAATTGTGCAGAGAGTTTTGGATGAGATAATGAGTTATTCTGTTTCATATGACACATTATATAAAAAAGATGTTCAAGGATTTCGTGTGGATAAAGGCTCAACACGAGAAATAAGATATAAAATTCCCTATGCTAGCTTAATCGTTATAAGAATTAACGCTACTTATCCCGTAGATCTAACTATGGCTGGTCCACATATGGAGCATCTGGAGCTCATGGGTACACGTGAATTCAAATTCAATAGTAATCCTGGGAATGAATTGGTAATAAGATTCCAAGGTAAAAGTGGGTTCTTCGCAAAGCCCTCAGATGTAACACTTGAGGTGGAAATGTATACATCTAGAGATGTTATAAAAATATCGGAGGAGATAAAGAGTCTTCTTGGAACACTTAAAGAGTTAGGAAGAGATTATTACATGTTAGTTAAAGAACATATTCAGAACGTGCTAACGAAAATGAGTTCTGTATGGGGTTTACTAGATGAAGAAACAAAATCTCAAGCTAGAGAACTACTTTCAATATCAAAGAAATTTGAGGAAGGAAAAGAGTGATCCCAAATTCTAAACATATTTTTTAACATAGAAGTAATTATATGATCTTTCGATTATTTTGAGATACAGAATTTTCGTGCAATAACCTTCAATGAAAGAATAGCAACCTGTTTTTCGTGTGGAACAAACAAATCATCTACTATGTGAATAACTCTGACTTCAGCATAGGTGAGAAAATTGGATATGAATTGTCTGTGACGGTAATAAGGTGGTTTTCTCTACATAGTATTAATGATGCCTTACTCTTAGTGAATATAAGTAAGTATTTCAATTAGTGCTTTCCTAGCTAATCTAACAGCAGATCAGCTATAGATATAGCTGCAAAAGTTGTTAGAATAGCATTAAAGGAAGCAGATGATCCAGCTAAGGTAAAGGAAGAACTCAAGAGGAGGATAAGAGAGGTGCTAGGCTATGAAGGACGAGGTTGTTATTAGAGCACTTAAACCCAGGGTTGTTGATATTAACCCAGAGGTTGTGGAGGAGATTCTCGGTGAAGAACACAAAGTAGAAGCTAATAAGTATAAGAGAATGATCTCAAGTTCTTAAATATCAGCATTCTTGTGTGAGGGTTTTGTACTTGATCCTTAGCTTTATACATTTTTATTAGTTATCTTCTCGAATATTGCTATCATTTGTTGTGGTGCTTCTGTGTGTATGGGTATTAGCTTCTTTGGTTTGACTATGTTTATAAGATCTTGGAAGTTGTGTTGGTGGTAGTGACCAGAGAGTCTCACTCTGTAAACGTCGAAGCCGAGTAGCTTAAGCCACTTGGTTACCACACGCTCCTCAACCTCCTTTGGTGTTTCGCGCGGTTCTGGATCTGTTAGAAGTGCTACTGCTTTTGGTATGGAAATTTCTTCTGTCCACAGCCTCAGCTTTCTAAGAATTTCGAGAAGGTTAATCAGATCCACAACCAGTATGTATTCCCGTGGATTTTTAAGCACATCGTGTATTATGCTTGCGAAGTCCAGTGGTGTTGGCGGTGGTGTTTCCAGTTCTGATGACACAAACATATTGCTTATATCCATGCCAATGAGGTCTTTCAGGTATTTGAGAATCCAGTAAATTCTTTTAGAGGCTACAACAACTCTTCTTCCAAATGTTTGTGAGTAGCTATAGATGAATGTGAAAAGCTCTAAATCCAAAGGATCTATAGATACTGCCACCAAGTCGTAGAGTAGAAGAGTTGTTGCAAAAATGTCTTGAAGTATTTGAACTGTTACTGGAAAATTCTCTATCTCAAACCCAAAGTTTGTTCCCTCAACAATGGCTATGTCAACATGCCCCAAACCAAGTTTCTCGAGATACTCTCCAAGATTATGTTGAAATAGGTTTGTTGGAGACTCAAGCCTTAAATCACCACTATAGAATATTGTGACGCTCTTCCCAAAGTATATGTAAGCTGTTGATGGATATGCACTATGGTGCACAGGTACAGCTGCCACACCTCTGCCATCAGCCTCAAGCTTCTTTGCAGAAACAATTTTGCTGCCGTATTGTGGCGGTACATAGCTAAGCCATGTTGAGCTAGTTTTATACCAATCAGCAACAGTCATTTGAAGAACCTCTGGCTCAGAAAAAACTATTTCCACATCGCTTGGAACCCCAGATAAGAGGCCTAGGTGATCCAAA
>JAGDWP010000040.1 GCA_023269855.1 Nitrososphaerales archaeon | reverse complement strand
GAAGCTGGCGATACACCTGCTGGCCGATGAACAGTAAAAGCTGTGAGGCTGGCAGATTTTAATGAATCTTTCTTTGATATTAAGTTGAAAGAAGATACCCCTCCAGCTTCACAGCTACTATAGCTCATCGGCCAGCCCCCGTCCCACACCACTTTTTCTGTTTAAACTTAAGTTGAGGCTTTTTCCAACAGCATATCTAAGAAATATCTCTTCAAGTATTAACTATTCGAGTAGCATCAAGATATATTGAGACTCATGAAAGCTTAAGTAAACTTTCTTAGACTCGATTCATTAAAGATAAGAATAGGTACGCTAATATTCTCCTAGGCATAAAATGGGTGAAGTTAGAGATAGAACTCTAAAGAAAAGCGAAGAGAGTTTAGGTCTCTCAATAATAGGTCACGGTACATGGTTAGATAAGGTAGCATATGAACTAATTGAAAGAGAAAAAGCTCTAGGTAGAAGTTTAGACATTGTTAGGACTGAGAGTGGACTTGGAGCTTCAGGAATACCTCATATAGGAAGCATGGCTGACGCTGTAAGAGCATACGGTATAGTTATGGCCTTAAGAGAGATGGGGTACAAAGCTGAAGCTATTGCTTTTACAGATGATATGGATGGTTTGAGAAAAGTTCCTGCTGGTTTTCCCAGAGAACTTGAAGAATACTTATTGATGCCTGTATCAAGCATACCTGATCCATTTGGATGCCATATAGCATTCTCAGAGCATACAAGTGGTATGCTGAAAGAAGCTTTAGACTATGCAGGCATAGAATACGTACACAAATCAGGTAGAGAAACATATGCAAGTGGAATACTTTCAGAAGCTATACATAAGATATTGCTAAATTCAGATAAAATAGGAAACATCATTGCAGAATTTACGGGGCAAGAAAAATATCTCAAAGTTTTACCCTACTTCGCTATCTGCAAGAACTGTGGAAGAATATACACTACGCAATCCTACAAATATGATCCTGAGAAAAGACTCGTATATTATAAGTGTAGCGGAGTCGAGATTAAGGATAGGTGGTATGAAGGATGCGGGTATGAAGGTTTTGCGGATATTACAAAAGATGAGGGTAAACTTGCATGGAAAGTAGAATTTGCCGCGAGATGGTCAGTTCTAGATATTAGGTTTGAAGCTTACGGTAAAGATATAGCAGACTCTGTAAAGGTTAATGACTGGGTGTCCAAGAATATTCTCAAATATGAACCGCCAATGCATGTTAGATATGAATTATTCTTAGACAGGTCAGGTAGAAAGATATCGAAATCAGCTGGAAACGTCTTTACTCCGCAAGACTGGTATAAGTATGGTTCTCCTCAAAGCCTCCTCCTCCTCTTCTTCAAGAGAGTCGTAGGTACTAGAATAATCTCTTATGAGACAATCCCTAAACTCATGGATGAGTTAGACTTTTTCGAAGACGTATATTTTGGTAAAGTAAAAATAGATAATGTTATGGAGAGAGAAAAACTAAGAGGGTTATATCTCTACGCTAACCTACTTAAGCCCCCTTCAAAGCCTTCATCACATATTCCATACTCACTAATAGTTGATTTATCACTAGTTGCACCAGAAGATAAGAAAGAAGAATTCATTATTAGTAGACTCAGCAGATATGGTTACAAGATAGGAGATGAAGAACTCAAGAAGATTAGATTAGCAATGAATTATGCTAAAGACTTTGGAGTTGTTAAGAAAGAAGCAGTAACTCTAACAAGTAGGGAGAAGGAAGCCGTCATTGAGTTAATGAACATGGTTATTGAAGCACAATCAGCTAATGATATACAGAATGCGATCTTCACGATAGCTAGGAAACACGGTATAGAACCGCCTGAATTCTTTAAGAAACTATACAAAATATTCTTGGGAAGAGAGTATGGGCCAAGACTGGGGCCATATCTCTGGGATCTAGGAATAGATAAAGTTAAGAAAATATTAGAAGAATTGGTAAGTAAGCAGTAACTTTTGAGATGAACTACATTATAACAAGAAAACAAAGAAACATCGAATATTTAGAAAAATTGTTACATCTGGATGATTTCTAAATGAATTACCAATACATATATGTTTTTGATCTAACTAGATTGATGGACATAGGTTTATCTTATCATTTTAACACTGAATAATGTAATGTCCCGTCTCGAAAAATTCTATTTATTCTGTATTGTTTTAGCATTTCTTTCTTTAGTAATCTATGTTTATGGGTATTTTCATCGAGAATTTATTGTAGTTTCATCGAACTTGATTTTCCCACTATATGCGCTTGTTCCGACCTTAGCCTCCTATATTGCTGCGAGTAAGTATGGGTTGAAAAGTGTTATTGGATATACATTACTAGCTTTCTCTCTTGGGTTACTATTCTGGACTATAGGGGAAGTAGCATGGTCGATATACGTACTTGTTATAATATCTTCGATATACATTTAAAACACTTCTAATATACGTCTTAGACATCTAATAATTATTGAGAATACACTATAACCATTATTAATATCTATAAACTCTATAAACATTACTCTTAGACATCTATCCCAGCTCTAAGATAAAGACTCTATAATATTTTTCTTAATTCTTCTAGGTTTAGTTCTTA
>JAGDWP010000092.1 GCA_023269855.1 Nitrososphaerales archaeon | reverse complement strand
ACTGATAACTCATTAAGAGGATAGGGCTCTCCCCTAAGCTTAAGGTTACAGCGCCGAATCCTTGAAGAAATAGCTTTTATACTCGTAATGATAAGTCTTCTAGAGAAATGAGTATATTTACATCTTCTAAAAAAGAGAAATGGGTTGAAGAATTAGAGCAGAAGCTCTCCAAAGAATTATTAAACACTAAACAAGACATCGTTGAGAAATTCTCAGACACCGTTAACAGATTAGAGAACATGCTTGAGAGTGTCAGGAGAGACATAAACAGCTTAATCACATTCACATCGACACTCTCATCTTATCCTTCAACATTCGAAGGAAAGATCACGCCATTCATAGAGAAACTAGAAAAAGTTTCTGAAGAACTCACGATTGTGAGATACTATGAAAACATGCTCCTATCAGTTCAGGAAGGAGTAAAAGATATAGTTGACGCATTAACTAAGGAGAGGGAAATGATTAAGCAGGAGATGCAGCAGCTTGTAAAGGAGAGAACTGAGATAGAGGCCATGAAGGAAGAGATGAGGAGATGGAGAGAGGAGCTAGAAAAGAAAGAGAAAGAACTGAGCATGAGGGAGGAGATAGTCAACGCACTAGAAGAAAAGAAGAGAGAGCTTGAACAGAGGCTTGCAGAATTATCTCAAAGATATCTAGCCGGTATTGAGGAAGCTAGAAGTAGACTCGAGGATATGGTTAAAGAAATGATGAGAGACTTTAAGCTTAGAGAGATTAGGCTTGAGAGACTTGTTAGGAGAGAAGCTGAGCTGAAGGAATCTCTGGCCAAACTGAGGGAAAGAGAAGAAGCAGTCGCAGAATTAGAGAAGAAAGTTACTCAATTAAGAGGGGAAGTAAACACCTTAACGGAGAGAAAGAGGAGGCTGGAGAACGAGATTAGAGACTTAGAAGATAAACGATCTAGGCTTGAGAAACTGTTAGGTGAACTTAGAAGAGCATATCTCAGCCCTTGAATACTTCCTCCATCTTCTGTAATCTTTCAGTTAATTCATGGAAAGCATCAATCAATGCTGACAGTTTGTCTGAGAGGTCGCTAATCTCAGTTTGAATATTCTTCTCTAGATTTGATAGAGTTTTCTCAATTGAAGCGATTCTGACTTCAAATTTATCCAGTCTCTCAATAACTTTGAGCAGGTTTTCACCCTTCTCTAATCTCTCAACTTTTTCTTCAAGTGTAGCTTCAGCTTCATCTAGAACTTCTAAAGCTTTAGCAACACCCATCACGAAATCAAATGTTGCAACCTTCTTTCCACTAGGAGTATCCAAGTATTCGGGAATAATCTCTATCTCAATCTTCCTTTCCTCCTTCTTGACTTCGCCCGCCAATTCCTCCACCCTGAGACTACTGCTTAGACTATATTAAATTTAATACCTTATAACTGTATCTCTAAGAACTGGGCTGTGGAAATTTTTGAAAATGCTTTAACGATGTTTACCTCTTTTCCAGCATAATATTTAGAATTATAATGTTAACTGTCTCCTACATAGAGGGCATTTACCTTTTATGGTAATCCAGTCTTCAAAACAGTTTTCATGCCCGATAGCTCCACAGTATGGACACTCTATTACTGGTGCACCTTCACTGATTTCTGAAAGGCAGATTACACATATCCTTTTAGTTTCAAGCTTCGGTGGAGGAGGTGCAGTCTTCCTTACTTCTTCAACGGCCCAGGGATTCCAGAACCCAACATTCACAGGCTTATCTATCTTAACCCTCTTCACCATGTTCTGCTGAAAGAATAGCCTTCTCACAATATATATTTGATTTTACGACTTCAAGTAAAGAAAGATAAAGATATAGAGAAACTCTATTCTTGACTTAATATTATTTTATTCTGATTTTGCAATGATTAGCTTTAAGGGTAGAGGTGTAAATCTCCTACTAGTTTCAATGTATGCTATATCTCCGTCTCTCACTCCTATTTCTCTTAGTGTTTGTTCATCTTCAAGCTTCCATTTTTTATAGAGTATCTCTGGGTCTGGAATACCGAAATTTTCAGCAATCTTCTTCTTCAAGTCTATTACCTTATCATCCAAGCTTACATTGATTTCCACTCCCTCTGTCTTTACATAATCTCCACACACGAAGCATTCTTTCTTTCTCTCTAATCTTACTTTAGTAAATCTAGAAGAGTAGCCATCATATACTATTAAACCTTTAAAGATTTTCCCAAATTCTTCTCCATGAATTATCTTCACTACTTCTGTAGATGCTAGCCCCCCGATGGTTGCCGCAACGCTTTGAAGAGCAGGCATCTTAGGCTTCAATAGTTCTTGAACTTCTCTTAGCTTAACTCTTGTTTCTTCATCTAGTCTCTCCAGTACCTGAGCTTGAGAATATTTTAAATCAAAAATTGTTTTTATACCTACTGAGAATAGTTTCTCAATCAATTCCATCCTTAAGTATATTCTCTGTTCTTCGAGGTCTTTCTTCAAGTCTTCGGGTTTCCGTCTCCTAAGAGTACATTCTGCAAGCTGTACTTCTTTAGGGATCAAGTTTTCTCCATGGCATTCTAAGCATGCAGTTTTCCTAGGTAAGACTACTTGGAGATTAGCATATAATCCCTCCATGGCGACATCAACTAAAGGCTTATCAAGCTCAACACATATCGAGTTAACCCATCTTCTCACCGGCCAATTATCCAGACATGAACAAACTACATCAACGCTTCTGAAGAGGTTTTCATCAAGCTCCCTAACATCTTTATAATATTGTTCTATCTTGATTAATGGATTCATCTTTACTAGTTTCTCGCTTGCGGCCACTGTTTTAGGTCTACCTACGTCTTCATCTGTAAACAACATCTGCCTACTAAGGTTAGAGACTTCAACAACATCATTATCCACTATTATTAGTTTACCTAAACCCATTAGAGCAAGATTCTTAGCAACCTCGCATCCTATAGCTCCAACCCCCACGATCATAACAGTTGACTCAGAGATTTTATCCTGCCTCCACCCCTCTATCCTCAACTGCCTCTCATATCTTTCAAGAGCATGCGCCTCTAAGATACATCACCATCCCTAAGACGATCCTTAACCTGGTCTCTATTAGTCGTAAACTATCTAATTAAGATGATGTAAATATAGAGACAGTATGTCTTCTTTCAGGTTAATAAATTTCAGTAAACTATTTTTTGAAATTGTATCTAATTTAATCTAGACTGGAATGTAATTGTTTTCTGTGAAATCTAAATGTTCCAGCTCTAGCCCATATGGAGCATGCTCCTTCAGATGATACCATGCATGGACCATATGGAGTGTTAGGCGTGCATTTCTTCATGAAGAGTGGGCACTCTACAGGTTTTATCTTGCCTATTATTACTTCTCCACATCTACATCCTGGTGATAAATCGTAGCTCCAATCTGCGGGGGACGGCTCGGCTATCCCGTACTTCCGTAAAGCATCTAGTTCTTGATATTGTTGTCTCATCCTGTATCCACTCTTAGGTATGAATCCCAGCCCCCTCCATGCTGCATCACATTCTTCGAAGACTTGGTTAATCATTTTCTTAGCAGCTATATTCCCACTCCAAGAAACTGCTCTAGTATACTCTATTACAACTCTCGGTCTACGTTCATCTATCTGTCTAAGTATCTCTACAATAGAGATTAATACATCTAATGGCTCAAATCCTGAGATTACCGTTGGTATATTATACTTCTCGCTTAGAGGTTTCCATGCTTCTCCACCAATTATTGTTGAGACATGGCCTGGAGCTATAATTCCATCAACTCTCCCAACTTTATTGATAGCATACTCAGCTGCTGGAGGAGTTAATCTACCTGCAACGATGAATCTAAAATCTTCGGGGACCATATCTTTAATGATTGTTGAAGCATACACTGGATAGGTTGTTTCAAACCCGATAGCTAAGAATACTGATTCCTTCTTGTCTTTTACTGCATCTTTAACAGCGTCGAGTAGACTATACACTATTTGGACTTCTCCTCCAACTGCTCTTGCCTCAGCAAGGCTTCTGACTCCTTCTATCTTTTTAACTGCTGGAAGCCTATAAGCGTCACCATAAGTATACACTCTTACACCTTCAAGTGCAAGCTTAATAGCGGATTCAACATAGAAAGAAGGAGTAACACATACGGGGCAGCCTGGACCTGCTACCATATCTATACCTTCTGGGAGAATACTTCTCAAACCATAATGAGTTGTCGTATATTCATGGGTACCGCAGAAATTCATAATCTTCAATTGCTCAACACCATTCAATTTTATGTTTCTCCATAGAGCTTCAATTATCTTGATAAGCTTAGCCGCTAGCTCTCGATTGCTCCTGAAGACTTTGCTAGTTATATCTCTCAAGTCCGTAGAGCTCAATCTATGTTTAGATCTGGAAACCAATCTTAAAACTATAACGTTGAGTAGCGATTTCTTGTAGAAATAATAGAAGCCTGCAAAGAAACATCTAATGGTATCTACCTAAACATACTCTGGTATTAGATTGCCGTAATCTTTTAAGTTAGAGATTTTAATCTGGGTTTTTCAGCTATTCTACGGTTTGTATGAGGGAATTGGAGAGATTGGCTGCGGAGCGTGCTCGTGAAGCTGTAAAGTATGACAAGCTAGGTATGAAGGAGGAGGCAGTAGCGAATTATAGAGAAGCTATACAGCTTCTCTTGAAACTGATCAGGTTTACTGAAGACCCTGTAGTGAAGAAAGTCTATGAAGAGAAAGCGAAGCAGTATAAAGAGAGGCTTGAGGCTTTACTTGAGAAAAGCCTTGAGTCTTCTTATACATCTGTTAAAAGTGGTAAAGAGCATGAAAGCTATCTCGTAGTCGATCCTCCACCCATAAAGTGGGATGATGTAATAGGATTGGAAGAAGCTAAGAAAGCACTTAAGGAAAGCATTATATATCCTTCTCTTCGACCTGAATTCTTCCCATTGGGATGGCCTCGTGGAATACTTTTCTTTGGACCGCCTGGATGCGGTAAAACCATGCTGGCAGCTGCCGCTGCTAATGAGATAGACGCTGTATTCATGCAGGTTGATGCATCTATGATCATGTCTAAATGGCTTGGAGAATCAGAGAAAAACATTGCATCACTATTTGAAGAAGCTAGAAGATATGAGAGAGAGGGAAAGCCAGTCATAATATTGATAGATGAAGTTGATTCATTAACTACTTTTAGGGAAAATGAGGTAGGTGGAGAAGCTAGAGCTAGGAATCAGCTTTTAAAAGAAATGGATGGGCTTCAAGATAAGGGTAGAACTCCTAGAATATATGTGATAGCTGCAACGAATAAACCTTGGCTTCTAGATGAACCATTCATACGCCGTTTCCAGAAGAGAATATACATACCCTTACCAGACTACCATGCTAGACTTAGCATGTTTAAACATTATACTAGGAGGCTTGAACTAGACGATGACGTAGATTTCGGAGAGCTGGCAAAATTAACAGAAGGATACAGTGGTGCAGATATCTCCCAGATATGTATGGAAGTACAGCTTAAAGTAGTGAGCGAATTCTTTGAGAAAGGTGGAACCGATAAACCGAGAAAGATATCTATGAACGACTTCATAGAAGTCGTGAAAAAAGTTAAACCAAGTGTAAGCGGAGAATCATTTAAGAAGATGATGGAATGGGCTAGAAAATACGGGTCAGCTTTCTGAAAATCAGTCTAACAATACCTCTCTATAAGATCCTATTTTACTCTTTAGTTATCGTTTACCTCCTATCGTATAGGTGAATCATTTTGAGTTTATCATAGTCTGCAAACTCGAATTCTCTCATGATCTCTATTGCTTTTACATTGCATGATTCAACACATTGTCCACAGAAGATGCAACGGCTAAGAAAATAAGTTATACTTGCTTCTCTTCCTTTACCAGTTATCTTTAAGGCTTTGACTGGGCATACTCTAGCACATAACCCGCATCCAACACATTTCTCCATAATCCATACAGGTCTACCTCTGAACCTTCAGGAGGCTCTCTCCTCTCGATAGGATACTTTTCCGTGGAAGGTTTTCTGAAGAAGTTCTTTAAAGCTTCTAGTTGAAACTGCATATCCACTACACCCCTATAAGCTTAGTAAGTAGAAACTGGAAGATGGCTGCAGGGATCAAGTATCTCCACATTCCTGCAAGAGTTTGATCGATTCTGAATCTAGCAACTATTGCTTTACAGTATATCATTAAGAAGAATACTATGAAAGTTTTCATGAGGAAGACAATTGCCGGGGGTAGTATCCATAGTTGTTGTGGTCCACCCAAGTAGAGTGCAGAGATTAGGGATGATGCGAGAAGCAACATTATGTTTTTACCCAATCTTATCAATGCTAGCCTAACACCACTGTACTCCGTACTCCATCCTGAAACTATTTCAGTTTCAGCTTCTGGTGCATCGAAGGGTGTTAGCTCAAGCATTGCTAACATGCATGTAACAAGTATACCGAAACCTATAGGCTGAACTAGGATTATCCAGTTGAAGCTTTGCTGCCACTTCACGATCTCTGTTAATGAGAAGCTTCCAACTGGTATAGCTGGGCAGAGTATTGAAAAAACTAAGGGTATCTCGTATCCTATTAGCTGAGTGGCTGCTCTTATTCCTCCAATTATGCCGAATATGCTTCCAGAGGAAAACCCGCCTAGGAAGACCATCGAGGTAATTATCGTGAACACAAATGTTAGGAAGACAAGGTCCCCCTCAAAATATAATAATGCTTCCATTCCAGTAATTGGTATAAGTGTGAAAGATGCGAGAGGGAGAGAGAAATACATTATTGGAACGATTGTGAAGAAGAGTCTATCAGCAGATGATGGTGTAAGATCTTCTTTTCTCAAGAGTTTAATAAGATCTGCGAAAGGTTGGAGTATCCCACTATATCCAGCATAACTTGGACCTAAACGGTTCTGGATTCTACTAACCAGTTTCCTCGAAACCCATTCAGCGAATAATGCTAAAGATATTATGAAAAGGAATCCAGGAAAGAGCAGAATCTGAGCTATATACGTCAACGTTTCTGATACCATTCTTTTGCATACCTCCTGAGGTCTTCAAGAGTCCAAAACTTCTTCTCTTTCTTTCCAATGTCTACTATTTGCATTCTATCCATACATGAGAAGCAGGGGTCTATACCTGCAAGTATAACGGGTACGTCTGCTAGATATGCGCCAGTCAACATTTTACAGAGAGCTGTTAAGTTTGCGAGGGTTGGGGCTCTTACTTTATAGCGTTCAGGTTTGTCCAATCCATTCGACCTCGCGTAATGTATTAACTCCCCTCTCGGAGCTTCAACTCTGGAAACAGCTTCAGCTGGAGGTACAACTATTCTGGTCTTTACTTTAATATCTCCATTGGGAAGTTTCGTTAATGCTTCTCTCACAATGTTTATACTTTCCAGTATCTCTTCCATTCTAACTATTATTCTTGAGAAGCAGTCTCCTTCATCTCTAGCTACTATGTTAAAGTGGAGTTCATCATACGCAGCATAAGGTCATCTCTCCTAACATCTCTTTTTACTCCACTGGCTCTAGCCATTGGTCCGACAGCATTATACTTAAGAGCATCAATGCTACTAAGGTATCCTACTCCAACCGTTCTCTTAAGAAGTGTCTGTTCTTTCTGAAGTATTGGGATATACTTTTTAACTTTTTCTTCTATTAGGTTTAATGCTCTATTGATTTTGGAAGCTTTCTCTTCGTTGATATCTCTTCTAACACCCCCAATAGTATTCATAGCGTAGTTAACTCTGTTCCCTGATATTTCTTCTAGGAGGTCCATGATTATTTCTCTATCTCTCCATACATACATGAAGAATGTATCGAACCCAACTTCATGAGCTACTACTCCAAGCCAGAGAAGATGACTGTGTATTCTCTCTAATTCGGCAATTATCGTTCTAATATGTCTAGCTCTCTGCGGGGCTTCTATACCCATCAAGTCTTCGACAGTCTGGACATAGCATGTTGTATGTGCATGGGAGCAGATACCGCATATTCTTTCAGCAAGATAAAGGTCTTGAAGATATGTTCTATTCTCCATGGCTTTCTCAATACCTCTATGCACATAACCTATTCTCGGAACTGCTTTAACAACTTGTTCACCCTCAACTTCGAGAATAAATCTCTCAGGCTCTTTCAGAGCTGGATGCTGAGGCCCTATTACAACGTTAATTATTGATCCACTCATCTATTCTCTCCCCCACTCTTATCCATAATAGATGAAATCTGCTCCAATGTTACATCCTTCTTTAAGGGATGCAGGTTCTCTGGCCAGTCTTCTGGAAGCAGTAATCTTGATAAGTTTGGATGACCTTCAAAGTTGACTCCTAGAATATCGTATACCTCACGTTCATAGAGTTCAGCGGTTATATAAATATCGGATATGGACTTGATTCTAGGATCAGTTTTCAAAATCCTAGTCTTCAGAGATGCTACTAAACTATTTTCATAGACTACATGATATATGAGTATGAGTAGTGCAGGCTCTATAACGATACTCTTCGCCTTAACTTTCATCTACGCGGTTACTGGAGCATTCAGCTTTCAGGAAGTAGCTTCAGTTCTCAAGAACACACACTTAAACCCGTTAATCTATTTGGCGATGATTCTTCTATTGATAGGTTTCGGAATTAAGATTGCTGTTTTCCCATTTCATACATGGCTTCCAGACGTATATTTGGCTGCACCTTCTTCTGTCTCCGCATTCATGTCAGGGATAGTAACTGTAACAGGATTGTATGCAATGATTCAAGCTTTCTTCGTTTTGAGTTACGCCATAGATATTCACTCTATCTGGGTTATAAGCATTCTGAGTGTAGTGAATACGTTTTTCAGCAATATAACTGTGCTTCTCCAAGATGATCTAAAGAGGATGCTTGCATACTCTAGTATAGCTCATATAGGATATATGTTGATCGGTGTCTCTATATGGACAGTTTCAAGCTTAACAGCTTCCATCATCCACCTATTCAATCATGCATTCATGAAGAGCGTGGCCTTTTTCTGTGCTGGAGCAATAACCTACCAGTTAGGCTCCGGAAATCTCAATGAGATGTATGGTTTAGGTCGAAAGATGCCCTTGGCAGCCTCAGCATTGATTATTTCTCTATTAAGTCTAATCGGCATGCCCCTCTAAATGGATTCATTAGCAAACTCTACTTATTCCTTGCAAGCATAGAATCTGGAATGTTCATACTTGGTTTACTCTTAGTAATCAATAGTGCAATATCTGCAGCATACTATCTAAGGATAATCAGAATCTTGTTAGCTCCAACCTCAAAGAATGTAGAGAACGTGAATGAAGCTCCACTACAATTACCTATCCCAATATACATTGCATCAGCTTTCATTATAATATTCGGTATCTGGCCTGACCCAATCATAAGCATTGCTCAATCAACTGCTTTACAAATCTTGAGTATCGGGGGTGGGTGAGTCACAGAATGAATCTTATCGAATATACTCCGTGGGTTTGCTGGATATCTCCTCTGATTGGAGCACTACTTACATTCTTCTCTAGAAGTAATACAGTTAAAGGAGTAATTAATTCATCTTCAGTCTTTATATCATGGTCTTCCGGATTATTCATGTTTTCATTAATCTCTAATAAGCAAGTTTTGAATACTAAGCGTGATTGGTTCTCTCTACCAGTTGGTTCGCCTGTAGGTCTGGGGATGCTTATAGACCCTTTATCCATAATAATGGCGAATAATGTATCATTCGTAAGCTTCCTGATACTCGTCTATTCAATATGGTATATGAGAGAAGAATATGGTCAAGCGAGATACTGGCCTCTCATGTCTCTTTTCACGTCAAGTATGCTCCTACTAGTTTTAGCAGATAACCTCATACTCTTCTTCATTGCATGGAAAATGGTTGGAGTATGTAGTTATGCACTCATAGGTCACTACTATAGAGATGAAGAGAGATACTGGATCGGTGGACCGCCTCCTAACTCTTACCTGAAACCCTCAACATGCACTCTCAAAGCATTACTTGTAACATCCTTCGGAGACGTAGCTATGCTAGCTGGAATAATCATCATATACCTTTACTCTGGAACATTTAGTTTCACAACATTGCTTGATACATCTTCCGATTGGATGGGTAAGATGTCTGAGACGCCTGGGCTAATCCTAGGATCTACATTATTGTTATTAGCTGGCGTGGTAGGGAAGTCTGCTCAGTTCCCACTTCATATCTGGTTGCCTGAGGCCATGGCCGGTCCCGCTCCAGTCTCTGCATTAATACATGCTGCTACAATGGTTAAAGCAGGAGTCTATATCGTTGCTAGACTATTTCCAATCTACTATAAAGCATATTGGATTAATGGTTTCCAGGAATCAGGATACTTTTTCCAGATAATTGCATTCTTGGGTGTAGTTACAGCTTTTATAACAGCTACAGAAGCCGTCGTCGCGTTAGAGCTTAAGAAGGTTCTAGCATACTCAACTATGAGTCAAATAGGCTACATGATGTTAGGGCTGGGCGTTGCAGGATTAAGTACATCATCTATAATAAGTGGATATACTGGAAGCATATTCCACTTACTCAATCATGTATTATTCAAGGCAGCACTATTTATGTCAGCAGGTGCAATTATACATTTAACAGGCTCAATATACATTAATGAAAAAAGTCTCGATAGAAGAAGTACTCGATATATTTGGCTGTTTACATGGATAGCTACTCTATCTCTCATAGGCATTCCACCATTCTCAGGTTTTTGGAGTAAAGATGAAATTCTTCTAGCTTGCCTCGAGTCAGGTCAGTATCTATTATTCAGTCTTGCATTACTTACTGTTATGGTTACCGCACTATATTCAATTAGGATGATGTATCATCTATTCTACACCAACGTAAACAATTATGATAGAGTAGAAGTTGGGCACGCTAAGGAAGACCCAGTAATGATTATTCCTATGGGTGTACTTTCCACACTCTCTAGGAATGGGGGTAATTGGATACTGGTTTAATGACTTCTTTAAGGAAATCTTTCAAGAACACTTATCTACCATTCTACACTTTGAACTTCACCCACATATAATGTCAATAGAAGGAATATTGACACCAATATGTTCAATTTCGATAATGACGGCAGCAGTGATAGCCAGTTATCTCTACTATGTCGGGTATAAAGTCGAGTTCGCAGACTTCGTCACAAAATATTCAAGATAAGGTTGAAGCATTCATGGATTCGATATTGAACATTGGTATACCGAAAATATTTAGTATAACATATTATAGATTAAGAAGTATACAGACAGGCTTGCTTTCCATTAACATGCTCTATGTTATGGCTTTCCTCGCCTTCATGATTATCTTCATGTTATTGGTGATGTAGTATGTTATTCCATAATCCTCTACTTCAAACAATAATCATCCCAATAATTGCAGCGATAATTGTAGGGTTAATGGGAACTAGAATAGGCAGAGTTGGAGGATACATAGCATGTGCATCTCTAACATACACAACTATACTTCTAGCATACATTTACCTAAACATATGGAATAATCTAACCCCCATCTATGAAGAATACGTATGGAGTGAAGCTTTAAAATTGAAGTTCAGTTTTCTAGCTGATGGTTTAAGTCTTCCAGTAGCTTTCGTTATGAACATCATATGTACTGTGTGCGCATACTATTCTATCTCATATATTATACACAGGATCGAGATAATATATGGTGGAGAAAACTATAGATTATACAATCTATATTTTGCAATATACTTACTCTTCGCAGTCGGGTTAACAGGTGTTGTTTTTTCAACAAACATGGTCGGTATGTATCTCTTCTTAGAGCTTGTCTTAATTCCATCCTATTTCATGATAGACTTGTACGGTTACCAGGATAGGCATAGAATGGCTATGATGTACTTCCTATGGAACCATTTAGGTGCAGCTTTTTTCCTAGCTGGAATAGTTCTAGCATACTTTAACAATGGGGGAAGCTTCGAGATAGCAGATTTAGCGAGAATTCAGGGCGGCTTAGCTTTCTGGGTGTGCTTTTTGATACTCTTAGGTTGGCTTATTAAAATGGCTGTTTTCGGATTTCATGTATGGCTACCTCATGCGCATGGCGAACATCCTACATCTATCGCGGCCATAATTGCCACAATAGTAGGTCTAGGAAACTATGCTATAGTAAGATTACTAGTGACCAACCTCTTCAATACATTCCAGATGTTTAGCTTACCTTTAATGGTCTGGGCGCTCATTACAATGATTTATGGAGCTTTTCTCACATTAGCTCAAGATGATGTTAAGAGACTGTATGCTTGCTCGACTATAAGTCAAAACGCTTAATTCTATATTGGAATTGCAAGCTGTACTACTTTCGGAGTGATAGGCGGAGTCTTCTACTTCATTAGCCACATGATTGGAAAATGCATCCTCTTCTCAGTTGCTGGAATAATAGTCTATCTTACAGAAGTGAGAGATATCAAGAAGCTTGGTGGATTAGCTGAATATGCTCCATCGACAGCTGTCTTCGCAATACTTGGCTCAATGATTCTTTCAGCTATACCTCCTCTAAGCGGCTTCCAAGCAGAATGGATAATGTTCACTGGAATCTTCGAGAAAGGGAGCGGCGTAGGTTTAATCATAGCGATCATAGGGATATTTGCAACTTTCTTAACACTAGTCTATACCTTCTGGCCCATAAAAAGAATATTCTTCGGTAAAATCTCCAACACAGTAGATCCAGTCAAAAAAGAACCCTTAAAAATGGTAATCCCCATATTCATCCTAGCATCAACCTCAATAATCTTCGGAGTCTACCCAGAACTCATAATACGACTTTTAACCTACGCCTATACTTAGACATAAGGAAAGCCTCTGAAACAATTACAACGTTAACCATGAAACTTGGCAGAATTTAACTCAAACGTCTTTTAATAAAGTTATTATTGATGTAGAAGTCTAAGATAAATAGAGAGTCATCATACAGTATAGGTAGTTTGTGGAGGATAGGGTATGCCTGTACGTGGTAGGATTATCTGGGTTGCGGGTCCAGCTGTTCGTGCTGAAGGAATGATGGGTGCAAGAATGTATGAGACAGTATATGTTGGAGAAGAGAAGCTCATCGGTGAGATAATTAAGCTTACAGGCGATGTAGCATTCATCCAAGTCTATGAGAATACTAGTGGCTTGAGACCTGGAGAACCAGTCTATGGAACAGGTCAACCATTAACAGTAGCTCTCGGTCCAGGATTGATTGGAAGCATATATGATGGTGTTCAACGCCCTCTCGTATCTATCGCTAAAGCTGTTGGATCATTTATTAAACGTGGAGTCCATGTTCCACCAATACCTTTAGATAAAAAGTGGTTGTTTAAGCCAACCGTTAAAAAAGGTCAAAAAGTATCAGCTGGAGACACTTTAGGAATAGTTGAAGAAACACCCCTCATTCAACATAAAGTGATAGTCCCACCAAATAGTAAGGGGGGAGAAATAGTAGAGATAGTCGATGAAGGAGAATACACTGTAGAAGAGACAATAGCAATAGTTAAGACGAATATTGGAGAAGAACAATTGAAAATGTATCATAGATGGCCTGTCCGACAGCCTAGACCTTTCCGAGAAAGACTAGACCCAGTAGTTCCACTCATAACCGGTCAGAGAGTCCTGGATACATTGTTCCCCATGGCTAAGGGGGGAACCGGATGTATACCTGGAGCATTTGGGACAGGGAAAACTGTGACTCTCCACCAGCTTGCTAAGTGGAGCGATGCTAAAGTCATACTCCATATTGGATGCGGTGAGAGAGGTAACGAAGAATCTGAGATCTTGATCAAATTCCCTGAGATGACTGACCCATACTCTGGTAGACCTCTAATGGAGAGAACAATACTCATAGCTAATACTAGCAATATGCCTGTAGCCGCTAGAGAAGCAAGCATCTATACAGGAGTAACCATAGCAGAATACTATAGAGATATGGGTTATGATGTATTACTAGTTGCTGATTCTACGAGTAGGTGGGCTGAAGCACTTAGAGAGATTAGTGGAAGACTTGAAGAGCTTCCAGCCGAGGAAGGCTACCCAAGCTATCTAAGCTCTAGACTTGCAGAATTCTATGAAAGAGCTGGAAGAGTCAAAACATTAGGTAACCCTGAAAGAGTAGGCTCAGTCACTATTGTTGGAGCAGTATCACCTCCTGGAGGAGACTTTACAGAACCAGTAACAACTCATACTCTTAGATTCGTTAGAGTATTCTGGGCTCTTGACCCGAACCTCGCATACTCTAGACACTACCCAGCCATTAACTGGATACAATCCTACAGTGCATATGTTGAGACTGTTTCAAGATGGTGGGAGGAGAACGTTGATAAAGAATGGTTTAAGCTGAGACATGAATTCTACCAGATTCTTAGACGAGAAGATGAATTGCTTGAAATTGTTAGACTGCTGGGGCCGGAGGCATTACCTGACGATGAAAAACTCATACTAGATGTTGCTAGAATGATTAGGGAAGGATTCCTACAGCAGTCTGCATACGATGAAGTAGACTCTGTCTGTAAACCTGAGAAGCAGGTTAAAATGCTGAAACTATATGTTAAATTCTATAAGTTGGCAGCACACGCACTTGAGAGAGGCGTACAACTCAAAGACATAAGAGCTATGAAGATCATTGCTGAATTGATAAGGTCTAAATCCACTATACCTAATGAGAGGCTTGAACTATTCAATGAATTAGAGAAGAAGATGGAGGAGGAGTTTAGACAGTTAATGGTAACTGTTAGTTCGGGAGTCACTGTAGGAGGTAGATAGAATGGCTAGGATAGCTGGAGTCGAGTATGCTACAGTCAGAGAGATCAAGGGTCCATTAATGATTGTAGAGAATGTTACCGAGGTCGCATATGATGAGCTTGTAGAAGTTGAGACTGGGACAGGTGAGAAAAGACTTGGAAGAGTTTTAGAAGTAGGTGGAGGAAGAGCTGTAGTACAAGTATTCGAAGGCACGCAGGGCCTATCGATCTCTGATACAAGAGCTAGATTCCTAGGAAAGACTATGGAGCTAGGCGTATCTGAAGATATGCTTGGAAGAGTATTCGACGGTCTCGGTAGACCTATCGACGGTCTACCTGAGCCAGTAGCTGAAGAGTATAGAGACATTAACGGTGACCCGATAAATCCTAATGAGAGAGATTACCCAAGCGATTTCATCCAGACTGGAATATCCGCTATAGATTGTATGAATAGCTTAGTTAGAGGGCAGAAGCTTCCAATATTTAGTGGAGCAGGTCTACCACATAACCTCCTAGCTGCACAGATAGCTAGACAAGCAACCGTCCCAGGGAAAGAAGAAGAATTCGCAGTAGTCTTCGCAGCTGTAGGTGTTCAAAACGATGAAGCCAGATTCTTCAGGAGGAGCCTTGAAGACAGTGGAGCAATATCACGTAGCGCATTATTCCTAAACCTCGCAGACGACCCCGCTGTCGAGAGAGTAATCACACCTAGAGTAGCATTAACACTTGCAGAATACCTAGCATTCGAGAAAGACTACCACGTCCTAGTAATAATCACAGACATGACCAATTATGCGGAAAGTCTACGGGAAATTAGTGCTGCTAGAGAAGAGGTTCCAGGTAGGAAAGGTTATCCAGGATACATGTATACTGATCTCGCTAGTATTCATGAGAGAGCTGGTAGGATTAAGGGTAGGAAAGGCTCGTTGACTCAGATGCCTATCCTCACTATGCCGAGCGATGATATTACTCACCCTATACCTGACCTTACAGGATATATTACTGAAGGTCAGCTTGTATTGAGTAGAGACTTGTATAGGAAGGGGATATATCCGCCGCTGAATGTATTGATGAGTCTGTCTAGATTGATGGGGCCGGGCATAATTGCAGAGAAGAGGACTAGGGTAGACCATGGCGAAGTTAGCAACCAGCTTTATGCAAGTTATTCTAGAGCAGTACAGTTGAGAGCTTTATCAGAGATCGTTGGTAAATCAGGTTTAAGCGATATAGACTTAAAGTATCTAGAATTCGGAGACTTGTTTGAACAACGTTTCCTAAAGCAGGGATACGAGGAAAACAGAACCTTAGACCAATCTCTAGACCTCGCATGGGAGATACTATCAACACTTCCAGAATCAGAACTCACAAAGATTAAAGAAGAAACCTTAAAGAAACACTACAGGAAGAAGCTCACCACACAGTCTTGATATACGTATATAATAGTTACTTTTTCTTTTTCTCTTTCTTCTTTTTCTCTTCTTCCTCACCACTGTGCCCCGTTGGCAGGTAAGGGTTTACTTGTCTTCCACCCAACCTAGAACTCACCACCTAGAAAAACTACCAATCTTTATTTAAGCTTGAACTAACACTATTACAGAATCATTGACAGTCTATTGACTCCTCACTAAATTTACCAATGGCTTTTATAGGAATAAAGATTATGGTTTAGTAGACGTCTTATTGTTCAGCAATCACTAAGCATCTATATTTCTGAGACTGTTATATAAACTGCATGTTTCTTAATGCTTTCTCTATTGCTTCTTTGTGCCCCCTCTTTTTCCATAGAATTCCGACTGCGTCCCCCCATGCTTCAACAATAATACATTTCCTATCTCTTGACAATGTTTTAATAATCTTTGATGCTTTATGGTATGGGCCAAGCCAGATCACCATTGCCTTCACATATTTTTTCTTAAATTCTCGAAGTTCTCTTATTACTTGTTTTATCTCTTCTTCGGGAGGGTCAGCTACTATGAGGTCATATCTCCTACTATCGAGTTTTAATGCATCTCCTTCTTCTATCTCTACTTTCTTCAGCTTCTTCAAATTCTTCTTTGCAGCTTCAACATATATGTCTACTGCTTTTATTTTCTCTACATTCTTTATGTATGCAAGTTTTGATAATGCTCCGCTTCCACAGAATAGGTCAAGCATACTCTTCGGTTTTAAAGTATCAAGTACTCTTTCTAAGACTTCTGTTATTCCAGGTGTCGGACCATAGATATATCTGTTCATATATGGAAGCCACTCTACTTTAAGCGAGAACAGAAAAAGTGGTGAGAGATGGGGGCTGGCCGATGAACTATAGTAGCTGTGAAGCTGGAGGAGTAATTTCTTTTA
>JAGDWP010000101.1 GCA_023269855.1 Nitrososphaerales archaeon | reverse complement strand
TTTCTCCCCCATGTATAGTGGCCAAGCCCATGATACTATTAAGAAGTGTTGTCTTCCCTGCACCATTCGGTCCAACAACTACTGTTATCTTCCTATCTTCTGCTCTAAAGTTTACATCAAATAATACTTTGATTTTTCCATACCCAGAATATAGAGAGAAAGTTTCAAGCATAACCACTTAATTCACCCCAAGTAGACTTCTATTACTCTCGGGTTCTTCTCAACTTCGCTTGGCAATCCTTCAAATATTACTGATCCACGATCCATGACGTATACATAGTCTGCGAATGGTAAAGCAATATCGATTCTATGCTCGATTAAGAGGAAGCTTAAACCCATTGTTTCTTTAATGTTCCTAACATATCCGAGTATATCCCCTGCATATGCTGGGTCAACACCACCTATGGGTTCGTCGAGAGCTATCAATTTTGCACCTGTAGCAAGTGCTCTAGCGATTTCAAGCATTTTAAGCTGTGCACCTCCAAGCTTCAAAGCTTCATAATCCCAGACATCTTCTAAACCAACCTTAGCAAGTATCTTGAAAGCTTTCTTAATATTTTCTTCTTCCTCTTTTATCCATAAACTTCTAATTGGAGCTTTTATAGGATTCTCTGCACTACTCTTCAAGGCTGCTAAAACATTCTCTAATACTGTAAGCTTCAAGAATGGTGAAGGTATCTGGAAAGTTCTAACAAAACCCTCCCTATATATTTTATGAGGGGGCCAGTCAGTTATATCTTTCCCCAAAAAGTATATTTTACCTGAATCAGGTTTGAGAACTCCCGTGCAAAGATTAACAAACGTAGACTTACCTGCACCATTAGGTCCAATCAGCATAGTAATGGTCTTCTCTCTTACTTTGAGACTAACATTGTTAACTGCTATTAATCCTCCAAAAGATTTTGTTAGACTTTCAGTCTCTAAGACCGACTCATTAATACCGCTCAACAGATCTCACCTACAATCATTTTCACATATAAATAAAAAGGGGTAAATAATTGTATTCATCTCATCTAACAGCAGTACTCCACCAATCAGCCCATTCTATAGAATCTGTCACGGCATGCCATATTCCAGCAACCTTCCAATCATACTCTCCATCAGTAGGCCATGGAATCCATAGTTCATAGTCTGCGAAAGCTCTATCTCCATCAGCATTCAATTCAAAATATCCTGTTGCACCGAAATAATGTGCTACAACCTCTGGGATGATAGCCTTGACGGCTTTAGAATCATAAGCATCGACTAGATCGAGTGCTATTGCAAGCGTCCAAGCAGCATCGTATGCTGCATATGCATAAGTGTCAGGAGACCTCCCAAGCTTTTCCTTAACATATTTTTCCACCCTATCTTTGTATGGTGATGCAGCCACCGCATAGATTGGGCTTAGGAACTTTGTCTTTACAGCAAACTCTGCAGCATCTTTCTCCTTTACCAAGGATGAAAGTCCAGCGGTGCCATCAGACCCAACCCATTGAACCTCCCTCAAGACTGGATATGCCTTGGCTGCGGCAAAGAAAGCTACCGCCTCCTCAAATGCTATAAGTGAAACACCCACTCTTTCTTTACCATATTTCTCAATAAGCCCTGTAACTATTTCTGCTAATTTCCCAGCTTCTGCAGAGAATTCTTTTGCAGCAGGGTCGTAACGAATTCCACGGATTACATCTCCAGCCTCCCCAGTCTTCTTTAATAATGCTCTAAACGCCTCCTCCGTTGCATGTGCAAGACCATCGCCCCAGGTATCGCCTCTCCAAACTTGAACAATGTATCTAACTCCTCTATCAAAGAAAACTCTTGCAGCTGCAGGTCCTTGAATAACGTCTGTTGGGCAGTATCTATAGACCCAGTCTCCCGGAATAGATAATGCAGGTGATGTTGAAGATTGTGAAACGATTAGTAGCTCGTTTGCATCCGCATATGATTTAATCTCACTAACCTCTGCGCTGGTCATAGGCCCAATGAAGAATTTTATCCCTCTACCATGTAAGACCATAACTTTATCCATTGCCGTTTTTGGCTCTGTAGCCGTGTCTTCTACATATATCTTAACATGCCAGGCTTCACCTCTAGCCTTAAGCCACTCATTTATATCTTTTTCAGCCAATTCTAATGCAGTCTTGCTGTTCTCACCATATGATGAAAGGACACCTGTAAGAGCGAGTAAAGCACCTATCGGCACTTCACCACTCAGACCTACACCAACACCTGGGGTAACAGTAGTGACTGCAGTAACAGTAGTGACTGCTGGTGCGGCAGTGGGCATAGTTGTTAGAGCTATCCCATATCCTGCGGCTATACCAACGATTAGGAAGACTATAGCTACGGCTGCCAATAACCCCTTACCTATTGCCATGCATATTCACCTTTTTCAATTTACTTTAATAATCTTGAGGCTTATATGTTTTTCTGCTAACATGCTTTGTGGTTTAATTCTTAGGGTTTTTCGCATCTCTAGGCCTTGGAGGCCTGAAATTTTCTGGTGATTCCCCGGTTTCATAGACTATGATATAAGCTTTTGAGCAAGGTATAAGAGCAACGATGAAGGACTTCGTACAGCGAATAAATATTATTTAAATTTTGTCACAAAATTTATTAATAACT
>JAGDWP010000014.1 GCA_023269855.1 Nitrososphaerales archaeon | reverse complement strand
GTGATGAATGCAGTTGTCGGGAAACCTATACCATCTTTCTTTGATGCAAGTGGGAATAAGAGTAGTATCGCTGGGATAACAGCTACTACACCTGCAATATATCCTAGGAATGGTATTGTCAATACTACTTTTCCTATAATCTTTTCAGCTTCTACTGTTTCCCCCATAGTTGATGGATCTACATCTGCTCTAATCACATAGTATCCATCTTTTACATCAACTACTCTATGGACAAGCGTATAGCTTCTACCTATAACATCTAGCTTGTAAGCAACTACGTCTCCAATATCTATTGGCTCTGATAATGAGACAATGATGAGTGAGCCGACAGGGATGAGAGGCTCCATACTTGGAGAGACAATACGATATAGTCTAACGTCATCAACCAACCCTACACCTACCAAGACCATTACTGTAAGCAGGAAAATCGATAATAGTTTAAGCTTCAAACAGGAACACCTCTAACCTTAACTGTAGCCCCGGGAGGATCATAATCACATCTACTTTGCAAAGTGTAACTAAGGGGTGTTGGCGTTGTTGAGAGGTATACATTTATCCATGAAGCAGTCACTGAACAAGTGCCACTACTAAGAGTCGCATAAACATTATAGTATCCTGGATTAGAAGATGCTACGCTTATAGCGATAGAAGTTATCTGGTTCTTGAAAATATTTTTTGAGACGTTTAGAGAAATACTTATAACCCTTATATTATACTTGTTTACTATTTCTTTCTCAGTCCCGCCGAGCTGATTTACTTCTCCAAGCAATATAGACGTAGAGTATGCTATCAATACGGATGCTATTAGAAAGAATAGAATAATGAGAAGAGGCTTTTTCATAATTCTTCACCACTCAGTTCTTCAACGTCTAACGATCCCATACCCAATAGATCGCATCTTTCACCAATAGATAATGAAGATTCAACCCTTGCAACTTTATCGATATCCACAATTGGGGATAGGTCGATTCCAGTTGTAAGAAGCCCGCTACCATCATAGCAGTCTGTATGTTGGCCTGAAGATATGACTTGCCCAGAATCATCTTTAAGAGTTATCGATATGGTGATGTAACGATCTTGATTGAGTGTTCTATACCATGTAACATCTACTGAGCTGATTTGGGAGCCAGATATTACAAGTTGTATCCCTCTAACCTCAGCCCATCTTGATGCTGCTTGCCGGACTTTGGAGAAATAGTATTGGATATTGCTTCTAAAAGGTAAAGGTTCAACTGTGGATATTGTTATGTAGACTGAGTATGCTTCATAAACAGAGATAAATGCGAATAATATGATTAGAGAAAAAATAAGGAAGAAAGTTAAGCGGCGCCCCCTCTTCATAGACCTTTATCCTCAATCCTGTACTATC
Source organism: Nitrososphaerales archaeon (assembly GCA_023269855.1). Taxonomy (GTDB): domain Archaea; phylum Thermoproteota; class Nitrososphaeria_A; order Caldarchaeales; family Wolframiiraptoraceae; genus Geocrenenecus. The sequence continues at coordinate 15,765 of JAGDWP010000014.1, read as the reverse complement.
ACTATTCTTACACTTTGTACATCTTTTGGATCAACATTACCCACGTCTACTTCTGTTATTACTTGGCTATCAGAGCCATCCTGTGTAACTGAACCACTGGATATTACTGAGCCATCATTGTAGAGTTCAACGTATACTGTATAGCTTCCTGAATTGCTGGCAGGAGTCCAATAAATCTTGACTTTGTCAACATAGTATGGTGGCGAATTTGTTAACATCCATTTTACTCTGCTTATACTACACCCTGAGACAGGGCATGTTACGCTGACTTTGCTTGTTGCTCCTAGCTGGTCTATGTCTGTTTCTTCTAGACCTATTGCTACAGAGTATGCTACTGCTACGACGGCTAACAGTGTTAGCAGTAATATTAATGGTATCAGTCTTCTCCTATCCATGTTGAGATTGATGTAATGAAACGAATTAATATGTTTTTTGGTGGATAAATAATTTTCTAGTTTAACAATTTTTCTAAATTCGTGCATGTTCTTTGCAAGAAGATGTTCCATGATAGATGTTTTTCTTGATTATTATCTTCTGTATTTTTGAACTATACTGTACAGCTTTCTTCGGTTTAGTTAATAATCTTTCTGGAATTCCCATAATCTGTCCAACTCTCTTCAATAAAATTTTTCTATCATCTCTCTTTAACCCTGTCTTGAGTTCGACTGGAATGATGAAAGCTAGGTCGTATAGAGGTTTGGCCAAGTATGGTAAGATAAGCCGCTTACCTTTAAGCATCGTTACAAGATAATCTCTCTCACTATTCGTTTTATAGATCTCTAGGAGATCTTTCATCATAACTCCTGAAACATATTTTGCTCCTTTCTCTAAACCTAGTCTGAAGTATTTATGGTATCCTCCGAAGACCTCGTCTGCACCTTGACCTGAGACAACATTATCGAAACTACCGTTAGAGGCCACAAGATAGAATATTGAACTAATAGATAGATCAGTAATAGAAGGGTTAACTAGAAACTCTGAAACATTTTCTATAGTATTTCTTACTGTTTCCTCATTTAGCTTAATCTTCTTAAGCCTTAATCCTAGAAGCTTGGCTGCTTCTTCAGCCCAAGTGAAATCTATTGAATCTTCGGTACCGACTGTTATACATTCAATCTTCCTTCCAAGTCTAGATCCAACATAAGCAATAATAGAACTGTCTAAACCACCTGAAAACCCTAAAGTAAATTCTTCAGGTAAATATCTTGAGAAAACATTGAGTAATCTATTCTTCAATTCTTCTACATAATCTCCACTAAAGGGTCTCCACTTATACCATCTATAAATCCTAAACGAATTGTCTATGAGTTCAGTTATCCTTCCAGGCGGGATACATACTGCGTCATCAACCATGACTCTGAATGAAGAAGCCGTAAATGAGCCTCCACTCATCGTGTAGCAGAAAGGTATAGCGCCCACATGGTCTCTAAACAATATTATTCTCGAATCTTTAATTATGAATCCTGTAAAGAATCCATTAACTCTATCGAGTAGTCCCATTAAATCTTTCAATGATATGTCAGGTTGAAGCTTCTCAAAAAGATGGGAAAGATCATCTGGGTAAAAATCGACAAGGATTAATCCATTACTTCTCTCATCTAGGAGACGTGGGTTAGAGAATCGTAGAAACACGGAGTAACCATTACCTAAGTTTAGCAGCTTGTCTCTCCATCTGATAAAATTGAATCTTTCTAGTCTTTCATATGATTGGTTTATAATTTCTCTCAGATTACCGTCTCTAGTTACAGTTAGATGGAATATGCTCGGCTTATTATTCACCACGTCCTTCTAATAAATAATGTTATACTCCTAGAAATAAGTCTCTCTCCTCTATTCCAACCATATGGAATATTTCTTCTTCAACTTTAATAGGTGCAACCTCCTGCTTCATCTTCAGCTCCTTATATTTTCTATAGAATGCTTGTCTAACTTCTTCAACCTGCTTGAATAGATGTTCACCGTCACGATACGTTGAAGTCTTCTTCTTAACCTTGAAACCCTTCTCAGTCTTCACCGTCAAGTAGTATGTTACTCTTCCACCATATTTCATCCAGTTATCGACAATCTTCTTCCCAGGCTTAGCTTCAGCGTTAACGAGTATAGAGTATAGATTCTTTCCACCATCTTCTTCAAGCATAACATCTACAGCGAAACCGCATACACCATGCCTCATATAGATAGCCTTCTCATGGGGGAGATGCCTGTGAGTCGCTAAACCGACAACGTTATCTCTAGAAATAAGACTGACAATCTCACTCGTAATCTCAGAAATCTTTACAACCATGCAATAAACCTAAACAAGATAAAATAAAAACGTTTATCCAAAATATACAACACACAACTAAAATACACAAGGAAACCCTCTATTGATGACTGTTAAACTCCTAGTCAACAACATTATTCTTAAGAATATCTACAAGACATATTAACTGATAGTATACTGTATTTAGTGGAGAGTTAATGAGTATGGTTCAAGCTGCTCTAGATGATCTTGATTATAAAATACTTATTGAGCTTGTAAAGGATGGTAGAGCAAGCTTCAGGAAGATTGCTGAGAAGATAGGTGTATCTGTCTCAACTATAGTTTCCCGTGTAGAAGCCTTGGAAAAGAATGGTGTAATCAAGGGATATACAGCTTTGATCGACCCTCTGAAAATCGGGTACAACCTATCAGCAGTAATCCATGTGAGGATAAGACATGGTAAACTATTAGAAGTCCAGAGATTAATTGCATCCTACCCGAACGTCTACGGAGTATATGATGTAACAGGAGAATCAGACTCTGTAATCCTTGCAAGATTTAAGAGCAGAGAAGAGTTAAGTACATTCATCAAGACACTCCTAGCAAACGAGTACGTGGAGAGAACAATTACATATATAGTCCTCGACACTATAAAAGAAGAATGGAGACCAATACAACTTCTAGAAAAATCAATACAGAAAGAAGAATGATGAAGAATGAACTCATAGAAATACTGAAGAATAGAGACTTCGATAAGCTGAGAAGAGTACGAAATATCAAGAAAACAATATCCCTACTATTATCCTTCCTATATGGTGAAGAACTCTGTATGTTTCGTGCAGCTGAAGCTATAGGATACATTTCGAGGGCGCTCATAGAAAATGATGCAGAAATAGTCAAGGAAATAATTAGGAGGATGTTCTGGTATATGAATGAGGAAAATGCTGGATACTGCATGGGTGCACCAATAGTGATTGGAGAGATCGGTAGAAACATCGGAGAAGACTTTGAAGACTTTATCAATCCTACTACGTCTCTACTAGAAAACCTTGAATTAGAAACCAAATACGTAATCTATGCAATCGGGAGAATAGGGAAAAGAATACTGAAATCTAAATATGATGTCAAGGATAAACTACTCCAGTTTCTCGAAGACACTAACCCAGAAATCAGAGGATACACAATAAAAGCAATAGAAAAACTTGAGATCACTGAAGCAATACCAAAATTAACCGAGCTACTGAGTGACCAAGCAACGATAACCATATATGATGATGGATACTTTAGAAGCGGGAAGATTTCAGAATTAGCATTCCAGGCTCTGAGAACTCTTAGAGGAGATTTGAAACCTGGAAATCCCGCTTACTGAATAAGCTTTATACTTCTAGGTCTGGAAAGTCTTCTCAATTCCTCAATCATATGTATTAGCAAGATAGCTCTCAATCCAGGTATCTTCTCACTTAATATCGACCCGTTCTTTAAAGCTTTCACAATGAATCCTGGTGGTGCATAGTTAAGAATCTGTATATCAATAGCGATGTTGAGCCTTCTTTCCAGATTGTCTCTAAGTTCTTCAATAACATCTTCTCTAAAGAGGTAACTTGAAAAATATACAGCTATATCGATGTCTCTGAAAGCTTGCATTCTACGAATCCTCCATGAACCACTGCTAAAGAAATCTCTTCAACATTATTGAAAACGTCTTTTAAGATCTCTAATATCTTCTGCTTTTCTTGATCTTTAAGAGCTTTAGGTTTCCTTCTAGCTTCCTCAATCACCCGTAGCTTCGACATATCTTGACACTTCTTCAATAAATTTCTCAATATTTCCTATCCCGCTATTTTTAGCAGATTTGTAAATCTTTAAATCATCAACTACCCAATATCTGTGAACTATGATGTTTCTTAAACCTACTAGTTTAACCATGGATTCTGCAACCTCACTACTTATTACACCTTTATCCCTACGTCCTTGATAACCTTCTTAAAAATAGTCTTATCTAGTTTAGTCAACCAATTTACCTCTACAACTTAATTAGGAGAAGACCAATATAATGATTAATAATTTTAGCGAGTGTTTCATTTCTAAAGTGGAGGTTGAAGGATTTGCGATGTCTACGCCTCATTTTCATGTAGATACGTTTTTATTGTAGGTTTTTGGATGGATGGTTTAGAAGAGGGTTTATGGGTCATAGGAAGCAGTCTGCTCCAAGGAGAGGTTCACTAGCATATCTTCCAAGAGGTAGAGCTGACCGTATACTCCCCAATGTAAAGTATTGGCCTCCATATGATGGTGAACCGAAGCTCCTCGGATTCATCGGATACAAAGCAGGACACACAACCATATACTATATTGACAACACACCGAACTCTCCAACCCTAGGACTAGAAGTAGCGAAAGTCGGAACAGTAATAGCTACACCTCCAATAATAGTTGCAGGAATAGTTGGATACACTGAAGAAAACGGAGCCTTAAAAGAATATACTAGAGTATGGAGTAGCAGTATACCTGAAGAGATTAAGAGGAAGATACCTACGTGGAGACCGAATGAGAAAGAGGGATTAGAGAAATTAAAGAATGGGTTAAGTAAATTGAAAGAAGTGAGGATAATTGCTCTCGCTAGACCTAAGCTTGCAGGATTACCTAAGAAGAAACCAGATCTCCTCGAGATTAAAATCGGTGGACCAGTAGATAAAGCATTTGAATACGCTGTGAGTAAACTAGGTAAAGAAGTAAAGATCTCTGAAGTCTTCAAGGAGGGAGAATTCATAGACGTTATAGCTGTGTCTAGAGGTAAAGGATTCGAGGGAGTAGTAGGTAGATACAAGGTAAAGATACAGCCTAGGAAGAAGAGGAAGACTAGGAGAGAAGTTGGAGCAATAGGTGGGAGAAGCCCTGCATACGTAACATATACTGTCCCTAGAGCGGGACAACTAGGATACCATCGTCGAACAGAATTCAATAAGAGAATACTCGTAATAGCTGAGAACGGAGAACAATACACACCTAAAGGAGGATTCCCCCACTATGGAGTAGTTAGAACAGAAGCAGTAATCCTTGAGGGGACAGTGCCTGGAACACCGAAGAGACCGATAGTCTTAAGAGCTCCTACCAGACCACCTAAACCCATCGAGACACCACAAGTAGTAATGGCAGGTGTACCTAGATGAGCATACTAGTAGAATTACTTAAAAGATCAGAAGAAGCGGTGAAGAAAATACCAGTCATAAACCTTGATGGATCTATAGCTGGTGAAGCAACTCTCCCGAAAGTATTCTATGCGCCTTTAAGAGAAGACTTGGTATGGCGAGCATTCATACACCTCCAAACCCATAAACTTCAACCTAAAGGAGCATTTAAAGGTTCAGGACACAAGTACTCTGTAGAGTCATGGGGTGCTGGATATGGGATGGCTAGAATATCTAGGATAAAAGCTTCGGGAACAGGTAAAGCACAATCAGGTGGAATGGTGCCCTCAGCCGTCGGCGGCCGACCAACCCATCCTCCAACACCTGAAAAAAAGATCTACAAAGAACTAAACAGGAAAGAGAAGAAGATAGCGTTGATAACAGCAATAGCTTTTACTGGTGTTGTAGATGCAGTCGTAAAGCGTGGACATAGAATACCTGAAAACATTACTCTACCAATCGTAGTCGATGCAAAGATTGAATCCATCGCTAAGACTAAGGAGTTAAGAGAGTTTCTTGAGAAAATCGGGTTGGAAAAAGAATTAGAAAGATGTAAGGAGAAGAAGATTAGAGCTGGTAAAGGTAAGAGGAGAGGTAGAAGATACAAGAAGAAACATGGACCACTGATTGTTGTCTTAGAAGATCATGGAGTATCAGAAGCTGCATCTAATCTCCCAGGAGTAGAAGTCGTTAAATTGAAAGATCTAAGCGTACTACATCTAGCACCTGGAGCTAAACCTGGAAGATTAACAATCTATAGTCTTAATGCTTTCGAGAAGATTGATGAAGTATTGCTGGGTGGTCTAAAGTGAGGGCTTCAGAAGTTATTAAGAGAATAGTCATAACACAGGATGCAGTCTCACTCATAGAAAAAGAAAACAAGATAACATTCATCGTAGATCCCAGAGCAACGAAGAAAGACATTAAGAAAGCAGTAGAAGAATTATATGATGTCAAAGTCGTAAAAGTAAATACGTTGATAACTCCTCTAGGAGAAAAGAAAGCATACGTTAAACTCTCTGCCGAAACCCCGGCCTCCGAGCTAGCAATAAAACTCGGAATATTCTAACTAAACCTACAATTATCATTCTTCGACTCTAACCTATAATCTTAAACAATCTTCTATAGACTATGTTCTCACACCCTCTGACAGTTTGTTCTTTTCAAGATCTACGATGAGGTTTGAGTTCCCGTTAAACCTGTATGCTTTCAATATCCCGTCCATAGAGAGAACTCTTCTCTCAGACTATCAAGTTAACTAAAGCTTTATAAACTGTGTTTAATGATTTTGAAGTAGATAATGGCTGCGATACTGGTTTTAGAGAACGTTATAAAAGAAATTGTGGAATATCTCGAGAAGGGTGAAGAAGCTGTTGGAGCTTACATTTTTGGGAGTATGGCTAGAGGGGACTACCACTTAGATAGCGATATAGATATCCTAGTTGTCGGGAAGAAGAATAAAGAGGCTCAGCAGAAACTAGCAGAGCTTGCTTCAAGCCTGACAGAAAAATATCGTGTACCGGTGTCCGTCATATTCATGGATCTTGAAGAATGGAGGAACGACGCGAACCCCATAGTTAGAACAGTGAAGCGAGAGGGAAAAAAGATATGGATGCGGAGACAAAGCTAAGAGAAGCACGCAAGCTCCTAGAGAAAGCTGAGACGAGATTAAAGGAAGCTAAGCTACTCTATGAATCAGGATTTCATGAAGCTGTTCTTAATAGAGCATATTATAGTGTATACTCAGCGGCTAAAGCAATCTTAACACTGCTAGGATATGAGTCAAAGACGCATGGAGGATTAAGGAAACTGCTAGGATACTATGTAGTAGAGTCAGGGGTTATGGATAAAAAGTATGGAAAGATTTTGATTAACTCTATGATATGAGAATGAGAGGCGATTACGAGATCACAGCATTCTATGGAGAGGAAGATTCAAGGAAGGCCTTAGAAGAAGCTGAAAAATTTATAAACAAAGCCAGTGAAGTTGCCGAAACTTTGATGAAGAAGCTGAAAAATACGTATTCAACAAGTGAAGAGCCAAAAAAATACTGTATAATCTTAGCATAATCTGTTAAGCTTATCATGCATACCATCCACTACACTAATGCCACCATCTCACTCTCAGCCTACAATTAAGATTCATACTATCATTTTTGCGGAACTGATAAATGTGACAGAATCTTAAACCTGAGAGTTTATCTAATATTAAAGCGTAAGGACCATATTCGATAACTGAGAATATGAAAAATGTTGAAACAACATAGCCAGTGTATAACATGGAAGACATCCAGGTCATATCCCTATAGAGAAAGACATCTATGGATAAATCTTTAGAATAACTACATTTGAGAAGGGATGAATCCCAACCAGACGGTTCTAAAACATTATCTCAGAGAAGATGTGCAACGTGAGGTGTCCGAGTTCTGTAGAAATAGATGGGTAGCATTGGAGACGAGACCAGTAAATGGAAAAAGACTATTCTATAGATATATTGATGAGAAACCATTAACGATAACTGAGCCAACTGACATAAAGAAGCTGATCAACAGGTTCAGCAATAGGAATATCCGAACCATATATGGCTCCATCAACATTTATAGGAAGATAACCTCTAAACATGACGTGGAAAACATAGAGAATATATTGAGGACAACGCCAAGCATAGATATAGATGGAAACCTAGAAGAAATAGATCTTACAATAGAAGCTGCAAAAACAATACTTGAAGAACTACATCACCATGACGTAGGAAGGTCAGTATACCTAGTATGGTCGGGGAGAGGAATCCACATCCACTTAAATGAGAAAGCCATAGGAGAAGACTACTGGAAAACCGACCCTGTTAAGACAGCTCACACAATTATAGAATACATACTCAAACGAACAAGAGAGAAACTATCAGAGATAATTTCAAAATCTAAATCCACTAAGAAGAGACCGAAGATAGAAAACATAATAGATATACAGAGAGTATTCACATCACCTCTAAGCATTCATAGAGAACTAGACATAGTAGCAGTAACAATAAATCCTGGAGAAATAGAGAACTTCACTCTAGAATGGACTAGACTAGACAAGTTTAGATACTGGAGAGAGTGGAGTCAATACATTGAGGGAGAAATCGATAAACTAGTAGAGAAAGCATTGAAAGAAATAAGAAGTGAATCTATAACTAAGACAATAATAGGAGAAGAACCGGAGAAGACAAGGAGAGAAACTTCTCCAATTAGCTCAGAGACTAGACACTCATTCACTATAGGAAGATTCCAAGTAATGGCTTTACTCCAAGCAGCTAGACACTACATACTCTACGGAGACCTAGATAAAGCAAAATCATTCGGCTTGAACAGAGCAATATTCTATGCATGGGCAAAGAAGAGAGGGATAACACATAAGAAGATACTAACTAGACCAACACCTATAGCTGGAGAGAAGATAGGCGAGATAGAGGAAATAGTTGGAGATGAATTAGTTTACAAAACGTCTAGAGGATGGTATACGATAGGCGGTCAAGAACAGACACCCGGAGACTTTGATAAACAGATAATACATAGATTCGGAAGCAGAGAAAACTTCCAAAAATACTGGGAGTCAGCAATAAAATATCTACAGAGATTCCCACTAGAAACAATAAAGAGTCAAAGAGAATTCTATGAAAAAATATATCTACCCGTAAGAGACAACATAGACAAAATACTGGCAGAATCATAGGAAAACTTCTCACAATTTATCTGTAAATTTATCTTGACACCATTTATCTAAAGCTTCTATTACAACTATCTTTCTAACTAACATTGATAAATAATATTTGGCATGGGTGAATCCTATAATATACTCAGCTTAACGTATTCTATGTAAGTTTATTTTTAAATTGTTCAATCACATATTAAGATGTGGAGGTAGTTAGAGGAATAAGGTATGCGGCGGTACCCTAGCCCGGACAAGGGGCGGGCCTTGAGACACGGGAGGAAAGCCCGTGGCCTCTTTAGGCCTCGAGGGTTCAAATCCCTCCCGCCGCGGCACTCTTATCAATTCATTCTTTCAATTGTTCCAGCTTAAGCTTCAGCTCTTGTAGTTCCTTTTTTATTGCTTCTTCATGAAACTCCATAAACCATTCTTGACCTTTAGAGATTTTCCATAACCTGTTTATCAAGTCTATGCTATTCTGTAGATGTTTCCTAATCCCTCCAGGCTCGTATCCCAGACCGGTGAATAATGTTTTCTGACGAGCTGACCAATCTCCAGGCTGGTCTGCTCCAGGTATAAACTCGAGAAGATAATCTTGAAGTGCTTGGTAATCTATTATTCCTCCCAGTTTCCTGATCTCCCCCCTCTCTGAATAATAACTTTCATCTGGACCATACAGTGGCATATCATACAGGTTATAACATAGAGATGTAATATTTCCTAAAGCTATAAAGTATATCTTTTTGAAGCCAAGCTTTAACGCTGTCTTCTCGATAACCTTCATACCATACTCTGAGATGAATCCGTAAACTACTAATTCTCTAAGCTTCGAATTCTTCTTCCCAGCTTCTTGATATAGCCTTGATAATGCTGTCTCACTCGTTCTACCACTTGCTTCTGTATCAGGCTTCAAAACCATTAAATCAGAATCCTCAGGTATATTGGAGAAATCTTGATAGACTACTTCAATCTCTTTAGAAGCTTCCTCGTCATGGTCTCTGTAAGATGGAAGCTTGTACCTTGGTCTAATCCATACTTCTCTAAACTTTAATCCAATCTCTCTCAAAGCATCATGTAGACAGTAGCCTGGAGCAGCTCTCAAAACATGCTCAAAAACTATCTCATCATCTCTAAGCTGATCTATCATCGTTAACTCCACGATAACTTTGGAAGCATCGTAAGCAACCTTCTTCATAAGACTAATTAATTCATCGCCAACTACATGTGGATGACATGCAACTCTCCTAACTTCTGGGGAATCAATAATATAAACTTCGGAAGAATCTAGTAATCCATTAACTCTATAAACTTTCACATCCGGTCTGATACCTGGAAACTGAACTTCTTCAGTTAAACCAACCCGGATATTGAAAGTGTCAATAAGCATCTCAACGACCGACTGACTTATAGATCCAGACAGTTAAAGCCCATCCATCTAATGTCAACGCTAATTATTAAAATTTTCAACAATCTTAGATTATAAACTTTAACACTCCACATAGCTAATTGAGAGTATTCCTGCTTTCGTAGTATTCATTGGCCAATCATCCATAAATGTTACTGACCTCGACCATACCTATCCCATTTTCTAGCTAGAAGATTAGATGATTCTAATTTTCTAAATACTTTGTTTCTTGATTAGACTTCTATTTCTTCAATTATCATAGGTGTTAAATCTCCACTCCACTTCAAAATCCATATTCTTTCTTTCTTAGCATATTCTATTGAATCTGGCGTCGCATAGTCAGTATAGATTACTTTTATTAATCTGGGTTTTATGAGTTCCGGCTTCCTTTCTCTAATGAATTTTATCTTCTCTTTTAATTCATCGATAAGGCTTGTTCCTAATCTAACTGTTGCTTCTCCAATTATACATAAGTCACCTACTGCTCCATATATGTCTACCTCCTTCGTGTCAACAAATAGTCTATTCAATTCTACATCTAATCCAAGTTTCTCTTTCAATCTATACTTTACATTGCTTAAAGCTTCCTCCTCAACACTAATTGTAAGCCTATCTAATGTGACTGAAACCCTATTAAGAGTTATCCTCATCTCCCTAACCTCTTCCCAGAGCCTTCCCTGATTCTCCCATAACTTTTGCTGATTCTCCCATAACCTGTTCTGACTCTCCCATAACTTTTCTTGATTCTCCCATAACTTGACCATTCTAGCTTCTAATGAGTCAAGCCTCTTTAAGATCTCAGATAATCCCAAGTAGCCTGCTACAGCGTACCTGAACTCTTTATCACGTTCGAGGAGGTCTAGAAACTCTTCTTTTAAACTCATTAATCTTCAATAAATTCTATTGGAAACTTCTATTTAAGCTCGGTTCCGTTTATAGATTATGAAATGCTTGTCAGGGTGGAAATTGTAAGTTGGATGATTTTGCATATTTTATAATTTCCGTAAAAGTTGTAGGTCATCTCTTAACACGATTCCGTATTTTAAAGCTTCTCTTATAAGGATGTCTCGCTCTTCTGTAGAGTGTTAAATTCTTCAAGGTTTATCGGTATAACTTGAAATCTAGGCGGCATACTAATGCCTCTAAGTCTATCCAGCGGGTTACTTTTAAAGACGTTTGATATGAGGAGTATGTCGACGTCACTCCAGAGATTGAAGTCTCCTCTAGCATAGGATCCGGTGAGTATAGCTGTCACCTCAAAGTTTAAACTTGAAGCCCATCTCTTAGCAGTCTCAATTATTTCTACTTTCTTATTCTCTCTCTGCTTAATGATCTCCTACGTCCTCCATCCACCCTATTATCTTTTCAGCATACTCTATTGCTTGTAATGCATCTTGACGTGTATAGTAGTCCATCGGTAACCTTTCAACACATGCATCGGATAACGTGTTGGCACATAGTACTTGTCAAGTGTCTTTGCTTCCTGAATTATTTTTGAATAATCAAGGTCTTTAGTTAGTTTTGATAAAAGTTTCGAAACACTGAGACCATACGCTTCTAACCCTAATCCGTGGAGAAGAGCTTTTGCAGCATATTCTGCAGATTGTTGTGCTTTAAAGCATGTCCAATCGAAGTCTCCTCTCTCTAAGTCTCCCTCTGCAGATACCCAAGTCTTCTTATCGATGGTAAACCATCTCGAAAACTCTGATTCATCAAACACTTCTTTCAAACCATTTCTAGCAAAAGCCATACTCAACCTTACTCATATCAGGGAGCCAAACAAGTTACAAGCTTCAATTTAAACAATTATCTTGACAGACACTTAAGGGAAGAATACCTATGTTTTAGACTTAGTCCATCTTGATTGTTATGAGTTATTCAGGTTTACTGTTTCCTCTCGTCTACCTCTTCTTTCGCCCTGTTCTCCTAGCCGATATTAGTCCGACCTTTCTTCCAGGTGGAGCATTTCTTGATACTGTTTCTGGTCTCCCAATCTTCTTTCTAGTTCCACCGAATGGATGTAGTGCTGGAACCATGGCCACTCCACGTGTTCTTGGATATGGTCGATGCTTAGCTTTCATCCAATGATGCTTCTTTCCAGCTTTTAGGAATGGTTTATCATGTAAGCCTCCACCGGCTACTGCTCCCACGATTGCTAGAGATTTAGAACTTACTTCAACCATCTTCTTCGAAGGCATCAATAATATAGTCTTGTCTCCTAGCTGAGACATTACTGTAGCATATGTTCCAGGTGCTCTAACAAGTTTTCCACAATCACCAGGCTTCAGCTCAACCATTGAGACTATTGTTCCCTCAGGCGCCTTCCCTAAAGGTATAATGTTTCCAGGCTTGAGAGAAGCGTTCGCACCCATCTCAATGATTTGACCTACATGAAGTCCTTCGACAGCAGCTACACTGAATACTGTGCCGTCTTCTAGAGCAATCTCTGCTACGGGTGCACCTCTACCAGGATCATGATGTAGTTCTCTAACGTATCCCAAAACTAGGTCGCTTGACTTAATAGTCATAGACGGATACCCTAAGGTAAACTTTCTCTTAAGAGATGCTTTGAAAGTTGATGAACCTCTACCAATCCTCTGAGCTCTAATCCTTCTACCCATTCACCAACCCACTTTACAGAATTCAATGTATCTTCTCAATATTAACATTAACCTGGGAGCGACTTACTTAATTAGAGATCTGAGACTATTTAATTATTTTAAGACGTAGTATAACCCGTATAATGAGATAAGCTGGCATGTTTATTGAGAAGAGGAATGTAAGAGTGGATGTTCTGATACCGTCTTCATTCTCTCATGAATCCCATCACCCTATTGAGAAGATTGTAAGATTGGGAAGCGTCGCAAGATATCTTGCAGCCTTCCGGGTAGACACGCTAATAATATACCATGAAGAGCTTAATAATCCAGATGAAGAGAATGCTAAGCACATTAAGCTTGTGATGGATTACTTGAATACAGCACCATATCTTAGAAGAAGGATTTACCCATTAACTCCTAAACTAAAGTATGTAGGAGTTCTTCCCCCTCTAAACATTCCAACTCACCCTGAGAAAGAAGATCTCAACGTAGAGCATTACCGAGAAGGATTAGTAATATCCTCTAACAAGAAGTCTACAATTTATGCTGGCTTGAAGAAGATGCTTAAAATAGATAAAAAGTTAAAGGAGGGGTCAAGGGTAATACTGAGAGTGAAGCCTTCTCAGGACAAGATGAGATTTAAGGTATACTCGAAGAGAAAGTCAAGAGTGTATTCAGGTTTTAGGACGGCTATAGTGTCTCAGAGGCTTGATGAAATCATCAGAGACTATGATGTTAAGATAGCTACTTCGAGGCTGGGAGTAGACGTGCGGAGTATTTGGAGCGAGCTTAAAGAAAGAATCGAGAAAGCGAGTAGAGTATGTATCGTTTTCGGTTCTGCTAAGAGAGGTCTCAAAGAGATATCTGGACTGCATAACATAGATTATGAGAAGACCTTCGATTACATAATCAATACTTTTCCAAATCAATCTGTGAGAACGATAAGAACAGAAGAAGCTATAGCGTATACTTTAGCCATCTTCAACTTGATTACCCCTTAGAATTTTAAATATCCAGTAGAAATCTAAGTATGACTTTACCATCCTTCCTCAATATCTCCATTCTCCAATATGTTGCAGCTTTAACATGCACTCCAACTCTATGATGTCTAGGATTGAATTCTTCTCCACATAATCTAGCTGAGAGGCTGTAATACTCGTTTATCTTCTGTATAGATTTAACTTCTACGATTTTAGCGATAAACCCTTCTATGTCAAATAACGCTATCAAGTATTGAAGCCATTCAACTAGTAAAGCTTCAAGATCTTCTCCTTCAACCCTGACTTCTTTCTCAATCCTACATTCTACATTATCAGTAGAAGATACAGTGTTATAGAATGCGAGAGCAGCTTGAGAGAAAGCTTCTTCAAATGATTCCCCATACGCTTCCACATAAACATCCCCAATGTGTTCAAGGAAACTGAAGCCTCCAACCATCTTATCCATAAATTTAATCATGATGCTTCTATTTTTATGTAATCTATTCAATGTTAAAGAATAAACTTTCAGAATATCTTATGAATAGATATTCTAACACAGTGAAGACAGTAGCTACTCAATTGCTACTAATCCGACAATTATCATATAATGCAACTTTTTACTGTCTCGATATTACTCTCATTGCTGTTTTTAAGTTAATGAAAAATGAAATGATTTCACTAATCATTTATTTCTTTGATAGTTTCATCAACATTAAAGTTGTTTTTGAACATCGATCAATCTAAGACATCTATAACTCTCTGAGCATTCTCTTCAAGGTGTACCCTGTCGCTACATTATTAGTGGAGGTCTTCGTAGAAGGTTTCTTCCCATCCTTCTCCCCATGATTCTCCTGTACTCCATCCTCCCCATTCTTCTTCTACACGGACTACTCTACGTCTCCTCCTTATAATGAGGACTACAACTGCAACTACGACTACTACTGCTGCGACGACTATGATTATGTTCCTTATAGTTTCCTGGTTTAATATAGGCCATACTTGGGTTTGAGTTAGACTGACTACTGTAGTATTCTCCACCTTGGAAGCATATATCTGGACCTTTACTGTGTAGCCTCCTTCACCTCCTGACCCACCCATATTCTCAATAACTAGATAGAAAGTGTTTATCCCTGTCTTCCAGTCTCCCCGTACTCTAAGCGTTACAGGTTCTCCTTTACTCTCCGATTTATTATGTCTTAGAGAGAATCCATCAGGTGTTAAGAGTGATGCCCAGACCATGAGAGATGATTCCGGCTTCACTTCAATGTATATTTCATCTTTAGGTTGTAGGTCTATGCTTAGCTTATAGTAGTCTGAGTAATCGTTTCCATAGTCTTTCTCAGCTAGGTATCCTCTAAAAGTTGTTAAGGAGTCTCTAGAGATAGATGGAGCTGTGATAGCATCCTTCATACTTGCTCCAGCATCTCTTCCAGAGTCTGCATCAAAGAATTTTTCAACAGTTATATTTAGAGTATAGTTTAGGCTTCCACTACTCTTCCCAACCCTGATGTAGAGCGTGTTATCCTCAGGGTTGGATGGATCATAAGCTAAGAGATATTTTAACTCGATCCTCTTCTCTATATTTTTTCCAACTACTTGGTCTATACCTGTAAGCCTAGCTCTACTTGGAGAATAGAGTGAGACGGTTGTTAATCCAGGCT
>JAGDWP010000050.1 GCA_023269855.1 Nitrososphaerales archaeon | reverse complement strand
TAGACTCATCGATATTTCCAAATATGTGGCAACAGCTTAGAGAGATTATCAATGAAGGGAAGAGAGTCTACTATTTTGCTAAGCCTTGGAAGTGGAAGGAGATAAGGGAGAGATTCAGGGAGGATTTGAAGAATAAGACTGGCAAAGTATCTAAGACTGATAAAGGCGACGCATACCTAATCTATAAAGTCTATGAATTATCATTGATTAAGGGTAATATACATAAATACTTTAAGCCTTTGACTATCATTGATGTTGAGCTGAGGCCATTACTTATGAGAGAGTCAATGTTGTACAGGAGTCTTCGGAGAGTTCAAGGAGCTAACATGATCGGTATAGATGTTGGAGTCGATGTAAAAATATTGGAGAGGATGGTTGAAGATGTTAGGAGAGAGATTGTTGATAAAGCTTTTAAGCTAATTCCAGGATTCATAGATGTTGCTAAAGGTCTAGGACTGGATATGGATTATGTTGATGGATTAACTGGTCTAGCTGGACTACTAGTCTACAACAAATTCATTACATCATATAAGAAGTCTATTAAATTCCTCGGATTGTATAAGGCGACAGGCAGAGAGGGTAGAAAAATGAAAAAGTATAATAGAAAAGCTCAAAGATACCTATTGATACTTACAAACGCTATTCTATGTAAGAATGGTGAACACCGTCTACCAAAGTACAAAGATTTGAGAAAGATTCTAAAGATTGTAATAGAATTAGAGAAGAAGCTGATGGGGCTCGCTGGGGAGGGGCTGGGGTGGAAGCCCTAGCAATACCCATACGATAATAATTGTAGTCCTCGGCGAGCCCATAAAGGCTTGAATCGAAGACCGACTCCACTTGTATATGGGTGGCTAGGGCTACCAAAACAGCCCCTTCTCCCCATTTTTTTGTAAAGTTACACTCGTATATACATATTGGGTTATTCTCTAAGAGTACCACTTCATAAAATATCTGTTTATGTTCCGTATGTAGGTGGAGGATTTGGGGGCAAAGCTGGAATAAACTTTGAGCCACTTGTAGTCTTATTATCAAAGAAAGCAGGATATTTAAGTGGTGGAGAAAAGAAAATGCTTGCTATAGCTAGGAGTTTAGCAACTATACCAAGACATCTGCTTCTTGATGAGGCTCTTGAAGGATTGGCATCAATAGTAGTTGAGAGATTCATAAACACTATTAATATGATTAAAGAACAGAAGATAGGTGTTATACTTACAGAGTCCAATGTTTTATTAGCTACAAAATTAGCAGAGAAAGTATACGTAATAGAGAGAGGCGAGATAATCTTTGAAGGAAGCCCAGAAGAATTACTAAGTAATATTAAAGTAATGAAGATACTTAAGGGTGCGTGATAAAAATTCTGACACTATTAAGTTTTGTTTAAGTTTTTCTGAGAAGAGTCTTTGGTCTTGTTTTTAGGTTATGTATGTTTTTGAGGAGGTCTTGGATTCTTTCTCTAGATTGTTTAAACTCCATAAATATTCCTCTATTGAGAGACTCTACTCTCTCATACTCTTCTTAGCTGGCATAGTCTTAGAAACTTCTCTGAGAAAGTGGAGTGGAAGAGGCGCGCATATCCATATTCATCCAAATGCTTTCAGCCCTGAATTGTATTCAAGGATAGATCCACTAGATGTAGCATACTCTGTAACTGAGTATGTTTTAAGAAAAGTTACAGTTATTGAAGGGGTGAAAGTAGAGAATAAGATAGATCTTGGAAGAGTATTTACAACACCTCTATCTATTCACAGAGAATTAGACAGGGTTGCCGTATGCATTGATCTAGATAAGCTTGAAGAATTTGATTTAAGCTGGACTGAGATTGACAATTTCCGACATAGTAGCTCTTGGAGAAGATATGAGGTTGGGGAAGCAGATGAATTAGCAGATAAAGCCTTCACTGAAGTAGGACCATACATCTACAAAGCTAGGAGAAAGAGAGTTCACAAACCATTGGATAAACAGATAATTGATACATTCAATAGGTTCAAAGACCTACTCTAGACTTCCTATAATTAAGCTCAGCGAAGAGTTTTTCTAACCCGTTTTCCTCAACATATCCAGCAACGTAACCCGCTGCACAACATGCTTTAAACGGGTCAACATTATGTGACAACAGATACAGTATCATTGCTCTTAATGCTGCTGAACCAGTTTTCCCTAATGGTCTAGAAAACCATGAAGCTTTACATTTTTCACCATCGCTAACAACATCTATATTGGATTGTAAATATATGATCTTCTCATTATCGATTGCAAGGTCTCTTACCTTCTTAAACTTTTCAGCCAGAGGTTCTGAGCTAGTAACATCTTCTTTAATTATACTGATCGTTGATTCTTTTCTCAATCCCTCAGACAGTATTAGGTTTACAGATGAGCCGCTAAGTTCTCCTAATACTTCTCCACTAACATAGATTACAGGTTTATCTACCGTACTGGATAAATGGAACTCTACATCAAGCTTACTGAGTACTTGAGAGATCTCTACGTCTGGCTTTATTAAACCGATTGGTTTAGATTCTTGAGAAAGGTCTATTAAAGCATCTTGTAGATCTCCAGGCCCCATTAAGAATTCGGCTTCAGGGGGTATGCCTATTAGTGCTACGATGACTTCTCCACAGTATTCTGTGGATGCAAGTATCCCCTTCTTTAGTCTATGAAATGTTACAGTCATATCTGCTTTTACAGCTATGTCTTCTATCTCTCCAGTATCTGGGTTGACTCCCGAGGGTATATCTACTGAGAGCTTGAAGGCTTTACTTGAATTTATCATCTGGATAGCTGTTCTATATGGTTCTCTTATCTTCCCTTTTATGCCTGTGCCGAAGATTGCATCAATTACTGCTTCAGCTCTTTCTATTAATGGTTTAAGTTTATGCAGTTCATTAACGTCTTCTACAACTATTAGGTTAATGCTTTCCTTCATAGATTTTAAAGCTTGCAGATTCATTCTAGCTTCGTTTGTTCTAATCTTGTCTGGGGAGCCGAGTAGTATAACAGTTGTTTTAGCACCCATAGAGGCCATATGCCTAGCTGCAACCATTCCATCTCCACCATTGTTCCCGGGACCACAAAATACTACGACATCAACACCTCTTAATGTTCCTATCCAGCTGTGGACAGCTCTAGCTATATTTGCACCTGCGTTCTCCATTAATAGGATTCTAGGTACACCAAGCCATTCAGAATTCTCATCAACTACCATCATCTCCCTACTGGATATCGGATACCTTTCCATCTCAAACATGGTGACTACTTTAAAAATAATACAATAATTCTAGATAATTAATTTAACTCTCATTCCTGTTAATGTACGTCGCTAGGTTACTACAATATTTTTAAGTAATGTATAACTCTTTGGACAGCGTAGTCTACTAATTCTGCTGGAACGTTTTTTACACCGCATGCAACTATTAGTACTCTCCTAGTACTCCAATCAATCATTGTTCTTAAGCTATCCCTGTGAGGGAAAATATGAATGATGCCTACATCATCTGCTAAAACTATTGTGTTACGTTCAAGTTTTCTAATTTTACCCGTAAGGTCTATGAATTCCTCATCTTCCCTCGCAAATCTTAAGACTGGTTCTCCAACTATCTTGTCTAAGTCATATAACCCTATAGGTATCAGAGTCTCAGCAGATGCAAGATTCCCAGCATCAACTACATTATTTATCATTGGTAAAGAGCGACCGCTAAGAATTCTTCTGATTAGTGCCTCGCTAGCAGGTCTAATCTTAGTTGGATCTACCCCGATCCTCCAATAAAAATCTCTGAAAGCTCTAACAATAGGGTTATCCTTTAAGTTTTCTAGAGTATAGTTAATAGAAGTTCTAAGTTTTTCAACTTGCTCATCCAAGTTGTTAGATTGTCGAACAATCACGTTGATTATACTTGTTGAAAGATATAGTTCTGGAAAAGTTTGGCCAAGCGAGGCATCTATCCTTACTGATGGCATACATTACTCCTTAGTTATTTGAGCTTTTAAATATTTATGGTGGTGGAGGAGGTGGATACCAGCGTCGAGGTTCACGCTCAACTTCCGGGATACTAAAGAATGATATAGCTGAAAATATTATTGAAATCAGTCCAAGTAATCCTGGGACGATTAATACAAGCAAATATATGCTCATAATGTTGAATATCCCTGAGGGTTCAGTGAAGAAGGATGTAAGGAATGTTGTAGAGAATACTAGAAATATTAATGCCGCTATTACAATAATAGCTATGATTATAGTGATTATCCTCATCCAGCCTGCTCTTCTAAACCATTTAACATTGTATACAGATGCGGCTCTAAAGTGAGATACAAGCTCAAGTATCCACTCAACTAGACCTAATACAGCCATAACCGCTCCTAGTACTAAGAATAATCCAATCGCCCCAAGGAATTCTTCTAACATCTTGGGGGGAACAAAACTTGGAGGTTCTCCAAATGATAATCCGCTCATCAAGTAACTTATTGTTGGGAACCAGAGAGCTATCATTACTCCGCCCAAAACCATTGTAATAATCATTATTATGCCTGTAGCCTTGAATAATCCCTGCTTAACATCAGCTCCAGCCATGATCCATGCAATTCCTACAAGAATATATCCTACTAGATTTACAAACGGAATCATCAGTAAAATATATCCTATCCCGCCTAACCACTTATAACTCCTACTCATTGATATACTGTCTTATTTCCTCATATATAAGATTTTGAGAAAATCATTCCCATAATTGTAGTCTCCCGATCTCCCAAAGATGTTAGCTTATGGAGGAGAATGTAGTTTCTCGGCTAGTGATATGATATGAGTGGTTCAAGAATCATGGAGGAGGAGTAGATCGTATACCTAATTATCTTAATTATCTTGTTATCTTCTTACTTTGTCTTATTATCTTACTTTAAAGGATATTATTTTTTCTTGAATAGTGGTAGGATTCCTAGATGGTATACGTCTGTTCTATACTCACCCTCAACCAAGACTGCTGCTACTTTCGTAACTTTTCCTCCTGCTTCTTCCACTATTTTCTTCATAGCTCTTATCGTTTCTCCAGTACTGACTATGTCATCAACTATTCCAACTCTCTTTCCTGTTATTCTCTCTTTATATCTTCCATCTATGCAGAGGACGAGTTCATGCTTACTCGTTATAGGTTTAAACTTTACTACGATAGGGTCTTTCATGAATGGTTTTACTTCTTTTCTACAGACTATATAGTATGGATGGCGAAGTTTCAAAGATATTTCATGAACTAATGCTATGCCCTTACTCTCCGCAGTCATTAATACATCTGTGTCTTGAAGATAATCTGCTAGTATGTTTGCGCAATGAGTTATGAACTCCCTATCTCCTAGACTATCAAAGTATGCTATCCAAGTATCTTCTCCAACCTTCACCATTGGTAATCTCCTCTTAAATCCCTGGATATTCAATTCATAATACTCTTGACCATTATACGGTAGGATAGTACTCTCTCCCATAACGATCATCCCTACAATTCAACAATTAGATAATTTGTATGAACTGATAATTAAAGATATTCTTCGACCGCTAACGATGTCAGAAATTCATTCACATTTATTCAATATCATCTCCACTTGATACTCTAGACTTTTCAGACTACTTATCCAAGGTCATGGAGAAGCTAATGATTAAAACTGTTAATTTCTGAACGAACCACTGCATTGAGTAGATACAAGATCATTCAGAGCTATAGTATAAAGGATTCATGGAAGTATGCAGAGAAGGGGTGGGGGATAAGTTTACATAGAATCTGTTCTAGAACCGGTTCTTTCCCGCCTTCTCTAGCTTACTACTTCATTATGAAATATTCTAAGCCCGGAGACAAAGTCTTAGACCCATTCAGTGGTAAAGGGACTGCTCCTCTAGAAGCTTGCTTAAACAATAGAATCGGAATAGGAAATGACTTAGCCCCTGAAGCATATGTTTTAACAAAAGCTAAGACTAGACCTGTAAGATACCGTGATGTTTTAAACTGGATTGAATCAGCTAAGCCTAAAGTAATACAGAGAGCATCCAATTACAGCATTGATGATGTTGAAGAAAAAGTTAAGGTATTCTACAGCAAATACACTTTAAGACAGATCCTCGCTGTTAGAGACTTGATTAATGAATTAGAAGATGAAGATCTATCGAACTTCCTGAAAGCGTTAATGCTTGGAATACTTCATGGACCATCAAATATTCATTTAAGCATTAAGAGCTCCCACTCATTCTCTATGTCACCCGGATATGTGAAACGTTATGTAAAGGAATATGGTTTTAGAAAACCGAGAAGAGATGTTTTAAAATGTTTGAAGCTGAAAGCTGAGAGAGTCTTTAGGGATGGTATCCCAGCATTAAGAGGGTCTGCTTACATGAATGATGCTAGAAATCTTCCATTAGAAGAGGAAGATGTGGACTTAGTGATTACTTCTCCACCATACTTTAATATGCAAACATATGCCTGGGATAACTGGCTAAGACTCTGGTTTCTAGGATACAATTACAAAAAAGTGAAAGAGAAGCTTTTCCAGACAAACTCCATAATGAAGTTTAAAGCTTTCATTAAAGACTGCTTAAAAGAATTCTTTAGAGTATTAAGATGGAATAGGGCTGCAATCTTAGTGCTCGGGTCAGTTAAACTCAACGGTAAGATAGTAAACATGGCGGAAGAAGTTGGACCAATAGCTGAAGATATAGGTTTCAATGTTCAAGCATTAATTTCTGATGGAATACCCAAGTCGAACAAGTATTTATGGTATCTTGATGGTGGACAAGGAATAGATAAAGAAGTCATACTCATATTAACTAAAGGAGAATTCAAACCATATAACATCCAGATAGATTGGTCTAATGCTAAACCTACCTCAATAGTCAAAGAATGTATGGAGGCGGCGGCTATATGATATTTGAGACTCATGGTGATACTTGCCGATTAGGATATCTAAGGCTAATCCCATGTATAATGGAGGATGATGAACCTAGAAGCTTCGACTTCATCTCCAGCATACTCTACGACTTAGTTAAGAATGTCAGTGATGCAGAGTCCATACCGCGCAATACTATTGGATTAATTACAAGAGCAGTAAATGCTAGAAATTACGTTACACTAGCTGCTGAAATGAATATAGTGGATAGGAAGACGCAGAGGCTTGGAACATTCGGAAAAATATACCTAACTCTGAACTCTAGTGGAGCATTAAGAGACTTCATAGAAGGTAGATCCACAATATCTATGAAAGAATTAATAACGTTGAATGATGCGGAGAAGCTTTACTTCTTATGGGTTCTAATGGTCTCAGATTACCCATTCATAGAATCGATAGTTAGCTGGGTTATAGAGAAGGAGAAATTTACGAGACAAGAAGCAATGTATTACATAATGGAAGAGGCTTACCCAGCATCTCTAAGGAAAGTATTAAGTTCTCTCCCTGAAAGCAAGAGGAGAAATATTGAATTGGAAGCTGCTGAAGCAGAGAAGTTTAGAGATGAGAGGTTATCTATTAGGGATAAGACAGAATGGATAAAGACTAGCCTGTATGCTAAGTATCGCCATATTGCTCCACCACGTCTTGAATGGCTCGTAGACGTAGGTATTCTCAGGAGAGATGGAAGGGGAAAATATTCCATAGATGAAAAGATAGTGAAGGGGCTTGACAAGATTACTAGAATCTCTAAAATGAGTGTACATAAAGTGGAAGAATACTTCTTTGAAGAATTCTCTAAAACAATGTTCAGCGGTTTGAGGAACGCTGGAAGATATGAGATATCTCGGACCATGATTGAAGCATACAATAAGATGGAGAAGCACGGTCTTAAACCGATTAGGCTTGACTACTTAGAAAAAGTTACATCAATACTTCTACTTGAAAAGAAAACTTATGCAAATATATCAATGATTCACGATGTGTTCAATAGCTTAGCTATAAGATTCCCTGAGAGGATCTATATTTCACCAGCTCCAAGTGGGAGCATTAATGTTGCAAAAATGGATTTGACAGAAACGGAGATCTAACAATCATTCAGGGATTTTAGACAGCTATGGTCAATAGTTACTTGGTTTTTCCTCAGTAATAAAAGAGACAAAGTAATGGTTTAGTGTATTTCTATTTCCAGCTTCTTCAATGTTTCTTCTTTAGGTTTCCCAGTTTCTTCATCCCATCCTCTCAGCTTATAGTATTCTGTAAGTGATTCTTTGAACTGGTTTAGGTCGACTGTTTTTCCATCAGTCTTTCCGCCTCTTAGAGGTTCGTAAAACATCTTTGGAGGAAGAGTATCATCTTCTCTCTTGAAGCCTTCTCTAATATTGAAGATTCTAGAAATATTCCAGATTCCTTCCCCGATTAATCTTAACTCTTCTACTTTGTATTCTCTCCCTAACGCATCTTTTAGTAGTTTTGCCAAGTCTTCATAGCTTGAGAGCCAGAAATCACATATTATTAGAGACCATTTAATACTATTCAAGTCTTGTAAGTCTTTGACAAGCTGGGCTTTCCCAACAAAGCTATATGGATCCATTTCTCCAAATGCATCAAATGCTACTGCCCACGCTCTTAGATGGCATGCACCTCTATCTGCTGTCGCGTACGCTAAGGCCATACCATAAGTTCCTCTAGGATCGTATGCAGGTATCTCAGAGCCCTTCACGTCTATACGTTCTCTCAGAGCTTCTCCACCAAGTCTTTCAGCAGCTCTCCTAGTGCCTTCAGCTAGTAGGTCTCCAAGCCCCCTCCTATACGCTATCATCTTGCATATCTCGATTATGAACTCATTACTGCTCCAGGAAGGTTTCAATCCATTAAAATCTTTTTCTGTGATTAATTTCTTCTCGTATAGTTTAACTGTAAACCCTATCGTGGCCCCAAGCGATATGGTATCCATGCCTAGGTCTGTAGCGAGTTCAGCTGCTTCTGCAACATCTCTAAGACTTCTAAGACCTGTGTTTGAGCCAATCATTCCTAAGGTTTCATATTCTGGAGACTTGATTAATCTAGAATCAAATCTAAGTATCCTCTTACAAGCTAGTGGACAGTAGGGGCATGCATACTTCTTGGCTGTAGCTTCTTTTACTCTATCAGTATTTATTCTGTCATGGTATTCATATGCTCCTGAGGTGAAGCCGTAGGTTGGGAGGACTCCTGCATTATGAGATAAGTCAACTATTAATGGTGTGCCATCAGTCTGAGCCCATAGATTCTCAGAAGTCTTCACTCTATTCCTAGTCAAGTCTACTACAGTCTTTCTAAAACCATCAGGATCATATAGATTGACTTCACCCTTAATGTTTCTTATCGTTAAAGCTTTTAGATTCTTAGAGCCGAATACTGCTCCAGTCCCTCCTCTCCCATGAACCCATAAACCACTATCAACTACGCATGCAAATCTTACGAGGTTCTCTCCAGCAGGTCCTATAGCTAACACGCTTGCATTCTCATCTCTCAACTCCTCCTTAATCTTTTTTGATGTTTCTAGCGTGCCTAACCCCCACAGATGCTCAGCAGGATGGAATTCTGCACCCTTCTCGGAAACCTCAACGTATACAGGCTTGCTTGATCTACCCTCAACTATCATTAAATCGTATCCAGCATACTTCATCCTTACACCAAAATATGATCCACTATAACTATCACAGACAGTGCCTGTTAAAGGAGACTTAGTCACGATCGGGTACCTACCTGAGAGGGGAGCAACTGTCCCAGTAAGCGGACCCGTTGAAATAATCAGCTTATTCTCAGGACTTAATGGATCAATCTTAGGAGCTATCTCCTCAAGTAAGTATCTGATGCCTAAACCTCTTCCACCAATATACTTCTCAACAAAGTCTCTTCTAGTCGGTTCAATCTTAAAGCTTCTGTTTGTTAAATTAACTCTGAGAACTTTACCTGTGTAACAATAAAGTTTTTCACTCATTACGTATGTTAAAGTTCTAAAAGTTTATAACTTTTTTCAATATGTCTTCATAAACTTTGAGAGCATATTCTCTAGAGTGTGCACCTTCTATTATCCCAACCCCTGTCTTCAATATGCTAAAGATAATGTTACCATCTAATCTAAATGTTAACCCTAGCTCACTAATATTAGATATCACGTATCCATGCTCAGAAATAATCTTAGCTAATTTCTGGATCTCAATTGGGTCTATCCTTCCTGGATTAATGATAAACGTGATTCTGCCTTCTCTAGAGCATGTTTCCTCGATTTGTGGATATGTGACTGTCTCCTTGACTACTTCTCTCCCTCCACATACAGAGCAATTGGGAGATTTTTTTATGTCTAAGAATGTAGTTGATAAATCTTCTAAATCATATACTAAAAGTTTTCCAGAAAGTCTTGACTTCCTCCCCATTAATATGTTGACGCCTTCGTAGACTTCAATACTTGAAATTATTTGGAGTATTGATGGATGTACACCTACTGTAGAGCATGTGGGCAGGTTCTGGTCTGAAATATTTGGAAAAATACATTCAAGGCAGGGCCCCTCTCTAGAGATTAAAGTTGTAACCATACCGTATGTCTCTATAGCTGAAGCATATATGTACGGTATTGATAGCTTATAGCATGCTTTATTGATAGCTCTTCTAGCCTTAAAATTGTCCAGTCCATCTAGTACTAAGTCTACATCTCTAACAACTTCCAGAGCAGTTGAATCATCAATGTATACAGGGTAGGGGTCGATCTCAACGTATGGGTTCATCTCCTTCAATCTCTTTGAGGCTGCTTCAACTTTCGGTGTTCCTATATCTTTAAATGTGTATAAGTGTTGTCTATGCAGGTTAGATTTCTCGACTACATCTCTATCGATGATCCTAATATATCCTACACCCATAGCTGTTAAAGTCATAGCAATAGGAGACCCTAAGCCTCCCAGCCCTACGATTGCAACTCTTGAATTCTTTAATTTTTCCTGTCCCTCAAAACCGATGACATTGAGGACTATCTGCCTAGAATATAGCTCGAATTCTTCATCAGTAATGTTTCTTGTTTCCACTTTGTCCTCCCCCTAGAGCAGGTATGACTGAAACCTCGTCTCCATCCTTCAACAAGGTATCAGCTCCGTTTATAAAATACGCATTAACACCATTCACATAGAAATTAAAGAATCTATTTAGTTCGCCGTTCGGAGAGATTATCCGATCTCTCAATTCAGGTTTTATCTTACATAAATACTCGATAACGTCTCTAAGCGTAGAAGCTTCAAGCACTCTATTTCTATCACCACCCTCAGCTAGAACCGATGGAAGAATGAGCTTAATCCTAGCCAGTCTTTCTCACCTCCAATATTTTAGATAATTCAATAGTGGAAGGTTTAACTGTGATAGGGTTGATAGTATATTCTTGGATGATAGATGGCGTCTTTACACCAGAACCCGTGAGAAGACAGACAACCTCTTCATCTCTATCTACAGATCCTTCTTCAATCATCTTCTTAAGACCTGCAACTGTCACTGCAGCTCCAGGCTCTACGAATAATCCTTCCAATTGTGCTAGCTCTTTTACAGCTTCAAGAATCTCTCTATCACTGACTGCTACTGCGACACCTTTAGTTCTCCTTATAGTCCTTAAAGCGTATACACCGTCTCCTGGGTTGCCTATCGCGAGACTCACTGCTATTGTATTTATTTCACGGACTGGCTTAATATACTCAGTATTCTCTTTATATGCTGATACTATTGGACAGCAACCTTCAGGTTGGACTCCAGAAACTCTTACTTCACCCTCGATTAAGCCTATGGTCTTTAATTCTCTCAGCCCTTTATCTATAGCGTTTAATAAGGCACCGCTAGCCATTGGGATAATTATGTGGTCAGGTGTTCTCCAACCAAGTTGTTCACATATTTCGTATGCAAGCGTTTTAGATCCTTCAACATAGTATGGTCTAATGTTCACGTTTACTATGCCTACGTTGTATTCTTCTGCGAATCGTGCCGCCATCCAGTTTGCTTCATCATATGTTCCATCTACTATAATGAGTCTAGCACCATAGGATAACGCATGTGATAGTTTCTCTTTTTCTACACCTTTAGGAACGAAGATGTAGCAGGGTAAACCTGCTCTAGAAGCACGGGCTGAGACAGCAGCTGCAAGATTTCCTGTTGAAGCGCATCCAACAGCATTTAATCTGAATTCCAAAGCTTTAGAGACAGCTACGCTTGCAGCTCTATCTTTAAATGAATGAGTTGGATTTGTAAAATCTTCTTTTAAGTATAGTTTTCTTAAGCCTAGCTTCTTAGACAATCTAGTGGAAGGAATCAACCCAGTATATCCTGCTCCCAGCGATATGATGTTATTAGAATCTAGTATAGGTAGCAGCTCTATGTATCTCCAGATATCTTTTCTCCTAGTTGATAACTCTTGGGGATTTATCCTAAGGTCTTCTAAACCTGTGTATTCAACATCTAATGCACCAAAACAGCTTGGGCATATGTATTGGAGAAGAGGAGGATAAGATTTCCCACAATCTCTACATTTTAGATATATTTTCTCTGATAGTTCTCCTAACCTCCTAGGTCATTCATCAAATTTTTCTTGCTTATAACTTTTTCCCTCCTCCACATTTTTAAGTTGATATCTTTATCTCTTTCAGCAAATCTTCTTCATTATCAAATCTGTAAACTCTACCGGCTTCATCCGCCACCCTATATAATTTCTTAATCAATTCCATTCTTTGATCGAGGCCTGGAAGCTTCTTTAACCATTCAACATATCTTACGTATTCTTCAGCTAGTTCAGGATATCTATCAATTATCTGTTCTTTTATCTCCTTTACGTATTCTAGTACATAATCTCTGTAAGCAAAGATGCTGTCCGCGGATATGGTTAGGATCCTGCCTTCTTTAACTTTTTCAGCAAGCTTAACTGCTTGGATGAAGGTCATTCCTGTTGATGGACCTGCAGGTATACCGTTCTTCCATAACATTATTAAGCCAGCATACGCATCGACGTCGTCGACTGTTACTATTTCTCTACTGATTAGAGGAGTGAATATTTCCGGACTCCATTCGCAATCTCCAACTATGTGATGGACGCCTGGAATATGATGATATTTTGTTGGCTGGACTCCTATAATTTTCATATCCCATTTTTCGAGATTAGACCCAGTAGTAATTCCCATGAATGTTCCAGTACTTCCTAGAGGTATGCAGGCATAATCTATTTCTCCGAGGTCTTTTATTTCATTCCATGTCATGTACAAATGGGCCATAACATTTTGCCAGCTATTATACTGGTCTATGTTTACAAGATTGAATCTATACCTCTCAGCTAAGCTTCTAGTATAGAAAACTGTCGTCTCTCTTGGACACAGATCATATTCTTCACTAATATGGAGTATGTTGACTCCAAGTGATGTTAAGATCTTTAAGCTTTCATATGGAATCCTCGGAGGTGTAACACCTATAATCTTAAATCCACGGTTGAGAGCTATTAGAGCTAGCTCTCTCAAAAAATTACCTGAAGAAGCAGTGATAATTGTTCTTCCTTGTTTAAGCAACCCTTTACTAAATACATCCTCAAAGAGTAGGCTAGCAGGTTTCCGCTTTATAGTTCTCAAAGGATCAGTCAAGAAGTCTTCAGGATACTCGAGTTTAACGATGATTGAGACATCATTAAGTTTTATAACCTTATTTTTCATAGGTTTTAGGTAGTCCCTCCTTAAGCATTCTATAATGTCTTCGATGAGCGGTCTTGAGATCATCAAGTTATTAGTTTCCAATTCACCATAATTATTGTTCACTTTTTCCAATTTATTGCGTAGGACGAATATATTTATATAACGGTGTTATGAATACAAACAACCGGGGTGGCAAACCTACAGATCCAGGTAAGTGAACTAGATAGATTTCTTGGAAGATACGCTTTAGGCTCTGAATCTGGAAATGGCTCTAAACACTTCCTCCGCATAAAGGTTGTAGGAGGGATCTTAACAATAGACCAAGCGAGGACAATTGCTGAATTATCAGAAAAATATGGTAGAGGATATCTTGAAGTTACCACTAGACATAATATACAGCTTCATTGGATTAGGGATGAAGACTCTATCGAAGTTTTTAGCAAGCTTGAAGAAGCTGGATTATACACAGATATGTGTGGTCAACATTATCCGAAGGCAGGGTACGGTGATATCAGAAATATAACAACATGCCCATTTACAGGGATCCAGAATGGTGAATTATTCGAAACATATACAATAGTTAGAGATGTAGTCAGATTTTTTACTGGAAAGAAAGAATACCTTAACCTACCGAGAAAATTTAAGATAGGGATTTCAGCATGCCCAATCCATTGCATTAAACCTGAAGTAAACGATCTAGCATTAATCGCTGTAAAGACAGATCATGGGTTAGGTTTCACACCGTTTATAGGTGGAAGCATAGGTTACCCACCATTCATAGCACAACCACTGAACATCTTTATTCCACTACGAGAATCTCTCGAATTTATTAAAACCGTTGTAGAAATCTATAACGAACATGGGTTCAGAGAAAGAAAGAGCATGTCAAGGTTCAAATGGCTTGTAAAAGAATTAGGTGTTGAAAAGATAAAAGATATGATAGAGGAACGTATAGGTAAACCTTTTCCAATATTTGACGCTAGCTACCTATCCATTGTTTGGAGAGAGCATGATATAATAGTGCCTGAAAATATTCAAGGGTTATACTCCTTGACCGTTCCTACTTTTACAGGGCTATTAAATGTTCACCAGTTTAAAGAGATAATCAACATATCTGAAAGATATAGTTCTGAGATTAGGGTGTCTCCTTCACAGAAAATAATAATTCCCCACATTCCAAGAGAAGAACTTGATAGAGTTAAAGAAGAACTGAAGGAGATAGGGTTAGACCCTGGTCAACCGTTAATTAAATATAGAGTGAGAGCTTGTCCAAGCGATTTCTGCGGTAAAACTAGTGAGAGTAGTAAGATGAGAGCGGTCACTCTACTAAAGAACTTAGAAGATGAATTAAAAGATCAGATAAGTAAACTGGACATAACTATATCTATTAGTGGATGCCCGAACAGTTGTGCTCAGCACATCGTCTCCGACATTGGTCTACAATCGACTATAATTAGAGAGAATGAAAAGACTATTACATGCTACAACTTATACGTACGTGGAAGTAATTCAAAGCTTGCGAAATTATTAGTGAAGAATATCCCGTCTGAGCATGTATCCTTGGTAGTAGAAGATATACTCAGATTATTTATTGAAAGTAGTTATGAAAACTTTAATGAATTTGCTGATGAATTGATGAGGAGAGGATACAATTATGGTAGTAGAATTGGTTCAGCTTGAATCAGGTAGATATATCCTAAAGATAATAGGGCTTCCCTGTCCATACCCAGTGTTATATACTGTTAAAGCATTAGATAAGATTAAGGAAGGAGAAGTATTAGAAGTACTATTTGATAATCAACCATCATGTGAAACGATAAAGGAGGCAGCTATCAGAAAAGGATGTCAAGTACTCACCCTTGAGCGTTTAGAAGAAGCATTATGGAAAATAACCATACGAAAGTAGACTAGATTGATTCAACTATGATTTTACGTATTTCTGAGGATCTTTATCGAACAAATTTTTGCATGTTGATGAACAGAAATAGTATCTCCTAGCTTTGTATTCTGAAACATACTTTGCCTTCTTCTCATCAACATTCATTCCACAAACAGGATCTATAGCCATTTGCTACACCAGAGTTTATTGATAAGACGAGTTTCTTAACCTTTTCTCTCCTACATTAATATTTTTATATCCCTGCGAAAGATTTATCCACAGTCTTGATAAGATCTGACAGAACTGTTACACGGTCTTTTAGGATAAGCGAGCTATCTCTAAAAGCATTACAGGAAGAAGCTCAAACACAGAATATTAGTGTGAATACTCTTGTAAATCAGATAATTTTATCATATACAAACTTTGATAAATATGCTAAGAAGTTTAATTTCATCCGATTGTCTAGTCTCGCATTACGATATATACTAGAAGCTATACCTGATGAAGCGGTTATACGAGCTAGCTATAATGCGGGGAAAGAAGTCTCAGAACCATTCATATTAGCTAAACATGGAACACTAAACCTTGAAACCGTACTTGAATACTTGCGGAGTCTATCCATCTATGCTAACCTCTTTGAATACAATGAAGTAGACAAAGATGAAAAGAAAGTAATAACTCTCATGCATACTCTGGGCGGTAAAGGCTCCCTATTCATCGCCCACTTCATCCAACCGATCTTCGAAAGAATAGGAATAAATGCATACTTTTCCCTAAGCGACCACGCAGTAGTAATCGAGATAAAAGAAGGTCCATAACCTCTAAATGATATAGCTTTAAAAGTAAGATCCTTAAATAAAAACTAATCTTTAACGAATATGTAATATACTTTTTCTTTCAGGAATATTGATGAGATTACAAAACGCTACATTTAGTGATGAAAAATACGTTCTCCAAAAATAGATGCCTAACGATATACTACTTGATTAGAAGTGTTTGGGAAGAAGAAATTTACAGATCCTGTTTGTAAAATGGCTGTCGAGAAGAATTCACTCTCAATTATATATGAGGGAACTACATACTACTTCTGCTCAGAGGATTGTAGAAGAGAGTTTGAAAGAAACCCTGAAAAATACGTTGAAAAAGAAGCTGCTGAAGAGAAGCATAGGCATTCATCTCACTCACATTGTTGCTAAGGTGAGAGCATGAGCAATCCTAATAGAAGATTTCTCATAATAGGAATCGTTCTGATCTCACTACTAATTATTTCAGTAAGTATTGTCTTATGGATAAATACAGTGGCTGCTCAGACATCTAACCCTCCATATGGTATGATGAATTGGTGGCAGGGATGCCCTATGCATTATGGACTGTATCAACCTAGGGGATACTCTCAAAACACTCAGGAAAGATTAAGCATTTATGATGTACGAGAAAAGTTAGAGGCTTATATCTCTAGATGGAGAGGATTATCCATAATTGAAATAATGGAGTTTAGCAACAACTTCTATGCAATCGCAGCTGAAGATGAGACTGGGTGGGGTGCTTTCGAATTAATCATCGATCCATATACTGGTGTGATAAGCCCTGAGCCTGGTCCGAATATGATGTGGAATCTAAAATATGGGATGCATAATAGAATGCAGGGTATGATGGGTCAATGGACTTTTGCTTATCCTTATGAGATGCCTGTTTCAAGTGAAGAAGCAGTTAAAATCGCATACAAATATCTCTCACAGGTCTTTCCAGGTCGAGAAATAGATGTTGAAAAACCAACAATTTTCTATGGATACTATACGCTGGATTACAAGCTCGATGGTGTAGTTCATGGAATGCTGAGTGTTAATGGATTTTCAGGAGATGTCTGGTACCACTCATGGCATGGAGACTTTATCCAGGAAATAGAATTAATGGAGGATTAATAACTAGGAAGTTATTCTAGAAACTGAGCTCGCCGATAAATGCTTAATAATTCAAAACTATTTGACAGCACCGATACATCATCAAAAATAAGTTAAGTTGATATGTTTATATGAGGCTAATATAACTACGTTATTGAAGAACATGCCTAAAGTATCAGAATTCATAAAATATCATGGTAAACCAGTTAGAGAAGTATACCTCGATCATGAGAATTCAGGATGGGTTCCTCCAGAAGTTGTAGAAGCGATGCTTCCATATTTTAACCAGAAAGGATATGGGCACCCATCGATAACAAACTTGCCTGGATGGGAAGCATATGAAGTCGTGGAATCAACGCTGGAAGAAGTATCAAAGACTATTAATGCCAGAGGTGGTGAATTAATCTTAACCCATAGTGGGACTGAAGCAAATAATCTAGCTATCATAGGGGGAGCACTAGCTAGAGGTAAAGAAAGAAACAAGATTATAACTTCGGCTATAGAGCATGTAAGCGTCCTATTCCCAGCAAGATCTCTGGAAGAACATGGCTACAGAGTTGTAACAGTACCAGTAGATAAGGAAGGATTCGTAGACCCAGACTTGTTAAGCATGCTAATCGACCATGAGACGTTGATGGTAAGCATACAGATGGTAAATCATGAAATTGGGACAATTCAAGACATAAAAACTCTTGTAGAAACAGTTAAAGACAAAAACGATAAAATAATCTTCCATACTGATGCAGTAGATGCTTACGGTAGAATGAAGATAGATGTTGAAGAACTTGGAGTAGACTTGTTAACATTGAGTAGCCATAAGATTCATGGTCCAAAAGGTATCGGAATACTGTATGCTCGAGAAGATGTCAAGCTTAAACCTGTAATGCATGGAGCTTTAAGCACGCAGAGAATGTGGCCAGGTGTAGAGAATACTCCTGCATTAGCAGGCTTTAAAAAAGCTGTAGAATTAGCCTTCAGCAACTTTGACTATAACATTGAGAAAATGAAGAAGCTTAGAGATAGATTAATGCATGGAATTCTGGAAAATGTCCCGGATGTATTATTGAATGGTCCTATGGGGGAAAAGAGGGCTCCAGATAATTTGAATGTTAGCTTTCTCTATGTTGAAGGAGAATCAATCACTGTAGAGTTAAGCTTGAGAGGAATCTACGTTTCAAGTGGGAGCGCCTGCACGAGCAGGGTCTTAGAACCAAGCCATGTAATATTAGCTATTGGAAGAAAACATGAAGAAGCCCATGGAAGTATCCTGTTCAAGGTGTCAAGGTATCAAACTGAAGAAGACATAGAATACGTTTTATCACAAATTCCACCAGCGATTGAGAAGCTTAGAATAATGAGCCCATTAGCTAGAGAAAGTAGGATAGCTTTGAAGAAGACGGTGGAAGCATGAGCACGAGAACCCCCTTAATATATACTCCTAAAATCCTTGAGCTCTTCAGGAATCCTAAGAATCTAGGTAGAATGGAAGATGCATCCGTTTCATCTCAAGCTGGAAGCCCTGCATGCGGTGACGTAATCACAATATATCTAAAGATCAATGGAGATAAAATAATTGATGCATCGTTTGAGAGTTATGGATGTGCAGCGAATATTGCCGCTGCAAGTATCATTACTGAGATGGTGAAGAACAAGACTCTGAAAGAAGCATGGGATATAACTTGGGAAGATGTAACAAATGAGCTTGGCGGACTACCATCTATAAAATATCATTGCAGTATCCTAGCTGTTGGAGGATTGAAAAGAGCGATTAGAAGATACTTTGAAGAAGTCAGGAAAGAACATCCTGAATGGCTTCCAAGGGATTTGAGTAAAGAAGAAAGGCAAGCATTAGAGGAAGAAGAGTTAATTGAGAGATTATATCGGAAATACGGAACGGTACCATGATGGATGAATACTCTGTAGATCTTAGAGAGAGAAAGCCTGGATGTACAGAAAATCCTGTGATAAGATTAACACAGTTACTAGCAAGAGTAGAAGAAGGAAAAGCAGTGTTGAGAGTAACATCGGATGAAAGAGAAGTACCCTTGAAAGTTTTGGAGATGCTTGCAAACAAGAGGAACTTAAAGTTTGAAATAGTTGAGAAAAACGGGACAAAAGTAACCGTCATCTACTCTAAGTAGCCCCTCAACCCTGAATACTTCTTCAAATAATCTGGAGCAACTTGCAGGTTATTCATAGCGGAATCTATAATATCATAGTTACCTGTTTTAGTGCTTGAATCTTCAGAAGTGATACAAGAAGGATAGTTGTTGAGAAGCTCTTATATTTCCGATTATGCTTCTCAAGGATGATGCCGTCCCTTAAAGTTGAAGAGATACGTGAGGATTTCCCTATCTTGAAGAAGAAGATAAGAGGCGGACGTTTAATCTATCTTGATAGTGCTGCTTCATCTCTTAAACCTATCCAAGTTATAGAAACGATAAGAGAATTTTATCTAAACGAGTATAGCAATGTTCATCGTGGAGTCCATCTTCTTAGTCAACAAGCTACCTCAAGATATGAGGATGTTAGAGAAAAGGTTGCAAAATTCATAAATGCATATAGTCCTGAAGAGATAATCTTCACATATGGAACCACCGATTCCCTCAATATGCTGGCATACAGTTATGCTCTAAGAATACTGAAGCCTGGAGATGAAATTCTCTTAACAGTCATGGAGCATCATAGCAATATTCTCCCATGGATGATGATGTCCTCTATGACGGGAGCTAAAATAAACTATATAGACATCACAAACGATGGATTAATTAATCGTAATGAGCTAGATGAAAAAATAAGTGAGAAAACTAAGATAGTTTCAGTCACTCATATGTCTAACGTTCTCGGAACAATAGTTGACGTTAGGAATATTGCGAGGAGAATACATGAAGTAGGCGGAGTCATAATAGTGGATGGAGCACAATCAGTACCACACATGCCTGTAAATGTTAGAGAATTGGAAATCGACTTCCTCGCATTCAGTGGACACAAGATGCTTGGGCCTACAGGTGTAGGAATACTGTGGGTTAAAAGAGACTTTCTAGGAGAATTATCTCCATTCAGGCTTGGTGGAGGAGCCATCAGAGAAGTAACTTTAAGAGATTTTGTTCTCCTGGATCCACCACACCGCTTCGAAGCAGGAACACCCCATATAGCTGGAGTATTAGGGCTTGGTGCAGCAGTAGACTATTTAGAGAGAATAGGAATGGATAACGTAAGAAAATATGAAGAAGAACTAACCGACTACACTCTAAAGAGATTATCTGAATTAGGAGACGCCATAACTATTTACGGTCCAAACAACATATCGGATCGTGGTGGAATAATTGCATTCAATATTAAAGAGCTGGACTCGAATATAGTTGGTAGTTTACTAGACGGTTATGGTGTAGCTGTAAGAACGGGTAAACATTGTGCTCACCCACTCCATCAACGATTGAACATTGAAGGAACGGTTAGAGCAAGCCTTTACCTATACAATAATAAAGAAGAAATAGACTACTTAACAACAGCGTTGAATGAAATAGCTACAGCTACAAAAGCATGAAATAACCACTAGCAGAGTTATTCGCTTACAATTACAATTGAAAATTCTGTTTCTTTTCGCTCATAATCGTTATGTCTCTTTGGAGAATCTGAGGATGACAGGGAAAAATATATATCCTGGCTAGATAGATACTTAATCAGCCCTGCAGACAAGATCTATTCATGGACATAAATATAGAGATGAAGTCTTAGGAGTATTTATCCCGCCCATATATCAGACAGCTATCTTTGAGCAGCCTGGATGGACTCGGAAAACCGATAGAGGGGTTGATTTAAAGTACAGTAGGGAGGAGAACCCAACAGTAAAAGCATTAGAAAATATATTAGCAGAATTAGAGGA
The DNA here is from genome assembly GCA_023269855.1 of Nitrososphaerales archaeon. Classification (GTDB taxonomy): domain Archaea; phylum Thermoproteota; class Nitrososphaeria_A; order Caldarchaeales; family Wolframiiraptoraceae; genus Geocrenenecus. Next base: position 59,052 of record JAGDWP010000050.1, on the reverse strand, counting down.
TGGTGAAGACTCTCTCTGTTTCTCCAGCGGTATGGCAGCTATCTCCACGATATACTTTTCAACACTTAAGAAAAGTGATAAAATAGTTTTATCAGCTGAATCTTATGGAACTACTCTTCAATTAGGAGAGAAGCTTAGAGATTTCGGAGTTGAAGTCAAGACCTCATGGCCTGAAACAGAAAATATAATCGAATCTATAGATAAGAACACAAGACTAGTCTTGATTGAGACTATGACGAATCCAACTTTAAGAGTATTCGACGTCCCTGAAATATCGAAAGTATGTAAAGAGAACAATACAATACTTGCTGTAGACAATACTTTTGCTACACCCTACCTATATAAACCATCCAGAGATGGAGTAGAGATAATAATCCACAGCTTAACTAAATATCTAGCAGGACATAATGACGTAGTTGGTGGAGCTGTAATATCGAGAAGAGAAAAAATACTACAGATATGGGATTGGAGAAGAATGCTTGGAACAATCCTTCCACCCTTTGAAGCATTCTTGATAATGAGAGGGTTAAAGACTTTTGAGCTGAGAATGGAGAAGCATTGTAAGAATGCTCAAATCATTGCTGAATATCTTGAAGACCACCCAAAGATCAAAGAAGTTCTATATCCTGGTCTACCTAACAATAAATATCATAACCTAGCTCGAAAACTATTCAAAAAAGGCTTCGGCGGAGTAGTAAGCTTCAGAATAAGAGGCGGTGAAGAAGAAGTAAGAAAGTTGATGAACAGCTTGAAGATAATCAAGCCTGCTCCAAGTCTAGGAGGTGCTGAATCGATACTCACATATCCAATTATCAGTGCAGCATTAACTATGCCTAGAGATGTTAGAGAGAAATTAGGTATAACAGAAGACTTATTACGTTTATCAGTAGGATTAGAAGACATTGAAGACTTAATCGAAGACATCGATAACGCATTAAGCAATATATGAAAATAAGTGCACTCGATGATTATCTATGGTATATTCTATAGGTAATTAAACCATTTTATTTCAACTTCATCGATTCTGTATCTAGGTCTAACCTTGCTATCTTCAATAGATATAGTCTGATTTGTTAAGAGCTGGAGTGCACCAGTCCAAGCTATCATTGCTCCATTATCTCCCGCATATTCTTCGGGGACAACTAAGAGTTTTGCATCATGAAGCTTCACCATCTCCATCATCATCTCCTTCAACCTCTTACTTCTCGACAATCCTCCAACTATCAAGACTTCCTTCTTCCCCGTAAATGCGAGAGCACGTTCAGTTACTTCTGTCAACATGCTGTAAACAGTCTCAACTAAACTATAGCAGACATCTTCTAATCTAACCCCTTCTCTAAACAATTTTAGAGCGGCAGTTAATACTCCTGAAAAAGATACATCCATACCCTTGACCTTGTATGGTAGATAATAGAATTTTTTCCCTTCATAAGATTTTATCTCAGGATTCGGCATCAACCCTAAACCTGTGGTAACCCCGAATGCGTCGAGACAGTTTCCAGCAGCGATGTCCAATGTTTCTCCAAATATTCTATATCTCCCATCCTTGTAAGAGGTTACAAGAGTGTTTCCACCCGCAACGTATAAGACTACTGGATCTCTACATCCAGTCGTCAATCTACCTATCTCAATATGGGCCACTCCATGATTTACAGATATTAATGGAACACTTAATTTAAGGGACAATGCTCTAGCAATAGTTGCTCCAACCCTTAAGCATGGTCCCATACCTGGTCCAGATGAAAAAGCTACTGCATTTATCTGAGAAGGTGCTATTCCACTTACTTTTAATGCTTCCTTAATTTTCTCGGGAGCTAGATGTGAATGGTGTTGTGCGGCTTCTCTTGGGTGGATACCGCCTGACTTTGGGGTATAGACGCTTTTAACATTTGCAAGTACTCTTCCCATCGTTGTTGCAATTCCAACTCCGAAAGTATGAGCTGTAGACTCTATGCCTAACACGATTTTTTCATCATTACGCAACTATTCTCCTCCTCTAGTTCTACAAATTGTTAATGTCGAAATAATTTATATTCTTGATTGCGGAATCTTTTACTAAAGCATTGGAGGAATAATTGGATCTTGCTGATAATTGATAGATACAATAGACCATTAAAGGGTCTTAGAGTTTCTGTTAATCCAAGTTATAGCTGTAATTTCAGATGCATCTTCTGCCACATGGAGGGAGTAGTCACTTCTGAATCTGATACACTTATGACCCCTGAAGAAATTGAGAGAATTGTTAGACTCCTCTTCAAGTACAATATAAGAAAAGTTAAACTGAGTGGAGGTGAACCAATGCTCCGTAGAGACATTCTAGAAATAGTTGAACGCCTTGGAAAACTGGGTCTAGACGATTTAAGCATGACTACTAATGGTACTCGGCTAGTATCCATGGCCAAGAAGCTTAGAAGAGCAGGAATGACAAGAGTTAACATAAGTCTCCATACAGTGAGCAGGGAAAAATATTGCTGGATAACAGGTACAGCGACTAGAAGTGAGGGAAGCACTAGATTTGAATACACAGTTGACGCGATAAGGTCAGCGGTTGAAGCTGGTCTAGCACCTGTAAAACTAAATGTTGTCATCATGAAAAATGTAAACCATAATGAAATAGATAGTCTAATAGATTTTGCCTCACAGTTCGGGAGCAAAGTCATCTTACAGTTGATAGAATTAGTAGAAGAAGGTGCAGCAAATACAGAATTCTTCAATAAATACTATTATAGCTTAAGAGAGCTCGAAGAGAGGTTTGAGAAAACAGCTGTAAAAACTGTTACTAGAAGTCTTCACATGAGGAAACAGTATCTCTTACCTAATGATGTATGGGTTGAAGTTGTTAGACCTAACAATAACTATGAGTTCTGCATGAACGATGATAGGATAAGAATAACTCATGATGGAAAATTCAAGCCATGCTTAATGCGGAACGACAACTTAGTAGACTTCTTAACACCTATGAGAGCTGGAGCATCAGATGAAGAACTTGAGAAACTATTCATCAGAGCGGTCATGCTTAGAGAACCATTCTACAAACCCTCAACTGTGAAACCACTTAAAAACGTATCTATCTTAGAATGAATATGAATGAAACGCGGTAATATCTTCCTTAAAATTTGAAGATGAGTGAAGCTAATAATAGTTTTAATTTAGTTTAAAGAAATCTTTAGTGGAGGTAGCGTTATTGAGTATGCGGCTTCGTCAACCCATAGTTGTTGTCTTAGGTCACGTGGATCATGGTAAGACATCGTTATTGGATAAAATGAGAGGGACGGTTGTCGCAGTTAGAGAAGCAGGAGGAATAACCCAACACATTGGAGCAAGCCTATTCCCACTGGAGGCTGTAATAGAAACTTGTAGAGCTCTTATCGGAGAGGTGAAGATAGAGAAACTTAAGATTCCTGGATTACTCTTTATCGATACTCCTGGACATGCTGCTTTCTCGAATTTGAGGAAGAGGGGAGGATCCATTGCTGACTTAGCAATCCTTGTTATAGATGTTGTTAACGGTGTTCAAGAGCAGACGAGAGAATGTATACAATTGTTAAAGTCTAGACGTACCCCCTTCATAGTTGCAGCAAACAAGATCGACCTTATTCCAGGATGGAGACCAAATGAATTAGCACCCTTCAGTAAAACATTCGAGTTACAGAGTAAGTACACGCAAGAAGAATTAGAGAAGAGAATATATGAATTAATTGGAGAACTATCATTCTTCGGGTTCAAAGCAGACCTGTATACTAGGATAAGAGATTTTACTAGAACTCTCGCCATAGTTCCAGTAAGTGCGAAGACGGGTGAGGGGATTCCAGACTTACTACTTATACTCCTAGGGCTAGCTCAATCCTTTATGCAGGATAGATTACTGACTTCAACTGGTCCAGCTGAAGGCGTCGTCTTGGAAGTAATGGAAGAGGCAGGGATCGGGCATACAATAAACGTGATCATAAGTGATGGAGTATTAAGAACTGGGGATAGAATAGCTTTAATGGGTGTAGATGGACCATTCTCTACACGGGTTAAAGCTCTATTAATGCCTAAACCGTTAGATGAGATGAGAGATCCACGGGATAGGTTTAGACGAGTTGAACAAGTTGAAGCAGCAGTTGGCGTAAAGATTGTAGCAGATGAGCTAGAAAAATGTCTCGCAGGCTCACCAATATATGTGGTGCCATCACCTAGCATAGAACAGGAAGTTCTAGAAAAGATAAAGAATGAAGTTAGCGAATTCATGATAACGACTGATAAGGTCGGCGTTATCGTAAAAGCTGACACTCTAGGGTCCCTTGAGGCCGCTACTCTGTATCTCCAAGAGAAAGGGATCCCTGTGAGGAAAGCAGATATAGGCGAAGTCAGTAAGAGAGACATAGTAGAAGCTGAAGTCGTAAGGATGAAGGATGAATTGAAAGGAGTAATACTTGCTTTTAATGTAAAAGTTCCCTCAGATTTAGAGATTGAAGCAGGAAATAGAGGGGTCCACATCTTTAAAGACTCAGTATTGTTCAGGCTTGTAAATGCTTATCTCGAATGGGTTGAGAAAGAAACGACATCCCGTAAACTTAGAACTTTTGAATCATTAATGAAGCCTGGAAAGATTAAGATAATGGAAGGATACGTTTTTAGAAGAAGCGAACCCGCAATCGTCGGGGTAGAAATACTCGCTGGAATAATCAAACCCAAATATCCATTAATGAATTCTAAGGGGAAAATAGTCGGCACAATCTCACAGATACAAGATAAAGGTCAAAGTATACCTGAAGCAAGCGCTGGAGCTAAAGTCGCCATATCTATGAGGGAGCCTGTTGTAGGAAGACATATAAGAGAAGGAGAAACACTGTATGTCGCTATACCCGAACAAGATGCAAGACTACTATTGAAAGAATACTATAACATGCTAGATGAAGACTCAAGAAAAGCTTTAGAAGAAATTGTTGAGATAAGAAGGTCGGTTAACCCCTTATGGGCTAGATAAATTATGTAAAAGTGGTTTGATTCATCCCACTCCTATTCTGGTTTATATAGTAGGCTAAACCTTCAGATAGATGAAAACATGTCAGAGAAGACTGCGGCTCCAAAGCTTGTATTGTCTAACCCTGCTGATGGAACAGCGAAGAGTATTCAGCTTGATCCAAGAATCTTCCAATTATTCATTGGAAAGAAGATAGGGGATGAAATTGACGGCTCGATAGTCGGATTCAAGGGATACAAGATAAAGATAACGGGAGGCACAGATAGAGATGGTTTTCCAATGCGTCCAGACGTTAGTGGACCTAGGAAAGTGAGGATACTTTTATCGGGTGGAGTAGGATTTCATCCAAGGGAAAAGCCTTCATCGAAAAAGAAGAAGAAAAGGTTGAAGAGAAAGAAGAAGGGGCTTAGGAAAAGGAAGACAGTCAGGGGAAATGTTATCAGTGATGCTATAGCACAGATAAACGCTGTCCTCATACCTGTCCAATCTCCATCAAAGAAAGAATCGCAGGAGGCTCAGACAACATGAAGATAGATAAAATCGAGGTAGACTGGTATAACAAGCTACTAAATAGGAGAGAGCTTAAACTTATAATCGGGTATGAATCTTCAACACCTAAACGGGAAGAAGTCAGAGAATTCATTTCTAAACAATTTGATGCACCTGCTGAAAACATAATAGTGGAGAAAATAGAGAGCATCTTCGGTTCCCGGAAAGCAAGAATACATGTTCACATATATGACAATGTAGAATATGCTAGGAAATTTGAGAAGAAAAATATATTGAAAAAGCATGCATTGCTATCTGTAGAAGGTGAGAAAAGTGGGGAAGCAAGCTAAATTATACAAGAAATACACAGTAAAGGATGGTAAGCTCATCAAGACAGTAGTCTTCTGCTCAAGATGTGGAGATGGATACATAATGGCTGAACATGAAGATAGGTATTATTGTGGAAACTGTCACTTCACTAAGTTCAAGACTGTCGAGAAGAAAAGCTAGGTCTATTATTCACAGCTTTGAGAATATTTCGAATATTCTTGAAATATCGCTACGCTTAACGACGCCGTATTGATAGGGTAGAAAAGGTTCAGCTCCCCATTTGACCTTAAATCTTTTCACACCCTCATTAATGCCGAGCCCCATATTTACATAGAGTTTCCCTTCTTCTTCAGAGATCTTTAGAAAATGATGCATCATAAGGTCTGAAACCCCTGGAACATATCCACCATTCCTATCAATGAAGTTAAACATATAGAAAGAATATCGACCTGGAGGAAGATCAACTATATCGAAGCCTACTAATCTACCAGTTTTATTAAATGCATTAATGATTTTAACTGTTTTAGATCTAGAGAGATAGAGGTCTAAGCGGCTACAGACGTAATCCATGAATTCGTCGACGTCAGGTCTGTTCAAGAAATCTCTCATAATCTCCCTATGACTGTTTGTCAAGTTCTTGCCAACCTCTATAGCTAACTCTCTAAATGCTCTCGAGACCATGTACCTTATCTTCTTGCTAAGATGCTTGACGGGGAGCATTAACCTGTAATAATTATCTGTCTTTACCTCTTCAAAGACTAGAGTAGATGGTAGTTTAGGAGCTATGATAACTATCCTCATTGACTTCTTTTCCTCAAAATAACTTTGAAATATCTGAGTAACTTCTTTTTCATCATATTCTCCATTGATCGGGTATCCGATAATCGCCACTGTTTCTCCGTTTATGTATAATAGATAGTTCCCAATTATTTTGGCTTTTAATCCAGATATAGGTTCAAAGTAATCTATGATCTGTTCTGGAATATATGGTTCAAAATCTCTTCTCATCTATCTTCCTCCAATAATTTTTTCATTTTTAGAGCATTCTCTAGCATCCCATGATCATTGTTAAAGTATATGTATTTCTTCTCGCAAATAGTTTTCTTAACTTTCTCCGCTATCTCCTCTAGCTCTCTATCATTGTAATAATATGAGTACCAATATGTTCTACCATGAATCCTCAAATAGACAACGTTATTTGAGGATAAAACTTCCCTTGGTAAGTTAGGTGCGTCAACAGAGCAGAATACCGCTCCAGCATCTTCTATCTGTGTCTTGAATTTCCACCATCTAGGTTCACGGAATTCCATTACAGCTGAGCTTCCCAACCCCGTCTCCTTCATGAATACACGTATTCTCATAAGATTTTCATAGGTTGCTCTAAAATATGCTGGGAACTGGAAGAGCCAGAAGACTATTCTGCTCTCTAATGGTTTAAATGTTTGATAAAACTTCTCCCAGATTGATAGTGATTTCTCACTCATTCTAGATAAATGTGTTATACTTCTATGAACTTTTATACTGAAGTCAAAATCTTCAGGAGAATTCTTCAGCCAACTAATTATCCAACTCTTTCTAGGGAAAGAATAGAACGAAGCATTAATCTCAACACTCTTGAAATTCTGCATAACATACCATTTGAATGGGCTACGTTTTTCAGGATTCCAGAAATAACTGTATCCTGAAGTACCTACGCGAACTATCGCCATTCTTCTCTAATGATTATAGATGTTCATCTACAAATTATGTCTTCGCTTAACTGGGTTAACCATACATTGGGAGTTCACGAGTAGCTGCACGTACGAACATGTTTACGATCTCGACTTTCTGTAGAAGAGCCTTAGCTAGGTCGGATATAGTTACTATCCCTACTAGTACATTCTTCTCTATAACTGCTAGTCTCCTTATCTTCTTTTCTGACATAACCCGTAATGCATCTTCTACACTCGTATCAGGATCTACAGCTATGATAGGTTTAGACATAATCTCCAGAGCTCTAGTCTTTGAAGCATCGAGGTTTTTTGCAACTACTCGTCTGACGATGTCTCTTTCAGTAATTATCCCAACGACTTTTCCATCTCTCTCAACAAAGCATGCTCCTACCCCTCTATCCGCCATGCTTCTAGCGATCTCAACAATACTTGCATCTTCTTTCACAGTCAAGGGGTCAATAGACATAAACATCCTAACGGTAAACTCTCTTTCTGATTCCTCGTCAGCCATATCTTCAATAACATTAAGATGCAGTAGATAAAGATTATGGGATTGTTAAATCGTTTGATCGTATTTCAGCTAGGGATACATCAGTCGAGAGTGTCTAATTCTTTAAACTATTTATCTGGGCAAAAATAAAATTAGGTGGTGGTGAAGTAATGATAAGTCAGATCCAGCCTGCGACACTTTTTCTAGGATTCTTTATCTTATTATTCATTATAATAATTTTGGCCTCATCAATTAAGATTGTAACAGAGTATGAAAGAGTAGTGATCTTTAGAGTGGGTAGATTGAAGGGTGCTAAGGGGCCAGGATTAGTAGTAATCTTACCAATAATTGATAAAAGGAGGATAATTGACTTAAGACTGCTTACGATGGATGTCCCTAAGCAGAGGATAATAACTCGAGATAATGTTACCGTGGATGTTGACGCAGTAGTATACTTCAGAGTCAGCGACCCAATCGCTGCAGCAGTTAAAGTAAAAGACTACATCATGGCCTCAAGCCTTCTAGCTCAGACAACCCTCAGAGACGTAATAGGTCAAGTAGAATTAGATGAGCTACTTAGCAAGAGGGAAGAATTGAGTAAAAGAGTGCAAGCAATACTTGATGAAGCTACTGAAGCATGGGGTGTCAAAGTAACGGCTGTAGCTATTAGAGACGTAATAATACCTGAAGCTATGCAGAGAGCTATGGCTAAGCAAGCTGAAGCTGAAAGAGAGAGAAGAAGCAGGGTAATAATGGCTGAGGGAGAACTTGAAGCAGCTAAGAAGATGGCGGAAGCAGCAGAATACTATGCTAGGAGCCCGATAGCATTAAGGTTGAGAGAACTCCAGACTTGGAGTGAGATAGCTAGAGAAAAGAATATGATCGTTGTAACCGAGAGCGCCTCATCTCAGCTTGGAACATTCCTAGGTGTAATCAAGAGTGAGAAGAAAGAATGAAGAAGAGTTACTGGCTACTCTTTACAACACTAATCCTATTGAATTTATTCATACTTATTCTAAACATAAACGGTGAACAAGTAAAAGTAGCATGGTTGAAGATTGAAGGATACATCTCTCCAGCTACTACAGAATATGTTAAAACATTTCTTACCGAGAGGTGGGAAGACTACGAATTATTCTTAATAACTCTGGACACCCTGGGTGGAGAAGCAGAGGCCACGCTCGAGATTATTAAGCATATCCAAAACTCTGAGAAACCTGTCTTCTGCTTCGTTTATCCTGAAGGTGCAAACGCAATGTCTGCTGGAACATACATACTAATGGCCTGTAAGATCGCAGGCATGGCCCCATATACACAGATAGGCGCATGCCAACCAGTTGTAGGTGGAACACCTGTAAACGATACGAAAACCATCAATTTCCTAACTGAAAAAATCGCGTCTCTTGCACGAATGAATAATAGGAATGAATCAGTGGCTAGGCTATTTGTAACGAAGAACTTGGTTCTAGGACCTGAAGAAGCATTAAAGAAAAAAGTTATAGAGGTTGTAGCTAGAAACCCTAGAGAATTCTTAGATAAGATAAATGGCTGGAATGTAACGATAGGCGATAAAATAGTTAAAATAGAAACTAGAGACAGTCTTATAATAGAAGTTGATAAACCTTTGAACGTCTACTTTATGGAGGCTCTCTCCAACCCTCTTATATCCTCGATCCTCCTCGCAGTAGGAATAATGACATTGATACTCGGTTTCGCCTCGCCAGGATGGGGTGCAGAGGTTGCGGGCGGCATACTTATCTTATTAGGATTGATCGGTCAAGGATTCGATGTAAACTTAATAGGCTTGTTATTGATAGGTATAGGTGCAGCATTACTCGTGTACGAAGTCTTCACACATACTTTCGGTGCAGTAGCTGTTGGTGGAATATTGTCCCTAGGTATAGGGATAGTGTTGATAGCTGGATCTCCTCCGAGGGAACAACTTATCTCCCAATTATGGTTTAACGAGCTTCTCAAAACTATATCGATCATATTGATCCTCATCTCTTTCTTCTTCGGTTTCTTAATCTATAAAGCAATACAAGCCGTAAGAAGTAAACCATACTTGAGAGAGATACCTAGCGAGTACGGTAAAGCAGTGGACCCGATAAGCCCTGGAGCGGAAGGATATGTTAAGTTGGATGGAGAACTCTGGAGAGCCACATCGAAGAAAGAAGTCAAACCTGGACAGAGAATAAAGGTAGTCGGTAAAGTTAGCGACTTACTCCTCATTGAGCCAGTAGAAGAAGAATGAAGATAATAGATGATCCTCTACTAAGAGAAAAGATAAGAGTTTTCAGAGATAGAATAGATGCAGGTGAAAGACTTGCTGAGAAATTACAGGAGTATAGAGATAGAAGAGATACAGTAGTCTTAGCCATACCTTCCGGAGGCGTCCCCCTCGGATTAACCATATCTAAAAAACTTAATCTAGAATTCAATCTGATAATGGTTAGGAAGATACATTTTCCATGGAATCCAGAAGCAGGATTTGGAGCTGTAAGCTGGGATGAAACATACTTGTTAAATTATGAACTAATTAAGTTGACTAGGCTTTCTCCAAAGATTGTCGCAGAGTGTATATCCCATGAATTGGAGGAAATAAAACTTAGGTTAAAAGAATGGAGGCTAGGAGAATATGATCTAAATGTTAAAGATAGGATAGTCATAATTACAGATGATGGGTTAGCATCTGGATATACTATGTCTCTCGCAGTAGAAGTAGTGAAGAAGAGAGGATGTAGAAGAGTAATCGTAGCAGTTCCAACAGCATCTACTGAAGCATTAAAACTCCTCTCTGGAAAGATAGATGAAGCCATCTGCTTAAACATAAGATCCAGTACAATATTTGCTGTGGCAGATGCCTACGTGGAATGGAGAGATATATCGAATGATGAGGTTAGAAGATTATTGCTGGAATATGATTCTATGAGGAGGAAGTAAATTCTTTATTAGTTAGTTTCTCCTTTTTTATCAACAGCTATGGAGTATAGACGACTTGGAAAAACTGATGTTTACTTACCTGTAATAGGGTTTGGAACATGGGAGATTGGTGGAAGATTCACCCCCGATTATTCAGCAGATGAACAAGCAATAAAAATCATCAAGCTTGCAGTAGAGAAAGGTATAACATTCATAGATACTGCAGAGATGTATGGAGCAGGTCACTCAGAAGAAATAGTTGGAGAAGCTATCAAAGAATTCGATAGAGAAAAGACATTCATTGCGACGAAAGTATGGAGTTCCAATCTTAGATACAATGATGTCTTGAGAGCCTTAGATGGAAGCTTGAAAAGACTAAAGATAGAGTATGTTGACTTATATCAGATTCATTGGCCTAATCCTGGAATACCATTGAGGGAAACAATGAAAGCTATGGAGAAACTAGTCATGGAGGGAAAGACTAGATTCATCGGGGTAAGTAACTTCTGTGTAAGAGATATGGAGGAAGCAATGTCGTATCTCTCCCATACAGATATAGTGTCAAACCAAGTACTATACAATATTATTGATAGAGGAATTGAAGATGAGATTTTACCATTCTGTAAAGAGAACGATATCACAGTTATTGCTTATAGACCTTTAGCGAAGGGGTTAATAGCTCATGAACCATACAAGAGTAAGCTAGAAAGCATTGGTAAGAAATATGGTAAGACAGCAGTACAAGTAGCTCTCAACTGGGTACTCAGACATGAGAATGTTGTAGCTATACCTAGAACATTAAACCCTCAACATCTAGAAGAGATACTAGGCTCAATCGGTTGGAAGATGAATAGAGAAGATTATGAAGAATTATCACGAATAGTCTAAAAGTCAGGCTGTCCCATATTCTTCATCGATCAGAGGACTGATTCCACATCATCCTGCAATATCCATGGTTAACCAGGTATTAAGACTTTAGCAAACACGGAATAGCATCATTCTACCTCTTAACTATAATGGGCTGACTCTCTGGTTTGATCATGTCTGCGTGAGATGCAGATTTATTAATGTACAGTTGAGATATACTGAACTGTTTTTAAGCCACCGTGACAGATCGTTTTCTTGGAAGACGTCTGAGGGATAGATTAAACTGAAGTGAAACTGTTATGGATGTTATCATTTCTAATAATAGAAAGGACAAGTATATGTCTATGAAAGACTATGTAGCCCAGAACCCGGTCAGGCGGCCATTTAGACTGACGGAGAAAGCAATAAATGTGCTAGAAACCTTCTCTTCTTTCCCCCTTCCCTTTTACTTCTTCTTAGAAGCATTTTTCTAAATCATGTTTTAATAAGTTTGAATCTTAATTGCTTAAGAATCATATGAACAGAGCTATTGCCTTATTTACTGGAGCGAAAAACTCCGTTTTTCATTAGTTACTGCTAAATCTAAGGAATATGCTGTTTCAGAATCGGTATTTCTAGAAAAACCTAGTTTTTCAACACATAAAGTCAATCGTCCGGCGGTGAAGTTGATAGCAAGAATACTCCGTTATACCTTAGTTCCCATCAAATTCCTCTCATCACTTGTAGTATGTTGTATGCTATTGTGGATAAGATGATCTTTATTGCTAGGCCTCTTCTTGATATTGCTCTTACGAATCTTAGCCCTAGGTTCTCGAGTTGTGAGAATATGGTTTCTATCATCTTCCTAAGCTTGGATAAGGCTCTATAATATTCTCTCTCATTATCTGAGCTGATCATATTCTTCCTCTTTATAGCTATTTTATAGCTATGTATTGTACGTTTTTCCTCCTCATCTCCTCCTCGAACCCTCTATCTATGTAGGCTTTATCAAGAATGACCGTTTTCCCTTGAATCTTTCTACGAAATCTTCTCTCCTATTTTTGATTATAGTGAGGTCATGCTCGTTCGCAGAGTCTACGTATAAGAGGTTCAAGTATATTCCATCTGTAGCGCAGGTTAGCTTGTATCCTACGTAGAACCCTCTTTTAAAGGGTTGAACCCTATACCTTCCTCATTCTTTATGAGCTTAGATTCACCTCTCCTACTATGCCTTTTAAACCTAGCTAGTTTCTTCGTCTCTAAGGGCTTAGAGTCTACGACCACCTGCCCCTCAAGCTTGAATAGCTTTAAGCACTCTATCAGCAACCCCTCATACCTATTCAGCCTCTCCACAACCTTATTATACCTAACACTTGGGAAGAAACCAAGCTCTTCTATGAAGAGCTTATAAGCCTTCTTATAGATGCCATCGAAGACTATATGAGCCATAACACCGAACACAATAAGGTCATGTAGGCTCATCTTCTCATGATTAGCCTTACTAGGGTAATGCTCAGCCACAATAGGAGAGATGACCCTCCTAACAATAGCCAACATATCAGCATAACTCATACACTAAAAATAGAAAAACGTAAACTTAAATTTGATGGGAACTAAGGTTATAGAATCTTTATCTTAGAGATAGGATAGATGTCTAAGAGTATGTTTATAGAGTTTATTGTAGATGATGATGGTAAGATTGTATGTCCATAATGTAACACCATCATATATCCTGATGATTATAACTATGAGTTTATAGATATTGATGATGGTTATTATGGTGTACTCTCAATAATTGTTAGATGCCTAAAGTGTGGTTCTTTATTAGAGGTGTTCTAAATATATATCGATGGGTTTGACGGGATGCAAATAAATCTTGATAGATTCATATTTATGGATTATAAGATTAAAGATAACATGGTTAGAGAATCTGGTTATATCAATATGAGACTTGTAAAGCTTGAAGAGTATTTAGAGTATGTTAAGACGAATGATTCTGTCCGTATAGAAGATGAGGAGATACCTGTTGGGAAACCTCACAAGGTTGAGAAATATCAACCCCATAACTTCACTTTGGAAACATCGACTGTCTGGTCTTTCCCAGATAGAGGTGAATGGTCTACTCATAGAGGCGATTATAGAGGTAATTGGGCTCCTCAAATCCCTAGAAACATTATACTACGATATAGTAAACCTGGAGAACTGGTCTTAGACCAGATGTGTGGTGGAGGAACTACTTTAGTAGAATGTAAGCTTTTAGGTAGAAACGCCATAGGCGTCGATATAAATTATGATGCAGTGATACTGACCTTAGATAGACTGAACTTTACATACAAGCCTCTAGACCAAGACTACTTAGAACCTGAGATAAGGGTATATCATGGTGATGCTAGAAACTTAGACTTGATCAAGGATGAGTCTATAGACTTGATAGCTACACATCCACCCTATGCAAACATAGTTTCATACTCTAAAGATAGAAGAGTGGAAGGTGACTTATCACAAGTCTACAGTCTTGAAGAGTATTTAGAAGGTATACGCCAAGTAGCTAAAGAAAGCTTCAGAGTATTAAAGCCTGGTAGATTCTGCGCAATACTAATAGGCGACACTAGGAAGCATAGACACTATGTTCCAATAGCTTTCCGAGTCATGCAGCAATTTCTAGATGTAGGATTCATCTTGAAAGAAGACATAATCAAAATCCAATGGCATACCAAGACAACTGGTAGAAAATGGGTAGGCTTAGTGAAGACCGCTGAAGAATGCTGGGTAGAAAAACCTCACGATAAACGCTACTGGACAGACTTTTACTTGATCGAACATGAACACTTATTTGTTTTCAGAAAACCTAACAAGGGTGAAGAAATAGAAGATTACAGATACAGTATGAAATGGTGGTAGAAATCAGAGGCTTAGTATGGAGATCATATTGTTTGATTGACTCAGAGCTTTTGGCCTTCATCATCAAATCCGGCAGCCAGGATTCATCATCGCCTAAGCAGAGATACATACATCAACTAATAAACTATTACAAGAAGTTCTGAATCCGTCTAGATCTGCTATAGGAAGCAAATGTTAATAACCTTGGATAATGAATTAGCCATGGAACTGGATATAGACAGATTAGAGTGAGGTGATAAGATGTCTAAGAGATACATCATACGTGATCCTCTCTCACTTCATCGAGAAGGAGTACTGAAGAGTAGGAAATTAGTAGCATGGAAAGACAATATTTCTGTTGCTGAGTATATCGCAGAATTCCTAAAACCTTGCTTAGGACCACGAGGAATGCACAAAATGGTTATAGACAAGTTTGATGAGACTGGAATTACAAATGATGGTGCAGTAATTTTAGATAAACTGGATTTACACCATCCTGTAGCTAAAGTATTACGGGAAGCTGCAAAAACAGTTGAAACAATGGTTGGAGACGGTTCGAAGACAACCATTATATTGATTGGAGAATTACTGAAGAGAGCTGAGAGACTAGTTAGTCACAAGGTTAAGGTTAGTAAAATCATTGATGGATATTTAATTGCCTATAATATAGCCCTAAAACGTTTAAGAGAGATGAGCAAGCCTATCGAGAAGGTAGCTGATAATACTCTAAGAAGTTTTATTTTTACACTTTTTAATAGCAAAAACATACACGATGCAAGATTACTGGCAGACATAACTACTAAAGCTTTACGCCACGTTATTGAAAATTCTAAGAGCAAAGAGTTACTTGATACAAACAATATAAGGATAGTTAAGAAGATAGGGAAAAGCCTTGAAGAAAGTATTGTTATTAAAGGCATAGTGATAGATAAGAAGATTGTTCATCCATCAATGCCTAGAATAGTGAAAGATGCAAAGATAGCCGTCCTAAACATGGCATTAAAGATAGATGAATTTAGACACTTTCAACCTTACAAGTATCAAATCACCATAAGCAACCCACTCCATGTTACTCAATTCCTCGAAGAAGAAAGAAACCTAATCAAAGACGTGGTTAACAAGATATTATCTCTTGGAGTAAATGCTGTAATCTGTAGGAAGAGGATAGGCAAGATAGCGAGTCAGTTGCTTGCAGATGCGGGGGTAATGGCCATAGGGAGACTTCTAAAAGAAGAAGACTTCTATAATGTAGCAAGATTTACAGGCGCGAACATAGTTTCAGACTTAGATGACCTCAGAGAAGAAGACCTTGGAAAAGCTGCACTAATTAGAGAAGAGAAGATAGGAGAAGATAGAGTAGTAATAATTGAGGGATGCGATCATTCTGAAGGAGTGACTATATTGTTAAGAGCTGGATTAGAAAGATTACTTGATGAAGTTGAACACGCTATAAAGGATGCGGTAAAATATGTGGCTTCACTACTTCAAGAACCATTATACGTTCCTGGAGGAGGAGCTGTAGAAGAAGCCTTAGCAATAACTATTAGGAATGAATCTACCAAATATAGCGGTAAAGAACAAGTTGCAATGCATGCCTTTGCGAATGCCTTAGAGAACATACCGAGAATATTAATCAGTAATTCTGGATACAATCCAGTAGACATTATACCGGAATTGATGTCTAAACATGTAGGTGGGGAATATTATTACGGATTTGACCCATATACTGGGGCTGTAGCCAATATGCTTGAAAAGAATGTTATTGAATCTTACAAAGCTAAAGAACAAATCCTAAAGACATCTGTTGAGACAGCTGTAATGTTGTTGAGGATAGATGAAGTTGTAGATAGAAGATATGCGAAAAGACATGAAGGAGAACTTGGAGGACAATAAATTGAAAGATTACTTATAGATTCATTATGAAGAGTAGTGGAATCGAAGATTCAAGCAAGATATATTATTAACTAATCGTTAGAGATCTTTGAAGAGGTAGATATTATGTGCTCACAATATTTGATAGGTGTAGATATAGGAACTGCTGGAACGAAAGCCTCCATATTTGATGTTGAGGGAAACCAGTTAGCAGTAGCTTACGAAGAATCAAAACTATACTATCCGCGAGTTGGATGGGTTGAACAAGAACCAGAAGATTTCTATACTTCATCCATTAATACAATTAAACAAGTAATAAAAAAGTCTGGAGTAAGCCCTAAAGACGTAGCGTCTATTGCTTTCAGTGGACAGATGGCTGGAATACTAGCAGTAGATAAAGATTGGAAACCGGTAATGCCTTATGATTCATGGTTGGATATAAGATGTAAAGAATACCTAGATTACATCAAACAAAATTATGAAGACCTGCTTATACAGTTAACAGGTGCACCACCCACAATAGATCACTTACCAAAAATGATGTGGTGGAAGAATGAAAGACCAGAAGTATTTGAAAATATATGTAAATTTACAGTGCCTGCAGTCTATGTAGCAGGAAAACTTGCTGGATTAAAAGGCGACGAAGCTTTCTATGATTACACATATGTAACATTTACAGGTTTATTCGACGTACATAAAATGAAGTATTCTGAAGAATTAGCCGAAATATTCAAGCTACCCTTAGATAAAATGCCTAAAATAGTTAAGCCTTGGGAGATAATTGGAGAACTAGTCTCAGAAGAAGCTAGTAAGCTAGGGCTGCCGAAGGGTATACCGATAGCCGCTGGAGCAGGAGATGGGATGGCATGTACATTTGGAGCAGGCTTAACTCAACCTGGATTATGTCTAGATATAGCTGGCACTGCATCAGCATTTTATGTATCAACAGATAAACTTGTACCTGATACAAGATACAAGACTCTTCTATATCTAAAATCAGTAGTACCAGAGCTATGGTGTGTTGGAGCATACATAAATGGAGGCGGCTTATGCTTAAGATGGTTTAGGGATGAGATAGCTAAAGAAGAGAAAAGAATAGCTCAGGAAAAAGGTCAAGATCCCTACAGGACCCTAGATGAACAAGCCTCAAGAATTCCTCCTGGAAGTGAAGGCGTAATCTTCATACCTCACCTAGGAGGTAGAGCATACCCATACAATCCTAGAATAAGAGGGGTTTGGATAGGTTTCACATGGAAACATACAACAGGTCATCTGTTTAGATCCATACTCGAGGCAATAGCATACGAATACAACCATTACCTAAAGATACTGAAAGAACTATTGAAAGAGATTAGGATAGAAGAAGTTAGAGGTATCGGAGGTGGAAATAAAAGTGATGTATGGAATCAGATTAAAGCAGACATCCTCGGAGTACCCTACGTATTACTTAACAGAGAAGAATACGCCGTTACAGCATTAGCAGTTATAGGCGGATATGGTGTAAAACTTATAAAAGACTACAACAAAACAATCAATGAATGGGTTAAACCGATCAAGAGAATCCAGCCAAACCCTGAAGTACATGAAACATACAAGAAATACTCTAATTTCTATGAGAAGCTGATAGATAAACTTGATTACATACTTGAAGGACACGAATCATTAATCGGGTGAAATCCAAAGCTTTAATTGTAAAGAAGACAAGAAGCTATTTGAGTACAGACTATAGATTTTTTATCAAGAAATACTCTATACAGTCTTAAGATGCTTTTTCATAATCCTAAAATAGAAATCTAGACCAGAATTAGGAAGTGGATAGTGATGAGTCAAGAAAAACTCTATGGATATAATGGAAGAATAGTTCGTATAAACTTATCTAAGGAAAAAATATCTACTGAAAAGATCCCAATAGAATGGTTAAGAAAGTATCTGGGAGGTCGTGGATTAGCTGCAAGATACTATTATGAAGAAATAAGTCCAGATACTCCTCCACTATCTCCAGAAAATAAATTAATAATAATGACAGGGCCACTAACGGGTACTACTGTATGGGGTTCTTCGAAAGCACACATCGTAACTAAGTCTCCGTTAACAAACATCTACACAGTATCCAATGCGGGAGGCCACTTTGGAGCATTCATTAAAAAAGCTGGATATGACGGTCTAATAATAGAAGGAAGGGCGAATAAACCATCATGCATTATTTTAAACGATAACGAAGTAAAAATAGCAAATGCTGAAGATGCTTGGGGGTTGAAGAGTAGCGAGGCTCAGAAGGTTCTACTTGACAAAGTGGGAAGCGATAAGGGAACGGTCGCATGTATAGGTCCTGCAGGAGAGAAACTTTCTAAAATTGCCAGCGTCCAAGTTGATTTCCCAGGCGCACGTAGGGGTGGAAGCTTTGGAAGAGGAGGTGTTGGAGCAGTTATGGGTTCAAAGAATCTTAAAGGAGTAATCGTCTCAGGCTCAAAAGAAGTTGAAATCGCTCAACCTGACAAGCTTTCAGAATATTTGAGGAATAATCTAAGTTTGTTAAAAGAAACAACGGGTTACCATACAAAGTATGGAACGGCCCAGTATATAGACTCGCTATATGAGCTTGGAGCTTATCCATTGATGAATTTTACTAGAACTAGAGTTGAGGAAGATCTTATAGCTCGACTGTCTTCTAAGATTTTCAGAGAAGAATTTGTAGCAAAAGACGTAGCATGTTATCGATGTCCAATCGCATGTGGGAAATATGCTAAACCCAACATGGAAGAATACAAAGACTTCACTAGTAAACCTGAATATGAGACAATTTGGTCATTTGGACCTCAATGTGGGGTTTTCGACTACAACTACATAGTAGCTGCTAACAATCTCTCAGACGATTATGGTTTGGACGGGATCTCAGCAGGGTATGTGATCGGGTTCGCAATGGAATTGTATGAAAAAGGAATCCTTGATAAAGAGAAGACTAATGGGATGGAGTTGAGATTTGGAAATAGTGAAGCAGTAGTGGAATTAACGAGATTGATTGGTGAGAGAAGAGGTTTCGGAGAAAAATTAGCGGATGGAGCGGTAAGAGCAGCTCAGTATATTGGACATAACGCTGAGTACTATGCAATGCATGTCAAGAGAATGGAGTTTACAGCATATGAACCTAGAGCCTTCTACGGGATGGGTCTTGCATATGCAACATCATCTAGAGGAGCATGCCATAATGTGGGAGGATGGACTATTAGAGATGAATTACTTAAACCAAAAATTGATAGATACGCGGTGAAGGGCAAAGGTCAACTCGTTAAAACAATACAGGATGTAAGAGGATACGTTGACTCCCTAGGAATATGTACGATACCGAGAAGATCCCTAAACTTTACTGATACTCCTAGCCCAGAAGTCTTCAAATTCGTTACAGGAATAGAGCTTGACATAAACTTAAACTCTATAGGTGAACGAGTCTACAATCTTGAAAGAATGATCTTAAACAGAGAAGGAGTTAATCGTAAAGACGACATACTTCCAGAACGAATCATGAGAGAACCGATACCTGACGGTCCAGCAAAAGGCCACGTTCTATCACCTGAAATATTTAACACTATGTTGGATGAATACTATACCGCTAGGAGATGGACTATGGATGGAATCGTATCTAAAGATATAAAAATTGCCTTAGATCTACCTTGAGTAGATAGAGTATGTCTGAACTATTAAAACCTGAGAAAGTAATTATAGACTTTAAGAAAGGAACCGTACAACCATACAAGAGAAAGAAGGAAGTTCGATTAAGCGAAATAAAAGAATACTTTTCAAGTATTGAGGATGCGGAAAAGATACTATCAAGAGGAAGAGACCCAATCATATATGAGTACAGCGAATATATAGCTTCCGAAACATCTGGCAATTTGAACCTTGGAGTAACAATAATATATCCTGGAAAGATTGGAAAAGAATACTATATGACGAAAGGGCACTTCCATGAGAAAGATGCAGCTGAATTCTATCTCTGCTTAAAGGGGAAAGGTTTGCTTCTAATGCAGAATGAAAATGGTGAAGTATCGGTGATAGAGCTTGAACCCGGTTCCTTAGGATACGTTCCTCCCGGATGGGGTCACCGCACAATAAACACTGGAAGAGGAAAATTCATCTTCTTCTTTGCTTATCCTTCAGACGCTGGTCATGATTACCTAATAGTTAAAGAAAAAGGATTCGCCAAAATAGTTATAGAAGAAAACAAGCAAGTAAGAATAGTTGATAATCCTAGATATCAGAAAACCTGAATACGTACAGCCTACTCTTTAAGGAATTAATATTATCTTTAATCCTTCTGCTCTAAGAGTTTTTGAGAAAGCTTCCAGGCCTTCTCTTAAACTATATGTGTGAGTTATTAATGGCTTGACGTTAACAAGCCCTGAAGATACAAGTTCGAGCGTCTTCTTGAATTCTATGGGGGTCTGCATAGAAGTTCCTAAAACGGTTATCTGCTTGTAATGTATGATGTTAGTGTTTATGGGTACTTCTTCGGTTCCTGCTGGTAGACCAGCGAAGAAGTTTATTCTACCTCCTTTCCGCACAATCTTTAAAGCATCTTTTTGTGCATGAGGTGAGCCTACCGCAACAATGACCACGTCGCTTCCACGGCCGTCAGTTAGTTCCCTGATTGATTTCTCAATATCTTCCTTGATCGGGTTGACAATATATTGTACGCCTAGGTTTCTAGCTGTTTCTATCCTTCTGTCATCAACTTCACTGATAATTATCTTGGAGGCTCCGAATGCTTTTGCTAGGAGGAAATGCATTAAGCCTATTGGTCCAGCGCCTATAACGGTTACAGTATCTCCAGGTCGAATGTTGAGTTTTAATTGTCCTCTAAAGCATGCTGCTAGAGGTTCGACTAGTGAAGCTTCTTCATAACTTAGATGTTCTGGTATTTCCAATACTCCACCTACTTGGAAAGCTTGTCCAGGTATCTCAACATACTCAGCGAAAGAGCCGTCAACATCTATTCCTATCGCGTACCTATTAGGACATAGGACATGCTCTCCTAAAAGGCAATATTCACATGTGCCATCGAAAATGTTTGGGTTGACAACAACTCTTTTACCCACATAATCCTTGAGAGATTTACTTGCCTCAACAATCTCTCCAGCAAACTCATGACCAAGAGTAATGGGAACCTTTGTCCTAACTCCTGTCATGTACGCTTTAACATCTGTCGCACAGATGCTCGTAGCTTTAACTTTTAGAATCGCATTATAATTCTTCAAAGTAGGCTCAGGAGCATCTTCAAGCCTTAAATCCTCTTTACCATATAATCTTAACGCTAACATTCCAAATTAATAGTAAACTGGCGTCTTATTTAAGATGCATGTATAACAAAAAGATATGAAGATGGAAATTCAAGGCTTTATGTAAACAGACTTAATTTCTGTAAAGAATTCTAGTGCTTTCCTCCCCTGTTCCTTCAACCCGAATCCTGACATCTTTATTCCCCCAAATGGCATATGTGGTTCATTATAATTTGTATGCATATTCACTAGAGTTACTCCTACTTTTGCTTCCTTGATGAATCTAAATGCCTTGGATAGGTCATTTGTAAAGATCGAAGCTGATAATCCATACTTGCTATTATTGACTATCTCTAATGCTTGATCGAAGCTGTCTACAGTCATAATCGAGAGTACTGGTCCAAATATTTCTTCTTGAGCAATCTCCATATCTGGAGTTACTTCATCAAATATGGTAGGCTGTATGAAGAATCCATTGTCATATTCTCCACCTCTCAGCCTCGCACCTCCTATCAACAGTTTAGCTCCTTGCCTCTTACCTGACTCGATGAATCTCAGAATTGACTCCATTTGGGATTCACTTACGACTGGTCCGACGTCAACATCTTCTCTAAGACCATTGCCAACTCTAATCTTCTTTGTGAGTTCTAGAATCCTATCAAGAACCTTCTCTTTGATATTCCTTGTAATGATTAGTCTACTCGTAGCCGTGCATTTCTGTCCTGCAACTCCGAAGGTTGCTGAGAGAAACCCTTGCATAAATACGTCGAGGTTAGCATCATCCAATACTACGCATGCATTCTTTCCACCCATCTCTAACTGTACTCTAGCAAGATGCTCCGACGCGATGGAAGCTATCCTTAACCCCACCTCAGTTGAACCAGTGAATGTAATAGCCTTTATCCTATTATCTCTAATTAGCATTTCTCCTGCTTCCACCCCGCTTCCAGTCACACAGTTTACTACCCCCCTGGGTAGCCCCGCTTCGTGCAGTATCTCTACAAGCTTTAACCCTATTATCGGTGTATAACTTGCAGGTTTAAAGATAACAGTGTTTCCAGCCATAATAGCTGGAGCAATCTTCCATGCAGGTATCGCTAATGGATAATTCCAAGGTGTAAGAACTAGCACTACTCCCAAGGGCTCCCTAATATAGAATGTGGATAAATCACTTCTATCTGCTTCATCAAATTCTCCAATTAATCTTCCAGCTTCACCCGCGAAGAATTCCATCATCCTGATAGATACATCTACTTCTTTCCTAGACTCACTCAATGTCTTACCCTGCTCAATTGTAAGAAGTCTAGCTAATTCCTCACGTTTATTCTTCATAATCTGTGATGCTTTAAATAGTATTGAAGATCGTTCATGATAGGATTTCTTACTCCATATTTCAAATGCCTTCTCCGCAGACTCTAAAGCATATTTGACAGTATCTACGGAGGCTCTTTTTACGTAACCTATAACTTCTGAAGTGGCTGGGTTAATATTTTTAAAGATATGCTCTTCTTCTGTAAGTATGACTTCGCCATTTACGAAGCTACCGTAAAATGGGACTTGTTGTTGCATACAGTAGATTTAGGAAATTAAACTTTTTAAGATTTTCAAGTTACACGTTCTCAGGTAATTATGTAGTTATATTGAAGATTTTACTGTATCTAGGATTAGTCTTTTCCCATATTCAACTATCTCCTTGAGTCTTTCCTCAGATACTGCTTCCGCAGACATCTTTATCTGAGGCATCGTGTTTGAGGGTCTGATGAGGAGCCACCCATCTTCGAAGTATGCTTTAACACCATCTAGTCTACTTATCTTCAATGCTTGAGTTGAAAGTTTTTCAGCAATCTTATCCACTACTTTCTCCTTTACTTCATCTGGACAATCGAATACCATTATAGGTGTAGAGGGATACGATGGTATAGTATCAACTATTTCTGAAAGTTTCTTATCTGATTTAGATAGTATCTCAACCATCTTGAGGACCGCATAGACCGCGTCATCGAATCCCCATAATTCTGAGAAATATAAGTGATTGCTTTTTTCACCGCCTATGACTGCTCTAAGCCTCCTAACCTCTCTTAATATGTATGCTCTACCCACTCTAGACTCTACAGGCTCACACCCGTTTTCTAGGATTACATGCCGTAGAGCTGAACTACTATTTAGGTCGTAGACTACTTTTCCTTTTCTATCCAAGTGTTTAACATATACTGCTAGGGTTATGTCTCCAGGTAGAATTCTGCCTCTATCATCTATGAATACTGCTCTGTCACCATCACCATCGAAACCAACACCGAATTCAACTTGATTTCTTTTTACAATTTCTCTTAGTTCTTGTAGGTTTTCCTCTGTTGGTTCAGGGAGATGGCCTGGAAACATGCCATTTGGTTCATCATTTAATCCGATAACCTCAATTCCAAGAAGTTTTGCAATCTTCGGGAAAACGATTGTCGTGGCCCCATTTGAATAATCCACAGCTATCCTGATTTTTCTCTTCTCAATTTTTATCTTTGAAAGGAGAAATTCTACGTAGTCAGAGACTAATTCTCTATTTACTTCAACCCCACGTCTATCCGACGTCTTCCACTTATTTTCCAGAACCATTTTCTTTAATTCTTCCATTCCAGCTCCTTCAGAAACTGTGTCACCTTCTGAAGTGACTAATTTCATTCCATTCCATTCTGGAGGATTATGACTTGCAGTAACTTGTACTCCACCATTAGTCTTCCACCAGATTACTCCAAAGTAGTTCACAGGAGTTGGAACTATCCCTACATTTATTACATTACATCCTCCTTCTCTCAATCCTTCTGAAACATTCTTCGCTAACGTCTCTCCACTTAACCTGACGTCACGGCCAAGTAGAATTTCACCAGAGTTACCCAGCATTGTAGCAAAGGATAATCCAATAGCTTTAGCAAGATCATCTGTTAAGTCTTTCCCATAAACACCTCTAACATCATAAGCTCTGAAGACGTTTGGTGAAAACTTTCCAACGCTGCTCATGTAGACTCCCCATGCTCTATTTAATTAAAAGCCATAAATATACATAGCTCCTAAACATATACATGTATTACCTCCAAATTAGAGGTTCAATATTTATCTGAAAAACTAAATTAGTAGGATTTACGAGATATTAGTAAGTGATTGAGGAATGGCGAGAGAGAGAATTGTTGTTGAATCGAAGGTTAGGGAATTATTACCTGAAGGTATAAGGCTGGCCTCTGATGCTCTAGACGGTCTAGACTCTGTTGTTAAAGAAATAGTTAAGAAAGCTGTTCAAAGATGCCAAGCAAATGGTAGAAAAACAATAATTAAAGAAGACTTTTAAGCCAGCGTTCATCAATACTCTTCTTATTTCTTTTTCCTACTTCTCTGGTGCAAGAAATCTCTCTTTAAGTTTTTCTAACACCTTAGGTAGTGATGTATACTCTAATTCTTCCGACTCTATTCTAGCAGGCATTATCTCACCCATAGTCCTCATGTAGAATGCTATCTTCGTGGCCAATTCTCTACTATAATCCCATACAGGGTCGTCGAACAAGTCTACAGGCTCATTATCTTCTACTCCGACTAATGCTCCATTCGATACCTGCCAACCCATAGCTATAACTCTGGGGGGACCATCAAAGTAACTAATAATATTGTGTTTCTTCTTGAAGCTTACAGGCATTAGCGGACCGTAGTGGCTTCCTCTCATCCAGCCAGGAACAAGATGTGGAATAGCGAATGCTGAGAGAATTTCTCCTACCGCCGGGAAACCTGATTGAGCTCTAACAATTAGCACGGGATCATCTTTACCAACATATTTCCCTGCAATGTATGATAATCTTGTCGTAGACGCTGAAGCAGCAGGCTCATTATCTCTCGCTCTATAGATTTTCGAGATAACATATCTGTTTATAGTACCTATCAAGCTTAATAGATCATATGTTTCTTCAGGAGTCTTCAATCTAACTATCTTGCCTTCCTTTAGATCCATTACCTCGAATATGAATCCATCATGTAGGACTGGGTCTATGACAAGTCCAGCCGTATTAGATGGATCTGCGAAAATTCTGTAAAGTATAAGATTCCATGCAGCAGGGCTGGTCTTATCAGCTGCGAACACTATTACAGGGTCAGAGCCTCTTTCTTCAAATTCTAATTCTGCGACACCTGGACCCATGCCTTTAACATTTCCACTGAAAGCATCTTTGAGTAGGTCTTGACCAGCTGCGTAGAGTTTAAGTGGTTTACTTATCTTTTCTGTGATCTCTTTGAAGATGTTCCATGCGAGTCCATGAATTTCTGGATTGTCCTCTCCTCTATCATGTGTAATTACGAGACCTATATCATCTCCGATTGAGTAGACGTAAAAGCTCTTAATCATTCTAGAATCTCTTGCTTCTGAAAGTTTCTCTCTTGCTAGCTCAATCATTTTTACGTTAGGGCATGTATGTCCAGCAATAGATCCCACATCAGCTTTTATTACGGATATAGTTGTCTTAACCATGCTTCTTCAATATCTATATCGAACTAGTGATGGAAATATTTTCACAACTCATATATGAGATTAGATCTCGCGATAAGTTTTAATTTAAGTCTTCAAAGATATGCATCGTAGAGGGGAAGGGACTATGTCTAACAGAGAAAGCAGTACGACTTCCAGACCGGAAGCTAGAGTTTCTTTGCTGAAGCTTAGACTATCTATGATAGGTGTATGGGCTCTAGTAACGGCCTTGGCATCACTTATCCTCGTTGCTGTCTTATCGATTTTAGGTGTGTCTTTCTTCGGATTGTATGGAATACTTGGATTCGTCGTAGTCTTTCACGTGTTTCAGTGGCTTATCGGACCATATATTATAAATTCTGTCTACAAGGTTAGGGAGGTAAGGGAAGATGAGTATCCATGGCTTCATCGAATAATTGGTAGACTATCTAGGGAAAGTGGAATGGATAAACCGCCTAAACTAATGATCGCGGAGATAGATATACCTAATGCATTCGCATATGGTAGCCCTCTTACTGGAAACATGGTCGCAGTCACTAGAGGTCTTCTCAGAAATCTCGATCAAGAAGAAGTCGAAGCTGTAGTAGGTCACGAGATCGGACACTTGAAGCATAGGGATGTAATAGTAATGATGATGATTAGCATTATACCTGCATTAATCTACTATATCGGGTACACATTATATATATCGGGATGGTTTAGTGGGTCAAGCCGGGAAAGAGGGAACGGAGGAGCATTCGCACTACTCCTAGGCCTAGGGTTAATGGTCTTAAGCTTTATCTTCAATCTCTTTGTCTTCTACATGAGTAGGCTGAGAGAATACTACGCTGATGCACATTCGAGCAGAGTAGCATTTAATGGAGCTAAAAACCTTCAGAGAGCGCTAGTAAAGATAATGGCAGCATCCGGGAGGATCAGTAGAAGAGTTAGAGAAAAATATCAGCATTTCAAAGCGTTTTTCATATCAGACCCTGAAGTTGAATTCAAAGCATATGGAGAAAACATTGACAGACTGATTGAAGAAGTGAAGAACCAGAAACCAAGCATATTCGAGGAAATATTCAGTACACATCCTCACCCAGCAAAGAGACTTAGATTCCTCGACCAATTCCTCTAGATTCACACTACATCTGGAGGGTACAAGTCATTTATAGATAGAAGAATTAAATTTTTAAACAGCTTAATAAATGAATTAAGGGAGAGTATGGTAAGCTTCCATGACCTCATAGATATGAAATAGAGAGAAGAGAAATAGTTAGATATAATTCTAGGTTTGATTATTTCCTAAGTAATATAGTGGATAGAATTATTCTTGAACTTAAGTCAGCTGTATATCTTTCTAGTGATTATGCTGCAATGTACCTTGACACTATTTCAGAACGAGGCGTAAGACACTTCAAAATACTAAGCAAGGGAGAAGAATGGTGGGGGTTGAGGGCTTTCATTAGTCTCTCCATCTTCCTCCTAATAGTGAATCCTATGAGTTCAGCGAACCTCCCTCTAGAATTTACTCGAATATAGAGATAGTATTCATCTTTCTTTGCATAATATGTTTTTCCCCTTTTTCTATCATAGAACGGTATCCCCTTCTTTGCTAACAGATGTGGTCCTGTTACATCTATTTTTAATCTCAATAGTAGTTCTTTGATATAGTTTAGAATTTTTATGTCCGTATTGTAAACATATATATTTCCTCTCCTATCCACGTATCCTTCACTATCACAGAATGCTCTGAGAAACGATGTTATAGTCTCTACACTATACTCGATATATTGTCTTAGCTTCTCAATGTCTAACGGCTTCTTCAATAATTCACATAACGTTCTCGAGTACTCCTCAACAATATAGCATCCATTTCGTCGTTTTCCAATACGTGAGTTAACACCAATGTATTCAAGGCACCTAGCAAACTCTAAAGCATAATCAAAATCTTTACATATTAGACATATTCTATAATAATGTTTCTTTTCCTTAGCATATATAAATATGTTTCCGTCTCCGATAATTGAACCAATGATGAATGCTAGCTCCTTGGACGGTTTAATGTCATCTAATGTTATCACTCTTCCATAGGGATTATAGATGCCTCTTATCCAGTAGCTTATATGTGAGAATGTTAATCTCTCATTATACTTCTCTTGAATAATCTTTATTATTTGACTGTATGATAGTCCAAGCCTCCTAAGACTATACACCTCATCGTATAGTTTCATTCTTAGCTCTAGCGGTCTAAGCTTCATACCTTCACATCCCTAGAAGCATCAATAGTATCGGTATCAATAGTAGCATTGTTATCAATCCTACTAGTGATCCAAGTGGGTCTATCACTGGTGGTAGCTCAGCGAATAGGTCAGCCAATATATCGTAGACTTTTTCGAGATATTCTCTTATCTTCTTCATGCTATCACCTCTATGGTCGACCTGTTAACTTAAGAGTTTTATAGGCCAAGGGTTACCTTTTTCCTATGTTTGAACTAGACTTCAAGAGGAAGAGAACTGACTTTTCGGTAGTTCTCTACGCTCTTTACATAGTAATCCTTGGCTTAAGCTATAGAGAGAAGATGAAGGCTATTAAAATTTTCGTTAAGAGGAGCTACGTAGCAGTTTGGAAGTGGGTTCAGAGTTTTCCAGGCTTTAGGAAGCTCTTTAAAGTTAATTGTAGAGTTTCTATTTTCTTAGTGGATGAGAAAGCTGTGAAGGTTGCTGGAAGGCAAGCATGGGTTTGGTAGCCTATGAACCTTATGAAAAGAAAATCCTTGGATTTTGGCTTTCTAGGACTAGAAATTCTTATGAGGCTGAGCTTTTCTTAAGAAGCTTAGTTAAGCTCTATGGAAGACATACTGTTTATACTGATGGAGCTCTCTACTACAATGAAGCCTATAGAACACTAAAACTTGTTCATCGAACATATGAATTTAGAGATTGGTTCTTCAACGTAATAGAGAGAGAAGTACAAGTTGTAAAGGATAGAACAGAAAGCTTTGAGGACTACTTCCCCTACAGCAAGAAAGTTTGCAGACTAGAACACGTTTGGAGATGGCTTAACCTATTTCATTTATTTAACCAAGAGGAAGGAATAAACCTAATTGAAAGGATTAAAGGTGTAATGCTTCCATGGAGCTTAAGTTAACAGGTCAGAGAACATCTAGGTTAAGCTTTTTAATATTCTAAGCCTGAATATATATGATGTCGAGGGAGAGTATAAGTGTGGTTAACTTACTTGAAGGATTAAAGCTTACTCGATTCCATTACATTCTTTTAACGATTTCATCATTAGTCTATGGATTAACTGCGATGAATGTAATGCTTATTGGCGCTTTGCTTCCTAGTATAACAGCTGAGTGGAAGCTTTCTCCAACTGAAGCTGGAATACTGTTAAGCTTTGGATATCTTGGAATGTTCTTTGGAGCAGTACTAAGCGGTATAATATCTGATAGAATTGGAAGAAAGTATACTATGATCTTGATGGTGCTTATAGGCTCAATATTCACCGGATTATGCGGAGTCGCATGGGACTACGCAAGTATGGCTTTATTTAGAGTAGTTGCAGGTCTCGGTTTAGGTGGAACTTTACCTATCCCCGCTGTTTATATGTCTGAGTATCCTCCAGCCAGATATCGTGGAAGATTTGTCGGGATAGTTGAGACAGCTTGGGTCTACGGTGTATTACTATCTATAATCCTTGCAAGGATTATCATGCCTCAAGTAGGATGGAGGAGCGTCTTTGCAACTTCACTCATACCTCTAATATTGATACCTATAATAGTATTGTATTCTCCTGAATCTTTAAGATTTCTAGAGAAGAAAAGAAAAATTGATGATATAAAGAATATCCTTAGAAGATATAGACTGGTGGGAGACGTTGATAAACTTAGTATAGATGTTGAGGAAGCAGAGAAGACACCTCTCACTACTTTATTCCATGGAAAATATCTTAAGAGAACAATAGTTCTCTGGATACTGTGGGCTGTACTAGTCTATACTTATCATGGAATCTTCATCTGGCTTCCATCAATATACGCTTCACTCTTCAAGTATGAGGTTGTAAGAAGCTTGGAATGGGTCCTAATAATAACATTAGTTCAAGTTCCAGGATACTATAGTGCTGCATTAATATTGGATAAAGTAGGTAGAAAAAAGGTCCTAGCATCTTATCTAGCAGTTGCAGGGTTAGGATGTCTATTGCTGGCTTCCACGGCACAGTTAGATTTGATACTAATATACAGCGCTGTAATCTCTTTCTTCAATTTAGGTGCTTGGGCTGGACTTTACACTTATACACCTGAACTCTATCCCACGAAGCTTAGAGGTACAGGAACAGGCGTTGCAGCAAGTATTGGAAGACTTGCAGGCATCCTCTCACCCTCTATTACTGGATACCTATTCGAGGTTAGCAGTGGAGCACTTCTGCCAGCATTCACAGTGTTCGCTCTCGCACATATTATCGCCGCAGTTTCAACCATGATTTTAGGTGAAGAAACTAAAGGCAGGGTCTTAGAAGAGATCTCTGAATAGTTTCTAGAATTCTTCTTTAATTCTCGAGATCCCATTACTATCTCTGTATACTGTTATTATGTTATCCGCATCTTCTAACCCATAACCGTGATGTGTAACTATTATTGCTTGCTTCACATATCTTCTAAGACTGGAAAGATAATTCAATAATAATTGTAGATTTTCTTGGTCGACACCATATGTCGGCTCATCTAGAATTATTAAATCTCTAAAATTGATAAAATGCAGTATTGATAGTCGAAGAGCTAGGGCGAGCAGTGTTTGATGACCTCCGCCAATCCTTGTCGCAGGAATTGGTTCAGCTAACCCCCATGGATGAACATTCACAGAATATGTTTGAGGATTTATTATAATTGAATGATAGATTTTTTGATCTGTTATCGAGTTTAATATATCAAGTGCTTTATGTGCTAAAATTCTCAAGATATTCTCTCTCCGGTTTTCTAAAACATCTAGAATCTTATCTCTTAAGCTGTTAGCAATGCTTATAGCTCTAGCTCTCTTCTGTAGTTCATTCAGCCTTGATTTTTCTCTTTCAAGCTTTCTCAACAATTCCTCTTTGACTCTAAGCTTACCAGATGCTTTCTCTGTAAGCTCCTCCAGCTTCTTTTTCTTCGATTGAATAATCTCTGGAGATGGGATGAAACGGCTTATCTTTTCTATTAGTTGTGGATCTCTAACATCTACATCGATGCCTAGAGACTTAATCATGGCCTGAATTTCTTCCTCTAGTATACCGATTAATTTTGAAATACTATTTTCTCTTTCTTCTAGATTCATAAAAGTTTCAATTAGAGCGTTAAGTCTCTCCCGTCTCTCCCTCGTATCTCTTTCATACTTTCTCTTTTCTTCAATCTTCTTCTTCAAAGCTGTAACTTCTTCTTCTGACTTCTGAAGGATCTTTTCGAGATCTGTTAACTCGTTTTCCTCTTTACTTATTACTTCGAACAGGATTAAGCTGTTTATTGGTTGTCCACAAGTAGGGCAGACACCTTTGCCTTCTTTTACTAATTGTTGATGTTGCTCAAGATGTTGCTTGAGATTTCTTATCTTACCGGATATAGAAGCATTCTCACTTATCTTCTCACCTAATCTTTTCTCAAGTTCAACTATCTCTTCACTTAACTTTCTTAGTTCATCTCTTAATCTTTTTTCTTCTTGTATAACTAAATCAATTTTTTCAATTGCGTATCTTGATAAGAAGTCTCTTTTAGTATTCTTGACTTCGATTAGCCTACTCTTCTGCTTCTCCAACTCTTTAACCTTTTGGAATAATATTAAAGTAGATGGAGACTCTATTGATTCTAATTCTTTTCTAATCTCCTCGATCTCCGTTGACATCGACTTTATGTCTTCTTCTATCTCTCTCAAACGCTCTTCATCAGAAGGGATAATATACATCACTAGATTTCTATACTCTGTCTCAACGTCCAATCCATCTATTCTTGATAGCTTCTTCCTCGCCTGGTCAAGTTGTTCTGAAAGTTCTTGGAGTAAACTTATACCTAGGACTGTATCAATTTCTTCTTTCCTTGGTTCGAGAATCTCTGTAAGCTTCCCCTGTCTTGAATACACTATCCAATTAAATGATCTATATCCTATGCCAAGTAGCGAGCTAATCTTTTTTCTTAAATCTTCTAAGTTTTCTACTTGAGTTTCTTTTCCATCGATTAGAAATCTAACGCCTGCGGAGTATGTTCTACCCTGCCTGATTTCAAGTCTTCTATATATTTCGATTCTCGAATTATTTTTTGGACTTCTAAATCTTAAGTAGATTTCTGCATCTTTAACTGTTGGTCTAAAAGATACGAGTAGTCTATTCTCGATACCTGGCGTTGTTCCGAATAATCCATACACTATGCTATCTAGTAGTGCCGTCTTACCGACCGAGTTTCTTCCCGTGATCAGATTTAAGCCTTCAGTTAATTTAACTACTGCGTTTTCATATCCTTCAAAATTTTTCAATCGTATTTCTTCAATCATTTTGATTACCATATGTTAAGAGATATACCATGTAATAAAAAAGTAAGGTTTAATCAAATCACGCATGGGAAGGATCATTTCCATTCATTTCTTCTCCTGCTTTATCTAATAATATTCTTAACCATTTTTCAACGAATGATGATCTATCTGAGTCTTTTAGGAGGCCTGTTTTCTCACTTGCTTTCTCTTCTAATGCTAGTGAGGTTTCTTCAATTAATTCTAATACATTTGGTTCCCGACCAATCTCTCTATACAGTTCCTCAAACATTTCTTCTCTAGACACTACTGTCTCCTCTCTCAATTCTTCTCTAGTTAATGGAGTGATGTCTTCTTCTACCTCTAAGTATAATAGTTTAGGATTCTCTTCTCTAATCTTTCTAATCTCTTCTTCTGTCAGCAATCTTAAGAAAGCTTTAGTATCTGAGGTTTTCCCAGATACTTTTATCTTTAGAATCCCGGGAAGGTTTCTCATATTTAACTCGTCTATAAAAGTGGAGACTTCATCTAAGACTCTCTCCTTAAACCATTGAATCGGCTTAGCTTCCTCAGAAACTATCTTCCTAACAGAAATATGCTGTGAAGGTGTTAACTCAATGAATTTAGTATTCATCTTTATTCCTTCTTTAACTTCTATTATATATACTCCGAATGGTCCTTTCTCACCGAGATCTACTGCTTCTGTTGCTCCTGGAATAATAAACTTGATATCATTCTTGTATTTGACATCGCCTCTTTCATGGTAGTGGCCGACGACTACGATGTCAGGATTTATCTTCTTTAGATCATCAATGTCTATTATGGAATGTTCTGGAGTGTATGGGGGTATTTCATGTATTTTTTCTACATAATTATGTAGCAATAATATTTCTAATTTCTTATCATTAGATGACTTGAATATCTCTGCTAGATTTTCTACTTGATCTTTTATTCTGCTTTTTATGAATGGGTGATAACCTATCCCGGCAACTAAGATTTTCTCATCGATAAAGTATTGAAGTTCTTCTTTAATGCTTTCACCGATTATTTGGAGATAGCTCGCTAATGGGTGGGTTATGTATTCTAGTACGCAGCTACTTGGCGTTCCGTCATGATTGCCTCTAACGATAAATATTTTAACATCTTTTCCCCACTTCTCCCTAGAAGCTTGGACAAGCCTGTAAAATTCATCTTTAACAAAGGCGACATCCTCGGGTGTCATTGTTCTCTTTTCAAATAAGTCTCCTCCATGTAGTATGTAGTCTACTCTCTCCTCAATGAATATGTTTACGGCCTGCTTAAATGCTTGTCTAAAAGCTTGCCTTCTAGCGTCTCCAACTATCCTAGGAACATTCCTGCCAATATGAGTATCACTGAAGACCCCGAACCTCAGCATCTTTCACAAATCATAACCTATTCTCAACCTAAAAAGATATCTTACCATATTCACTAAATTATCATGATTTTACATTCTATCGAGTAGCCAGTTTATCAGATAGTTTCTCCAATGCTTTAATCAAATCCTTTTGGGAATCATATAGTTGGTCTATTTTTCCACTTATTTCATCTATTGATTTCTTTAGTTCCCCAATAATGTTTACTATCTCTCCTAGATGGTGATCTAAAGCGAATTCGATAGGTCCAAAGCCTTCATGCAGTTCATCCCCGATCGTTCCATATTTAATAGTGAATGTTTTCAGCTTAGGGTCGGGTTTCACTTCTTCAACATTGAATTGTTTGATTTGTGTAGGTGGAGGAGGGTTCCTAATTTTTTCTATGATTTCTTGAATAATGTTCTCTTCACCTTGTAGATGGATCGATAGGTCTCCTTCCGGTGTAAACTCTACGTATCCTGCTAAGTTTGTTTCTCTAACAATCTCTACAATATACCATCTATATCCTGTTCTGAGAATCTTCCCGCTTATCTTAATCTTTAACGCTTTCATGCCTTACTAATTGATTAAACAATATTTAAAGATCGATGACTATAGAGATGCTATGTAACATGATAACCGGGAAGATATGATTCAAGAGAATCAGTAAAGATTATTCAAATAATTATCAAAAATTTTATGGCGTCATCTATATTATTTGATTGCTTAATATGCTCTAGCTACATATATTATTGTCTTTGCTTGTTGTCCACAAGCTATGCAAGGTCTATCAGGATGTTCAGCTATATCGTATCTTTCTCCTCTGATTTCTCCTCCAGCTTTTTCCTTGATTTTCTCTGCACATTCTATTGAACTACACCATGCGACTCTAGCTATACACTTATTGTCTATGGCCTTCGCTGCTTCTTCTAATGTTGTAGCATCGATTATCAGTTTGTAGAGCATTCTCTCACTCCTCTCTCGTAGGTTCTGCATTAAGTTCTCCATAAGTTTCTTAACTTCCTCAACTAGATTAGATCTGCTACATTGTATTCTCTCAAGAGTATCTCTTCGATTTAATGTTACTTTTTCCTCCAGTATTTCTTTTGGACCGATTTCTACTCTTACTGGGACGCCCATCATCTCCCAATAGTAGAATTTTTCTCCAGGAGTAATATCCTCTCTATCATCTAGTACTGTTCTCCAATTATCTTTTAACTCATTAAATATGCTTCTTGAATAATCCATTACTTCTTTCTCTTGTCCTTTGAATAGGATTGGGATTATCACTATCTGTGTAGGTGCTACAGGTGGTGGAAGAACTAGACCTCTATCATCTCCATGCTGTGCGATTATAGCTGCTAGAACCCTACTGTATCCAAATCCGTAACATAGTTGGTAGACGTATCCTCTTGAACCATCTTTCTTCTCAAATGTTATATCATATGCTTTTGAGAAATTCCTGCCTAGATTGTGGACTGTGGCCACTTGGTTAACTCTTCCATCAGGGTTCCAGCTATCGAAAGCTATTGAGTAGACTGCTCCTGCAAACTTGTCGAAGTCCGGTCTCTTCAAGAGTAGAAAGCTTATCCCAAGCTCTTTAAGCACTTGGCTGTATATCTCTATAGCTTCTTTGACTTGCTTTTCTGCATCGCTTGGTGTTTCATGTGCTGTGTGAGCTTCATTCCACGGTATCTCTCTGACTCTATATAATGCTCTAGTTGCTTTCGTTTCATATCTGTAGACGTTGACGCTTTGATGGACTTTGAGGGGGAGGTCAGCGTGACTCCTAATCCATAACTTGAACATAGGGTACATTATGGTTTCAGAAGTCGGTCTAATAATTAATCGGCGTTCTGCACCTTTCTCACTCTTCTGCTCTATAACAAAGACTTCGGTAGAGAATCCTTTTATATGCTCTACTTCTTTTGCGAAGAGTTCTTCAGTAGTTACAAGGGGGAACATCATTAGCTTATGCCCTGTTTTCTCAAGTTTTTCTTCAAGCATTTCCCTAACCCTCTTTATAATGTATGCTCCATTCTCAAGATAGACTATGAAGCCTTTAACAGGGAACCTGTTATCAGCGATCCTCGCATTCAGCAGTAGTTCGTCAAACCACTCAGTAAAATTCGTAAACTTCTTCAAACTTATTGCTTGCTGGCTTTCGCTTGACATACTTCTCAATCGCTATTGTATGATAATAGCAAGCTATTAATCTTTCCCTGACAAAAGCACTCATCAAAGTATTATAGAAATATTCTATCAGGAAGGCTTTACCGTATACATCGATTAGATTACATGCTGGGATTCTAGGAAGATGGTTAGATTTTTGATCAACAAGTCTAAATCTTTAATAGATTTGAAATAGTTTATAGTTTCGAATATATGAAGGTAGCTTATGATGTTGAGAAAGGTTGTTTTACCAAATAATGTAGCTTATAGCTTGCTTGAGTTAGCCCAGAATACTCATCCTCGAGAGATGCTTATGCTTCTTAGAGGTAGAAAGAAGGGGGACACTGTTAGGATAGATGAGATTCTTTTTGCTCCTCTATCACAACACGATGAATCATCAGCATATTTTAGATTCGACCTTCTCCCATTAGATTTCACTATAATCGGTTTAGCTCACTCCCATCCATCTGGAAATCCTCGCCCCTCATTGGAAGACTTGAATCATTTCATTGGAAGCATAATGCTCATTCTCACTCCACCCTACAATGACATAAAAGATATTCATGCATATAATTCAAAAGGAGAATCAATAACTATTCACTTAGAAGATTGAGTTTTCTCCCATGCTTTTAGAGCGGATTCAGCCATCGATGAAAGAATTAGTCTAGGATCTTTAGCTTTTACATATCCGCTTGCAAGTAGTACCCCTTCTGTTCCCAGCTCAATAGCTCTACCTACATCTTCACCGGAGGAAATTCCTGCACCGCACAGAATATGTATTGAAGAATTAATCTTCTTAACTGCTTCCACTGCTCCTATAACGATTTCAGGTTTAGCTTTTGAGACAGGTATTCCTGTACCTATAAGTTCCGGGGGCTCTATAGCTATCATGTCTGGAGACAAGCCTGCTCCAGCTCTAGTCGTCTCAACAGTATCTGTACAGAGTAGAGAAACTAATTTTTCTTCTCTAAGTCTCTTAATTACAATAGAGATATCTGATAGTATCATTCTCTTCTCTGAATGATTTATTAGTGAGCCTGCTGCTCCAGCTTCTTTTATCATTTCAACTGTTATGCTACCTGTCCAGCTTCCAGGAAGATGTGGGTCAACATGCTGTGCAAAGACTGGGATACTGACAGAGTTAGCTATCCTGCTTAACATGGTCACTGGAGGGGCCACAACTATACTCATCCCATATTCTCTAGAAACTTCCTCAGCATACTCAGCCAGCTTAACACATTTTTCTCCAACAGCTTCAGAATAAGCTTTAAAATTCAAAACGATTATCGGGAAATTCAGCATACTTAAACAATAAAACATTATAAAATAAAAACATAAAGGTGAAAAGAAGAAAGCATGCAGGCAGCTTAAAGTCTGAAGATACTCATTTTCATCGTAATATTCATTTCATCTACATAGATAGGAAGTTTTATTTGTAAAGATTTTTCCAGAATACTCCAAGAACAGCTTAAACTATTTAAGCAGTGAAGGGAGAGTATTACTTTGTTTAAGGATTATTATCTATTTATATTGAGAAGTCCTGATATTGTATTAGAGGTCCATCGTGATGAAGCATCCTTTCATAGGCTTAACAGATGAAGAAATATCAAGTATGCTTTCCGAAATGGGTTTGAGGGATATAAATGAGCTGTTTAAAGACATACCTCAAGAATTATTTATACGTGGAGAGCTTAAGTTTTCCAAGCCGTTAACAGAGTCCGAAGTCAGTCAGATTATCAAGAATATACTCTCAAAGAATATAGTTCTAGGAGAGGTTAAGCTCTTTATGGGTGGTGGAGTGTGGCCCCACTTCATTCCATCTGTAGTTAAAGAAATATTGAAGAGAAGTGAATTATTAACTTCATATACTCCCTATCAACCTGAAGTTTCACAAGGCATACTTCAAGCACTCTTCGAGTATCAGAGTTTAATGGCTGAACTATTAGATGTTGAGGTGGTCAACTCCTCTATGTATGATTGGGCTACAGCTCTGGGAGAATCATTTAGAATGGCTAAGAGAGTAACAAGAAGAAATAGAATACTTTACCCACACTATATTTCATATGAGAGATTGGAAGTAGCGAGAAGCTATACTGAGCCTTCCCATATAACTCTACAAGAATATTCTCAGAGTAGGATTGATGGATCAGTAGATCTAGAAGACCTAGAGAAAAAGATGGATAAAGATGTTGCAGCAGTATACATTGAATATCCATCTTATCTCGGCTTCATACCATCAAATATTCGAGAAGTCGGAGAAGTAGCCCATGAATACGGAGCATTATTTATCATCGGTGTCGATCCTACAGCTCTAGGAATATTCGAGTCTCCAGGTAGACTTGGAGCAGACATTGTGGTAGGTGAAGGTCAACCCCTAGGTCTACCAATGAATTTTGGTGGCCCACTCCTAGGTATCATGGGATGCAGGATGGATAGTCAACTATTACATCAGCTTCCAGGTAGATTGATAGGTCTCACTGAAACTTTGAGACGTGAGAGAGCCTACACCATGATTCTCCAAGCTAGAGAACAACACATTAAGAGAGAAAAAGCTACCAGTAACATATGTACTAACCAAGCATTATGTGCAGTCGCTGTAGCAGTATATCTTAGCTTACTAGGAAAGAATGGCATCGTAGAATTGGGAAAACAGATATTGGCTAGAACATGGTATCTAATAAGTAGAATATCCAAGATCAAAAATATTCAGATCCCATTCTCTAAAGCTGTACACTTTAAAGAATTCACATATAGAGTAGAGGATAAAAAAGCTGAATACATCTTAGCAGAACTGCATAAGAAGAAGATCTTGGCAGGGATAAACATTGGTAGATTCTATAATGATCTACCTGAAACAATCCTAGCATGCGTTACAGAGATTCATTCAAGAAGTGATTTAGACGTGTATGTTGAATCATTAAAGGAGGTAGTGGAGAAATGAGTTTTAGGCAAGCTAGATGGTCTGAACCCACAGTATTTGAACTAAGTAGACCTGGAGCGATAGGAGTAGATTTCCCCGAAATGGATGAAGAACTTCAGAAAGAATTGGAGAAAGCTTTAAACGAGATACCTAGAGAACTGAAGAGGCAAGAATTATCTCTACCTGAATTATCCGAGCTTGAAGTAGTGAGACACTTTACTCGCCTAAGCCAAATGAATTACTCTGTAAGTACTGGAATGTATCCTCTAGGCAGCTGTACAATGAAGTACAATCCTGTCATGAACGAGGAATTAGCATACAGTGAAAAAATACTTAATGCTCATCCACTCCAACCTATTGAAACCATTCAAGGGTGTCTTGAGATCTATTGGAGGCTTGAGCAGATACTTAAAGAAGTTACAGGCATGAGTAGATTCAGTTTCCAGCCTGCTGCAGGGGCTCACGGTGAATTCTTAGGCTGCTTAATAATTAGAGCATACCATGAAGATAGAGGAATACATAGTAAGAATGTTATGATCATTCCAGACTCAGCTCATGGAACGAATCCTGCTAGTGCAGCTATGGCAGGCTACGAAGTTAAAGTCGTGAAAAGTAATAGAGATGGATGTGTGGATATAGATGAATTAGAGAAAATAGTTGATGAAAAAGTTGCAGGGATAATGTTGACGAATCCGAATACTTTAGGCGTCTTTGAGAAGAATATAGATAGGATAGTTGATATAATCCACGGAGTTGATGGTTTACTATATTATGATGGAGCAAACCTGAACGCGTTACTCGGTAAAGTTAGACCAGGAGACATGGGGTTCGACATAGTTCACTTAAATCTTCATAAAACTTTCTCCACTCCTCATGGTGGAGGAGGACCTGGCTCTGGTCCAATAGGAGTTGTTGAGAAGCTTGTTGATTATCTTCCATCACCATTGATTAATTACGATGAATCCAAGGGGATCTTCTATCTAGATTATGATAGACCTAAAGCCGTTAGAAAGATAAAGATGTTCTATGGAAATTTCAGCGTATTAGTTAAGGCTTATGCGTATTTGTTGAGAATGGGTGGTGAAGGATTAAGGAGAGTTGCTGAGACAAGCGTTCTAGCCTCAAATTATCTACTTCATAAAATTAAGAAACTAAGGGGAGTAACTTTGCCTTTCGCTCCCGAATCGCCTAGAAAACATGAATTTGTCGTTAGCTTATCTAGGCTATACAAAGAGACAGGTGTGAGCGCGAAAGACGTAGCTAAGAGACTTCTAGACTATGGTTTCCATGCCCCCACAGTATATTTCCCATCAATTGTTGAAGAAGCATTTATGATAGAGCCTACAGAGTCAGAATCAAAAAGAGAACTCGATAACTTTTACGAATCTTTATCAAAAGTAATAAATGAATCATATAATGAGCCTGAAAAAGTTAAGTCCGCCCCCCACAATACTGCTGTAGGTAGAATAGATGAAGTCAGGGCTTCTCATCCGAGAACTATGACCCCCTCATGGAGGATATATGTTAAGCGAAGTGGCAAGCTATGAAGGAGCCTCCACTGCTATCTCATTACATAGGCATGAATGCTGAAATAGGAGAATTCGCAGGATGGAGAACACCTCTATGGTTTACGAGCAATAGAGAAGAACATACTGTAGTTAGATCAAGCGCAGGATTATTCGACATAACTCATATGACTAGGATAGCGGTCAAAGGTAATCAAGCTCCTATTTTGTTACAAAATGTTTTAACAATAGACGTTGAGAAATTGAAACCTGGAAAGATGAAGTATTGTTTAATGTGTAATGAGAAAGGTGGAATAATAGATGATTTAACAGTTTTCAAGCATTCCGAAAAACAAAATTATTTCATAATCGTTTCAAACGCTATTACACATGATAGAGTGTTAGCAGAGCTAAAAGAGAAATCTGAAAAACTTGATGTAGAGATAGAAGACTTAACTTTTCAAACATGCTTATACGCTATCCAGGGACCGAGATCTCTTGAATATGCTTCTAAGTTTAGTGGGAAAGACTTGAGCATGTTAAAGTGGTTCGCAGGGTTCGAAACAGAAATTCATGGTGTAAATACATTGATAACGAGGAGTGGCTATACAGGTGAAAATGGTTACGAATTCATGTTTTGGACATGGGATGCAGAAAAGCTTAGAAAAATATGGGAAAAAATAATTACGCTTGGTGTCTTTCCATGTGGGTTAGCTTCTAGAGATAGTTTGAGGCTTGAAGCAGGATATCCCCTTTACGGATACGATATCAATGAAGAAACAAACCCTATAGAAGCTAGACTTGATTTTGCAATAGATCTAGCGAAAGAATATTTTGTGGGGAAAGAAGCCATAGAGAAAATATTGGAGACAGGTGAGATTGAGAGACTATTAGTAGGTTTTAAGTGTCTTGAAAGAGGTATCCCAAGAAGGGGTTACGCAATCACTAACATGAATTATGAAGTTATAGGAACCGTTACTAGTGGAGGATTCTCATTTACATTGGGAATTGGTATAGGTTTAGGATATGTTAAGCGAGAATATGCTAATGAAGAAGAAAGACTGAAAATTAGATTTAGAGAAAAACATAAAGAGATCGAGATAACCTTAAAACCAATAGTACCCCACAGAATGAAACAATAGGTAGAATATTCAATGTTGACGTTTATATGTAACCGTGGAAGGCAATGGGTGACGATAGAATGAATCTACGAATATTATTTCTCGCAACTCGCCCCTGGTCCTTCATAATGACTATAGTATCTTCTACTATTGGCCTACTCTTCGCTCTCCAAACAATAAACTATGATATTATCTTGTTTCCTATAGTTCTTGTAGGGTTATTAGCTTTCCATGCAGCCGCTAATATGGTTAACGACTTACTTGATGTTAGATACGGGGTTGATAGCTTTTCTTCACCCACTGCTAAGTATAGGAGGCACTACCTATTAACGAAGGAGATAAGTGTATCCACATTTCTCAATGAGATCCTATTCTTTTACGTAATTGTGGTCTCGATTACAGTCTATCTCACTTTTATTAGAGGTTGGATAGTTCCAATCTTCACAGCTATCGGATTATTCTTCACCTATGCTTATAGTGGTGAACCCTTCAAGTTTAAGCATCAACCAATAGGGGAGCTGTCTGCATTCATAGTTTGGGGACCATTGATGACTACAGGGACATATTATGTCTTAACAGGTAACCTTCATCTATCTCCAATGTATGCATCTATCCCCATCGGAATGTATGTTGCACTAGTATTATTCGCTAACAATCTCAGAGATATAGAATACGATAAGGCAGCGAGAGTTAAAACATTAGCCGTAATACTCGGTAAGAGGAGGGCTCTCTCATTCTACAAGTATTTTCTACTCTCCATATATCTTTCACTAATCTTTCTCGTCATCTTCCGAATATATTCAGCTTATACATTGATAGCATTCTTGACTCTTCCTAAAGCATATAGATTAGTTAAAACATTTTATGAAAGAGTACCTGAAGCAGCTGATCCCCTTACGGCACATTTAGCTTTCAATTTCGGAATCTTAATAATCCTAGGTGAAATAATTAATTATCTTCAATCATCAATATTCTATTAATGACTATATCCTGGATAAGTTTGCCGTTGTCCACACGCTATCGTTACATTCAAACTGCTTCTAGACTTTGAATTCTAAGAAAAATGTGTAACATCTTAAAGTGAGTTAGGAGAACATTAATATTGATGGGTTTATTGTTAAAGATTGGTATGTAGTATGCCTAAGATTAAGACTAGGTATCTTGCATTCATAAGGGAGGAAACTAAAAAGGTAGAAGAGGAGATTGATCTTCCCTTGAACTCAACTATTTACGAGTTTCTAGATGAATTGTTTAAAAGGTATGGTGGTTTAAGGAAGTATCTTCTAAACTCGGCGGGCGAACTTAGAGATGGGATAAATGTTGCTTTAAATGGTGATGTAATCCCTCGAGCTAAGTATGGAGAAACTATTCTTAAAGATGGAGATGAACTAGTAATAATTCCACCGATATCTGGAGGTTCACTCTTCTAACCATCTATAACTTCCATTAACGTAAACTTCTCTTTTGAAGAGAGCGGGCTCCTTCTTATATCTTTCAACTAATTCAGGTAATGCTCTAAAAACTTCCTGTCTGCTCCTCCCTGCGGCGATAACCATTA
This sequence comes from Nitrososphaerales archaeon, assembly GCA_023269855.1. GTDB lineage: Archaea > Thermoproteota > Nitrososphaeria_A > Caldarchaeales > Wolframiiraptoraceae > Geocrenenecus. The sequence goes on along the minus strand of JAGDWP010000050.1, from coordinate 15,654 downwards.
CTAATGGTTCACCAATACTGAATCTTCCAATTAAGTGCCATATACCAGCATAAGCTAAACCATGCTTCTCCTTTACTTCTCTACAGATTTTCTCTAGAGTCTTGTCAGCATGTTCTTTATAGGTTTCAATCTCTAGATATGAGACTCTGACTCCTTCTCTACTTGAGCTCTTCACTTTGCCTATGAAAATTGCAAGTGCACCTACTTCATTATCGAAATCTGTGTCTAGAAACTGCTTGAAAAGAGCGTTAAAGTCAATATCCTCCCTACTGTAGACACCTGGCTTATATATAATTCTATCAGACTTCATTCTCCAACAATAATCTAAGAATCCTTGTAGATAAATCTAAATCCTCCTTATTCTATCCATTACTTCGTATGCTCTCGTAACAAGCTTCTTTTTGAAATCCTTGGATAATATGGAATTCGCGGCATAGTCTTCTATTGATATAGAAGCTGCTGAAGCTCCAATACAGGAAGCCCAAAGAAGATCTCCGCTGGAAAGAAGTTCGACGAGAAAAGCTCCACCTAAAACATCTCCAGCCCCAGTCGGGTCTACAACATTGGACTCAGAATAGGCTGGGATAAAGTATTTCACTTTATCATTTGCTGTTATCAATCCTTTCGATCCCATGCTTAAGACAATATTCTCTATGCCTGCATTTAATAACTTCTCGATTACTTGGACAGGGTTAATCATATCTGTTAAAGTTACTGCTTCTTCATAGGAAAGCCTAAGAATCCATGCTTTTCCAAGCATGCTGAGATCAAGACTTTTTTCTAGTGCTACTCTTCCTTTTTCATCGAATACTCTGAGTATGCCTTGAGGATCTATAGCAGTTCTGAAATTTCTAATAATCTTCTTAACATCATCTATTGTAACCTCCTGAGCTACTGGTCCAAGATATACTGCATCAAGGTCTTCTATCTCTCCAACTTCAATAGTAGGCGCTTTCTCTAAAAGAAACATCTCTCTTTTTCCATCTCTGTATATTATTCTATATCTCGTGGACTTGCTCTCATTCCTTCTAACTATCTTTGCAATGTTTACCCCATTCGCTGAGAGGGTTTCAAGATATTCTTCGGGATAGTCTTCCCCTATTACAGAATATACTCGACTATTGCATCCTAATTGAGTAGCTGTTAGGGATGAATAGAATGCTGTGCCGCCTGGTGAAACTCTTATTACATTGTCTGCATATTCTATCTCATCAATAGTTAGGTGTCCAATAAAAGATATTCTAAGGCTCATCTTATCCACTAGTTAATTGATTAAGACAGAAATATATTTGACTATGTAAGTAGCATGGAGGGAAATGGTAGATGATTGTTATTCAATGTAATAATCTCTTTTCTAGTGTCTCCTTTTAGCAGCTCCTTCTAATATTCCAGCACCTATGTGTACTCTATCAATATGTTTTGATAATTCTTCACGGTTCTTGAAGATGGAGCCACAATATGGGCAGCTTACACCTTCAGGTACTTCCAAGTCTGCAAGTAGAATATTCTTCTCCAATATGTTTCCGACTACAGCTCTGAGAACTAATATGCCTATGATTTTACCCGAATCTAAGACAGGTAATCTTCTAATATCATTCTCTAACATTAGTTTTATTGCCTCACTCACTTTAGTCTTCGGGTCTACAGTTATTAAGGGTCTTGAAGATATCTCTCCTAACTTAGTTTTTAATGGTTCTCTTTTTTCTGCAACAACTCTATAAACAATATCTCTGAGAGTAAGCATACCTACCGGTTTCCCATTCTCTACAACTATGATACACTCTAATCCTTTCTCTCTCATTAATCTTGCAGCTTCAACAACACTCTTATCTGCATCGACTACAATGAAATCTCTTATAATATACTTAGAGACAGGCTGGTCAAGTACCTCTTTACTATTCATATTCAACCATCTATACTAAATCTGAAGCACCTACAATTTGAGTTTTATAATTGAATAGACTCCTATACTGACATATTCTAATAATGGAGTCAGAATTGGCAAGGTTTAAAATTACTTAACTTGCAATGTTACTGATATTTCATAATTCAGAAGATTTCACTTCGTAGGTTGCTCCGGTTGTCTGCTCAGTTCTATAGTAGATGTATCTTCTAGGAGAGCCTTCTCTAGTCAAGATTCTTTCTCTGACTAAGTCGAGCAGTGAATGGGAAACAGCTGTAGAGTCATAGTTGTAGCCCCTCCTAGCTAATTCTTGCACTGTCTCAGATAATGTTCTGGGTTTATCAAACCATCCTTCGTTGACTAGGTTCTTGATCAATATTGAACAAGTTGGCAGACTCCTCGTTCTTACTTCTTTAGCTTCTGGTTTTTCCTCTATCTTCAATTGGGGTAGTGAAGCTTTAAGAGCTGAAATAACCTGTTTAACAGCTTCTTCAACCTTGTCTGGCGGTGCCTCGATTCTAACCGTGGCTGGTCCGATTGTTACTTCTATTTTAATTTTTTCTTGTTCCGTCATGATACATCATGCTCAAATTGAGCAACATTTATAAACACATTCTCCCAATAATTAATAATGAGGAGTGAGGCATGGAGCATCTTGAACACCAAATAAACATCGAAGTAGAGTTTCTTAAAGCTTTCTCTAATGCTGGATTAGAAACTCTTACTGATTTAGAAGGGTTAACGATTTATGCTGGTTCAAGGGAGGATTTGGCCAAAGATTATCTAGATGAAAATCATGTCGGTTCCAATTCTACTCTAGATGAATATCTTCTCGAAATATATGAGCCTAGAGAAGTTGTGAGTAGAAAGAAGATAGTTGGATTAGATGTTTCTTCCATCCGATTAGCTGAATCTAGTAAAGGAGTGGTTATATCGGTTAAAGGAGCTATAGTAGTTAAAGACGTAGATAATTCAATTTCTATCCAATCTTTAGGTCCTTTCTTATTCTATATCAACAAGATGAATTTCAAAAAGATTTTAAGGGAATACTCAGAACCTCTACGATATTCTTCAGGATACGACTTCTATCTTAATGCTCAAAGAGCTTTAACAGAGATGCTGGAGAGACGAATGCAAGAATATGCTGCAGAAAGTTTTACTGACTCAATAATACTTTTTGATGGGTGTCTTGTAGCTAACAACTTCAGCCATTACACAAATACTTTACAGAAAATACTTGAGACTGCCAGTGGAAATAGAAACAATATTCTAGCTTTTTCAAAGACTAGCTTCCTACAGATTTCGGGAGAATATCTCCAATCAATCTACATAGGGAAAGATCCTCCATACATTATAGATTTAACAAATGCGTTAAAATGTTACCGTAGTTATGAGGTTAGAACACTTGGAAGGGTTTGTCTGGCACGGTTAAGTTTTGGGAGTCTAGGATATAGAGTGGATGTACCAGTTGGTTATGATATGTCTTCAGTCTTTGGTACATTATTAAAAAGCGATGCCTTAATCTATGGATATCCTGAAACCCTAATACTTGCACATGATTACTCAACTTTCACTAAGTTAGATGTTATAATTATGCAGTCCATACTGAAGAAAATGAATGTCGAGTTACTCTACCCTGAATACATTAGAGATATCCTATTTCATCCTATCGACGGTGATTACAAGTGAAGATACTCTCCAAGAATAATGATACAGTCGAGCTTCTAGCTTCTCCAGATGAAGAACTACTTGAACGAGGAGACTATCTGATAATAGAAGACGAAAATAGGAAACTGTTGCTCCAAGTAATTGACATAGAGTACGCAAATCTTCCAGGAATACTTGAGGATACTCTGAGAGAACTTTCAATGGAAGATGCTAAAAGTTCTTCATTGATCGATCCCTTCTCTGTTGGATCACTTATTGCGAAGTTGAGAGAGGTGAGACTGATAATTAGTAAATTCAGAGGGGTGTTAATTAATGGTGAACTTAGGAATGATGTCCTCTGGCTTCCGTCAAGATTCTGCTCGAAAATTCAGAAAGCTTCACCTTCCCTAATAAATGAGCTTTCTAAGAGCAATGCCCGACGTATTATACCGCTTGGAGAATGTATGGGTGATTGGTTCACAATTAATGCGGAATCGATCGATGGTAGATTAACAATAATTACTGGAAAGAAGGAAATGGGGAAATCTCATCTTGCGAAACTACTAGTGTTGGGACTTGTCGAGTATGGGGCCAGAGTCCTAATCTTCGATGTAAATGGTGAATATGCAGGATTATCAAAAAGAATAGATGGCTTTGATTATGAATTATCTGACAGGATTATAGTACTTGTTCCAGGTCAGAATTTTAAGGTCTCAATAGAAGACACGGGTTTAAAGACTATGCTAGATATCCTAAGATATGTTTATGATACTCCATCTGCAAGCCTTAGAGAATTCAGTAGAATATGGTATATTGTTAAGAAAATGTATGGAAAATTAACTTTTAAAACATTGATTGAAGCAATAATGAAAGCTCCTATGAATGAATCTGTTAGAGAAGCCTTGCTGAGTAGGTTATCATCGATAGAAGATTTAGAATTCTTTGACGATGATAATCAACGGAGCCTAGAAGACTTACTCAATGAATTCGAAGATGGAAGTGCTTTGATCGTTGACCTCTCGAAAAGTTTACCACATGGGAGGAGGCTTGTAGTAGAATATATTCTAAGTAAGCTCACTACGATATTGAAGAATGGTCTATGTCCACCATTGTTCCTCTTAGCTGAAGAAGCTCATCTATACTTGAGGGAGACTTACTGGGACGACTTAGTAACGAGGATGAGGCATATAGGTATCTTTCCAATATTTGTTACGAATCAACCAGACATGATCCCTGACTCAGTTTACCGGCAGGCGGATAATATATTTCTCTTCAACTTCACTAATGACTCAGACCTAGACTACCTAGCAAAAGCTTCTAGAGTAGATGCTGAAACAGTTAAGAGAATTGTTAAAGCATTGCCACCTAGGAGATGTCTAGTAATCGGTAAAGTCGTCAACGATCTCCCAATAGTTGTGAAGATAAGAGATTTACCGGTAAAGACTATGGGTGAGACAAAGCTTTTCTTTACTGCTAGAGAACTGTAACGCTCTTCGCTAGATTTCTAGGCTTATCGGGGTCATATCCTTTCTCGACAGCTGTGTAATATGCAAGGAGCTGAAATGGTATAACATACACTATTGGAGAGAGTAGAGGATGAGTAGATGGTAGCCCGAGATACCAATCTGAAAGCTGCTTAATCTCTTCATCTCCTTCAGCTCCAATACAGTATATTCTTGCACCCCGGGCTTTCATCTCCATTATATTTCCTATTATATGTTTACGTGTTTCATCGTTAGGAGCGATGAAGAAGACTGGGTAGCCTTCTTCTATAACGCTTATCGGTCCATGCTTACTCTCTCCTGCAGGATAAGCTATACATGGTATATAGCTTAGCTCCATAATCTTTAATCTTGCTTCAAGGGCCGTAGCATAGCTTAATCCTCTCCCCAAGAAGAACATGCTGGAGAATCTTGCAGTTTCTTTCGAAAGCTTTTTGATGGGTTCATCAGATAGTTCAAGAGTCTTCTCAACTAGTTGTGGGACGAGTCTCAATTCTTCTTGAAATTCATCTATTTCATACTGAGAAACTTTTCCTCTCTTACGTGCAAGCCTTAATGCTAAGAGAGCTAAAACCATCAATTGGGATGTAAATGTTTTCGTAGCTGCTACCCCTATCTCTGGACCTGCATTCTGTAAAACGTAGGCTCTAGCGATCCTCGTCAATGTCGACCCTAGAACATTCGTTATACCAATTATCGTAGCAGCCCTATATCTAGCATATTCCAGAGATGTTAGGACATCTGCTGTTTCACCTGACTGGCTTAATGCAAGAATGACCGTATCTATGCCTATCGATGAACCATAGTTCTCAATGAATTCAGATGCTATTACAGGGTAAGTTGTCAGCCTGGCTAGTTTTGAGAACATATATGATCCTACTATACATGCGTTATGTGATGTTCCAGATGCGAGAAGAAATATTTCCCTCCCTCTATCTAGAAACTCTGTTAATAAGTCGAGATATTTATCTTGTATTCGTAATGCTTCCCTCAATACATTAGGTTGATCAAAAATTTCTTTAAGCATATAGTGGGGGTATCCTCCTTTTGCAGCCATTTCAAGAGTCCAGTTTAGCTCAGTAGTCTTCCTCTGAACTGGTATTCCCGAATCTATTCTAAATATTTGAAAATTATCTGATGTAACGACGGCTAGATCCCCGTTCTCTAAGAATACTACTTTATTCGTATACTCTATTACTGCTGCAACATCGCTTGCAACTAGATTCATTTCTTTACTCAATCCTATCACTATAGGTGATTCATTTCTCGCAACAATGATCTTGTCTGGTTCACCAGCATACAATACTGCTATAGCATAGCTTCCTCTAAGCTTCCTAACTGCTTCCAATACAGCTTCTGTAAAATTCTTACCCATCTTCAAGGATTCTTCAATAAGGTGGGGTATTACTTCAGTATCGGTCTTAGATTTGAATATGTGTTTTCTTGCTTCAAGGTCTTGTTTTAGCTCTAAAAAGTTTTCTAATACTCCATTATGTACGACGGCTATCTTTCCGGTGCAATCAAGATGTGGATGAGCGTTAACCTGCGAAGGTGCCCCATGCGTCGCCCACCTCGTATGAGCTATCCCAATGTTCCCGGGAAGATCTAGAAAATTTAATCGAGAATGTATTTCATCTATCTTTCCTGCATCCTTCTTTACTATAAGGTTGTTTTGATACACTGTTGATACTCCCGCTGAATCATACCCTCTATATTCTAGCCTTTTAAGTGAATTGTAGAGTATATTGGCCACATTTCCCTGCTTAGTTACACATCCAGTTATCCCACACATGACTCTACCCAGAATACCTACTAATAATAGTCTATTTTAGAGATTACTCTTCTAGAATCATAACATCCTAAGTTCCGATCTCTAGAATCAATGTGGCCAATAAGATGATATGTATTCGGTATTTTCCGAGTATTCTTCTTGGAATCTATGAGGGATCACCTATGAGTAAGAGATAAAATCATGGTCGGTAGGATAGCGTTGTAGATGAATAGAGTGAATGAAGATTTTATAGATGAAGATTCTAGAATGGCTTTCCGAAACAGGCTTGAGAGCTCTCTAAGCATACTTAATGCTCAGATCGAGCGGCTTAGGCTGAGATATTCAGAGATGGAGGCTAGGAGTAAGGAGTACTTTGAGAAGGTTGTGGAATGCTTAGTGAACATGGATGAGGAGAGAGCGAGAATATATGCTGAGGAAATAGTTGAGATAAAAAAGCTTGCAGAGATGGTTAAGAAGAGCCAGCTCCTCCTCTTACAGGTAAAAATTAGGTTAGAGACTATAATAGAGATAACTGAGGTAATAGGTCTAATAGTGCCAATAACATCTCTATTGATAGAAGTAGAAGATGAGCTGAAACCAATAGCACCGGAGATTGTTCAGAACCTCCATGAACTCTCAGTATGCATTGAAGAATTTACAGCAACAACGTTATACAATAAGTTGGAGCCTGTAAAGTATGAAGAATTAAGTAAAGAAGCCGAGAAGATACTGCTAGAAGCTCAGAGAAATGCTGTAGAGATCGTTAAAAACAAGTTCCCAGACATACCTACATTGAATGAAGACGAGATTAAGATCTACGCATACATCTCAAAGAATGGATATGAAATAGATTTGAAGAAATGCTCAGAAGAATTAAAGATAGATGTGAAAGAAATAAAGAATATCTTAGCGTCATTAGAAGAAAAAGGATTGATAGAAGTAGAAGGAGCCTAACAACCTAGAAAATATTTGAGCACACCTGCTCTTCATCCAGAGTAATTCTTAGTTTCCACATATGGAATCTCTCTAGAGCCCCGCCGCATCATGAATTTCAAAACCTTTATTAAGGATATGGAGAGTGATGAGAAACACAATTCGTATTCCCTATTTTCAACATGACTCACATTTCTTGTAGAATTGTTATGAAAAGTTTATTAGTATCGGGATCACCGTCTACAATTACTTTTTTGCACACTAAACGGTTAATATTTAGTCAAGAAACGGTAATAGTTGAACGGTAGAGACTATGTCCTCTAGCAGCACTGGTATTTCTGATGCAGTTAGGAGGGTTCAGATCGCTAGACGTAAACCTGTACTAAAGGTTATAGAAGCTAATGATGAAAGTGTGAGAATCTCGAAAAATGTTGAGGACCTAGTCATAAACCTTAGAATAACTCTTGGAAGGAAACAAGACTGGAACATAAACACTAGAATTACATTGTTAGATAAATTATTGCATGTCTTTGCTCAGTATTCCAAATTCAACATATATCTACAGGTTGAGGCTGAAGTGATGAAGCCTGTTAACCAGATTGTTGAGAATGTGGGGAGAGCGTTAGGCGAAGCTTTGAGTATTCTAGCTAGAGAGAGAAGTAAAACTACAGGCGTGAAAGCGCTAGGATATAGTCAAGGTCTGTATGAGGAAGCCTTCGCAGAAGTTAGGATTCTCATAAGTGATAAAGTAGGTTGCTGGATAACTAGGGGAGCTAATGTAAAATTCTTTGGTAGAATAGGAGACCTGTCTGAGGAAGCGATGAAGTCATTGTTTGTAGAGTTTGCTCAAGGAATTAATGGAACACTTCATATAGACTTATTGAGAGGAGAAGACCCCTATAATCTATGGCATGCAGTCTTCATAGCATTTGGAGAAGCTTTAAGACAAGCTTTCACAGAAGATGAATGGAATAAACAGAAAACTATAGCTCAAACCCCAACTTGAATAGTTTCCTTATTTTCTTACTAGTAATCAGATTGAATAACCCTTAGTTTTCTAGTAAACATATTGCAGAATAGATTCGCTGATTTTATCTATTCTTGGATATTATCCCCCTAATATCGACGGCGGTAAATCTATCTCCAGAAGCTATGAGCGGGTTTATCTCTAACTGTTTTATCGAGGGGTTTTCCCAGAGTATCTTTGAGAATTTCGAAATTATTTCTGCAAGCTTTTCTATGTTAACTGGTTGTAAGTCTCTAAAACCTTTAAGGACTTTCTTCATCTTTAACTCGTTAATCATCTCCAAAGCGTCGTTGGAATCTATTGGAGCAATTCTGACTGAGAAATCTCTCAAGACTTCCGTAAATATTCCTCCTATACCAAAGGTGACAGTTGGACCGAAGACAGCGTCGTAACTTGACCCTAATATTAATTCAACTCCTTTAACCATCTGTTGTATTTGTACACCCTCCCATTCTATTTTAAGGTCTTCAACTTTTTTCTTCAGCATCTTGTATGCTTCTATCAAATCATTTTGTGTCTTTAATCCAACTATTACCCCACCTATGTCTGATTTATGAGAAATCTTTGTAGAGTAGATCTTCATAACTAATGGAAAAGATAATTCTTCAACCACATATTGTAATTCTTCTTCATTGAGAACTCTTAAAGTCTTAGGGGTTTCTAAACCATAGTTGTTCAATATTTTTACAGCGTCTTCAAAGCTGAGGGGTCCCTCTTCTAGATCATGTAGCCATGTTATCCTATTTGTTTCACGTGTTTTCTCGAATATCTTATTACGAGGTTTTCTATATGTCGCTAAAGCTGAAAGTGCTCTTAGTGCTCTCCGAACGTCTGGGTATGAAGGTATGCCCAGCTGGTCAAATCTCTCCCTAATGTATTTAGACCATTCAGATTCTCCATGCTCACATACAACTACACTACAATCATACTCTCTGTATACCTTGAATAGTCTATCGATTACAGTATCGTCCACGGATGGAGGCTGATGGCTTGGCATCAGTAAGTAAAGATCATAGTAGCCGCTTGAAGCAACTACTCTAAAAACTTCTTCAAAAGTTTGGCAGGTTCCCTGCGCGGTTAGGTCTAGTGGGTTCTGGAGAAATACTATCGGGTCAATTATTTTCTTATTCTTTAATTCCTCTAGCTTCTTCATGAGTTCTTCAGGTATATTTGGAATGGTTAAACCGTAACGGGGAGCTAGATCAGAAGATAGGACAGCTAATCCTCCTGCATTAGTTAAAACGAATAATTTATTTCCCCTAGCAATCTTCATCATGCTTAAAGCTTTAACTACGTCAACCATCTCCTCCATATCTTCAACTTCAATTACTCCTGCTTGTTTAAAGGCTCCTCTATATACTTCAATGCTACCAACCATGCTAGCGGTATGAGTATATGCGGTCCTCCCAGCTACTTCTGTCTTTCCTGCTTTAAGTATTACTACTTTCTTGTTTATTGATGCTTGAATTAAAGCGTTAAGGAATTTCCTACCATCTTTAACACCTTCCAAGTATATTGCGATAACTTCGGTTAAGGGGTCGTTTGAAAAATATTCTAGGAAGTCTTCAACGGTCAAGTCTACTTGATTTCCCACGCATACTATCGCTCTGACACCTATCCCGCTTACCTTTAGACAATCCATTATTACCTCGCTTAATGCTCCACTCTGAGATATAACAGCAATATTTCCAGGAGATATTTCTGGAAGACTTTCAGCATATTTTCCATTTGATAACTGCTTAAACCTAGGTAGAAAGAAAGTATCAACTCCACTGTATGGATCTGATACTCCTATGGTATTTGGTCCAACCACCCGTATACCTGTATCATGTATAGCTTTCCTCAACTGTTCATCGAGATCTATTCTACCACTTTCAGCAAATCCTCCACTAATGATTACAGCTACTTTAGCTCTGTTTTCACCAGCTTCTCTTACAACATCAGGTACGGCCGCTGCTGGAATAGCAATAACAACTAAGTCGACGTCGTCTGGGATATCAGATATGCTGGAGTAGACTTTTACACCATTTATAGACTTTATATTAGGGTTAACAGGATAAATTTCTGCTTTCAGGATCCCTTGAGTTTTATTCTTCATTAGCCTCTGATATATGACACTCCCAATCTTCGAGGGATTCTGTGAAACACCTACAACAGCTATTGAATCTGGATTGAAGAGATATCTAAGCTCACTCACGTCTCTTTGCACCTTCAGGTACAATAAAAGAAGAACGATGTATTATACATTAAATCAGAGATTACATATTTCTAAAAATAGCGGTTCTATACTGTTTTCATAACTATCAAAAGAGATCCATAGCTAAAAATGTAACGGAAATGTATAGATAAAGTTAATAGATAAAGAATACATAAATAACAGTATGATTCCATCAGCTATCTTCCCATCAGATATAGAGATGTTGATCAGAGAAATAAAACTATTGAAAGAAGAAATCGCTAAGATTAAGGAAGCTCTGAGAAAACATGGGATAGAGATAGACTAACAGATAATTCTTAACCCCTAGGGTAAGGAATAAAGTGAAATAGAGTAGACCGCTTCATAGTCAAGTGATGTATCGATGAACCTATAGATGTTATGGGCTAGATTCTGATTCTGTTTAGTCTTATTTTGGCATGGGCTTAATGAATTTACCTAGTTTCTTTTTCAGGCTGATTTGACCATCTTCTACGATTTTTTCTCCCCGCAAGATAGTATATTTTATTCTTCCCCTAACTCTCCATCCATCGAAAGGTGTTATCTTATGCTTACTATGAAGCATCTCTGATCTGATTACTGTTTCTTGGGTTGGGTCTACAATTACTAAGTCTCCGTCTGCACCAACTTCTATACATCCTTTCTTAGGATATATGCCAAAAATCTTAGCTGGATTCTCAGACAATAAGAGCGGCACCTTCTCTAGAGGTATCAACCCTCTAAGAGCAGAATCCAGCATTAATGGAAATAGCGTTTCTACTCCGATGAATCCTGCTGCAGCATCCCATATATTACTCGAAGTCTTCTCCTCGATCGTATGTGGAGCATGATCTGACCCAACCGAATCTATTACCCCCATTCTCAACCCGCTCCACAACATCTCTCTATCTTTTTCTTCTCTTAACGGAGGATTTATCTTCACCAAGCATCCAAACTTCCTATATGCTTCACGATTCATCAATAGATACTGGGGGCATGTTTCACAATATATTTTAACATTCTTCATTTTGGCTTCATTAATTAATGATATGGCCTCGCTCGTACTCGTATGAACTATGAGAGCTCTCCCCCCAGTTTTCTTAGCTAAGATGATTATTCTTGAGACAGCTTCTTCTTCACAGACATTCGGTCTTGAATCAGGATATACTATTGGATCATTCCTCCCCATCTTCTTCATCTTCTCAGTATAGTATTCAACTAGCTGATTGTTCTCTGCATGAAAAGCTATTACGAAACTGTAAACCGAGCTCTTCTCCAATGCTTCGATTAAGGATTTATCGGAGGGTGAAGGGATATTCCCGGTCGTAGGTCCTAGAAATACCTTGAAGCCTATGGCCCCTTCACTCCACATATTCTCCAATTCATCGATATTCGAATCATGGAGAACACCATACAACCCGAAGTCCACATATGACTTGCTCTCTAAGAGATTTCTCTTCTCTCTCAATTTATCGGTTGAATCGACTGGTGGCAGCGTGTTCGGCATCTCCAGCACTGTGGTTACTCCTCCGACTGCAGCCGCAGCCGTGCCATGCTCAAAATCTTCTTTATAAGTTAACCCCGGTTCTCTCATATGAACATGTTCATCGATAACTCCTGGGAAGATAAGTAATCCTTTAGCATTCAATACTTCTACATCGTTTCTTTTGAGATCTCTTCCTAAAGCCTCGATTACGCCATCAATTATTAAGATGTCTAATTCTCTTATCCCCTGAGGAGTTACAATTCTCCCATTCTTTATAAGAAGACTACTTTGCAATTGCTCTCACCATTTTCATCTTGTAAACGAATATCACCATTCAGTATTTTCTCAACATCTAATATATATCCTATAACTTATTGCAAAAATATACGTTAATGCTTCTGAACCTATGAACTTAGGATAATTGGTTTGAATATTCTATTGAAGGAACATATTTATTTTTAAGATATTGGACATAAAAGATGGTTACTATGACTTTTAACAGGTTAGGTGTAATCTTGGCCGGAGGGGAAGGCAGCAGGCTTAGACCTTTAACATACTATTTCCAGAAATGTATGATCCCTGTTGGTCCAAGGCAGAAACCGTTACTCGAATACGTCATACTTAATATTAAGAGGGCTGGATTGAAAAAAATCATCTTTTTAGTTGGGTATAAAGCTGAACAGATAATAAACTATTTTGGAGAAGGAGAAAGATACGGGCTATCCATACAGTATGTGTTTGATAATCCCGACCTAAAGGGTACAGGTGGATCATTGTTAAACCTCTATAGACAGGGATACCTAGGAGAAAGAGAAACCCTTCTAATCCATTATGGAGATATTCTCTCAAATGTTGATTTAGCAAACATTATTGAGGAGCATGAAAAAGCTGATGCAGATGCTACTATTGCATTATCTAGGAAATATGAGCTGCCCGTTGGAGTAGCAAAAGTTGAAAATGATCGAATAATCTCCTTCGTAGAGAAGCCTTCCATAGACTTGTATGTAAGCATAGGTATATTAGCAGTAAACTCTAGAATCCTATCCGAACTGGATAAGTTAACTCTGAAAAAGAATAATCTAGACATAATGTCAGACTTTATTCCATACTTGATCGAGAATGGAAGACTCGTTAAACCATATGTTACAGACGCCTTCTGGTATGATGTAGGCTCAACAGAAAAGTATGAAAAGCTAACAAACGAATTAATCGAAAAACATCTATCCAGATTGGAGGATTAACCTGTGCACCATTTAGGTTTTAAAGAATGATAAACTATATATTTCTTCTTAGAGAAATATTAAAGAAAAAGATATTATCATGTTCTCCTAAGAAAGTGGGTGAAATTGATCCAACTGTATAATAGAGACATAATCTCAGCAATGGATTTTGATAGAGAGACATTAGATTACTTATTCATTGAAGCAGAGAAGATTAGGCAGGAATTGAGTACAAAAAAGATTCTAGACTATTGCAAGGATAAAATAATGACCACGGTTTTTCTTGAACCTAGTACGAGGACGAGGCTGAGCTTCCAATTTGCAATGACTAGGCTTGGAGGACTAGTAATAGATTTCGGACTAGAGCAAGCTGCAAGCATAGCTAAAGGTGAAAGCTTTGAAGACACTATAAAGATGGTGGATGGATATAAGCCCGACATAATAGTATTGAGACATAGGGAGCCTGGATCAGCTAGGAAAGCTGCTGAGATTGCTTCTACACCAGTAATTAATGCAGGGGATGGATGGAATGAGCATCCAACGCAAGCACTATTGGACCTATATACCATTTGGAGAGAATTCAAGAGAATAGATAATATAACGTTAGGTATAATAGGGGATTTAAGATATGGTAGAACCCCGAGTAGCCTGAGTTACGCTATCTCAAAATATAGGAACGTAAAGATATACTACATTGCACCGAAAGAACTGCAGATACGGAGAGAGGTATTAGAGAAGATTGATAAACTCATTGAATGGAAGATGGTAGAAAGAGTTGAAGAAGTCATAGAAGAGTTAGATGTATTATACGTTACCAGGCTCCAGAAAGAAAGATTCACCGATCCTTTAGAATATGAAAAACTTAAAGGGAGCTATAATATAACACTTGACCTTTTAAAGAAATTTAGAAAGATACCGATTATAATGCATCCTTTACCGAGGGTTGACGAGCTTTCTCAAGATATTGATTCTCTTCCTCAAGCAAAGTATTTTGAGCAAGCTGAGAACGGTGTCTACATTAGAGCAGCGTTGATAAAATCAATACTAACCAGGTAGATCGTGGAAAACTTCACTAGAGATTATTAGCTTCAGAACATCCTTACTTACTGGAACACCGCCAGCAGCACTTGCGATAATGCTTGGAGAAGAAGAGATTAAAGCAAGAGGGGTCTAACCGCCTGAATACTTATCCCCAACACCAATACTCCAAAACCCAGGAGAATACGATATAAGAATACACTCAATAATAACAGAAGAAGCACCCATACATCTCTAACATTATATATTGGTATAAAAAACCCTAGAGTGAGGGGCCGTGGTCTAGCATGGCTATGACTCCAGCCTGGGGAACATCCAAATGTATAGAACGCTGGAAATCCTGGGTTCAAATCCCAGCAGCCCCACCTCCCCCAGAACACTAGAAACATCTTAACAGACATATCAAAGAATCAGCAATCTTAGGGAGACTACATCCTACATGACGACAATAAGTCAAGTTATACTATTGATAAT
Source organism: Nitrososphaerales archaeon (assembly GCA_023269855.1). Lineage (GTDB taxonomy): Archaea > Thermoproteota > Nitrososphaeria_A > Caldarchaeales > Wolframiiraptoraceae > Geocrenenecus. The sequence continues at coordinate 459 of JAGDWP010000050.1, read as the reverse complement.
GGGGGTTCTTCATGTATCTAGCGTATTCTTCGACTTCATTCTGCTCGAAAGTTCTAATAACTACTGCGTGAAGCCTAGTATCGACGTATAGTTTAGCTGAACAGTATACAGTATATGTTGCAGAATAATATGCTAGTTCTCTAAGTATTCCAACTTTAAGCCCAGCATAGGCAATGGCCTCTATCAATATTGAAATATATGCAGGACGAGGTAAAAGTCTTGAAGAAGCTGTTCTAGATTTCCTTCAGATAAGAGATTTCTAGGAAAATACTTGATACGAGTTTTATGGGAAAAGAATAGTGGGGGAGGCTGAGGGCTTTTATTAGTCTCTCCATCTTCCTCCTAATAGTGAAACCAATAAGTTCAGCGAACCTCCGCCTAGAGTTTGCTCGAATATATAGAGAGTGGATACTTTAAAGTTAAGACTAGTAGGCTCTCTGGATTAGAAGCAGGCATCCC
>JAGDWP010000096.1 GCA_023269855.1 Nitrososphaerales archaeon | reverse complement strand
AACAAGACCCTAACATTAGACAAGAATATCAAGCTCAAAAAAATTAGGCCACAAGACAATCTGAATGAAATTTTTAAATATTTAACGTTATAGTCCATTGATGGGAGAAGCATGAAGCCTGAGCAGGCTATTGCAGACGTAGAGTTAAAGTATGGAAGCAAGAGTGTTAAGATTAGAGCGTTAGTGGATACGGGAGCTAGTAGAAGTGTAATCTCTAAGAAGCTGGCTGACGATCTAGGAGCATTCATACCTTTAAGTAAACCCTACGAGCTTAGAACCGCTGATGAGGGAGGGAGTCTAAAGATAGTAGGTAGATGTATGGTTGAAATAGTTTTTCAGGGAGTCGAGGTGCCAGGCGGCGCTGTGTTTGAAGTTGCTGAAAACCTCAGGAGAGATATAGAGCTAATTATAGGGAGACCTGAAGTAGATGCATGGGACATAGTGTTTACACCTGAAGGACCTAAGCCGAGAAAAGTACCAATAGAGTTTGAAATAATCTAATGCAGACATAACAACCTATCTAGAGTTACTGCTACCCTGTTGAGAGTTAACTTTATGTCTCTAACTTCTTCCCAGAGCTTGTTCTGACCTTCCCACAGTCTGTTCTGTCCCTCCCATAACTTATTCTCTACCTCTCTCAAGTCTCTTATCTCCTCCCATAATCTATTCTGCCCCTCTCTTAGAGCTTTCACCTCTTCCAAAAGCCTGTTCTGATTTTCCCATAACTTATCTTGACCTTCTCCCAACTTCTTAACTTCTTCCCATAATCTATTCTGTCCTTCTCTTAGACCTCTGACCTCTTCCCATATTTTCATTATCTCATTCCATATTTTCAATATGTTTTCTTCTATCGAATCCAACCTCTTCAACACTTCAGATAATCCAAGATATCCTGCAACGGCATACCTAAACTCAGTATCCTTCTCGAGCTTCTCGAGAAACTCTCTCTTCAAATTCTGAGACATCTAGAAAAGAAATCAGCGAACAGACATATAAAGCTATGCAAAACTTCGACGAGACTATTGACATAGCAGTTGTGATACTGGTTTCATAGTGCTCTTGAAGATGCAGTCTGCTTCTCTAGGCTTCCCTTAGATATTATGCGAAGATATCTTATAGAACTCACCTCTTATATAATTTACCGATAGGAGTTGATTAATCATTACAGGATAGTTAACTCCGATTTGGAGACTTTTATTTGCAGATTTCATGGCCGGGGCAGAGTATTCACTATATGTGAAAATTATTTTAATAGGTTTTACATGTTAATTCCAATGTGTGCAAGTAATATTCCAATGGAGAAAGGTGTTCTTAGAGGCAAGCTCATCTTGAAGTGTCCTGGAAGAGCGCCTTTCTCTGAGGTAATGAAGATGAGGCCGGATATAGAGTCTCTTCTTGCCGAAGTTGAGTCAAAGGGCTGGAGACATTTCTATGTTGACTGTCAAGCTAATCTTATCTGTGAGATAGAGTTTGAAAACGTTGAATACCAAATCGTCCCCCTGGAGCATTCTCAAAGGACCTTACGGCATGATCATCGATATTAAATGGAGCTTTCCTCAAGTTACAGGGCTTGAGCTAGAGAAGCTAGTATACAATATCTTCACTAAGAATACTTTCCCGAGAGCTATAACAGTCGATGTTCAAAATAAGACTATAACTTATGTTAGTGATGTTTTCTGGAAATGGGATGATGAATCGATTAAAGATGAATCTAAGAAAGTGAAAGCCTTAGAAATATATGAGCTTCTCAAATGGTTCATGAAGAAAAAGGATTCCAGTTGACTCAAGAATGCAGCATAGAAAGATGGAGACAGCTCTCAGAAATATTTGAGAAGATAAGATCAGGTGAGACGGCTAATGCCTTTGTAGATTCTGAATGAAAGGAATAAAAAATATCTGTAGAGTTTTCATGATTTCCAGCTTAAAACTTCGAGTGGGTTTAAGAGAGTTACTTTAACTATGTCACCTTCTGAGAGTTTTTCTCCTGGAGGTATTAAGATGAATCCTCCAGCCTTCGATAGTATTGTTATAAGCGTTGACCCGCCAAGCCTCTTCAAGTATGGTGTTGCATTCAATCCAGTACTAGACCATTCTAAGTAAACTGTTCTGAACGTGTATGATCCTGGTCTAGCTTCTACGGACGTTGTTAGTCTAGCTACAACTTTAGGTAATAGCTCAACTCCATCATAGAACATTCTTGACATGACTGGTACAATTACATTGTATATGGATGAAGTTGCTGAACCGATATGTCCAGGCACCAGGAATACTGGTTTATTTTCTACTTTACATACTCCTGAAACCTTGCCAGGGCTTAAAGTTGTAGCATGAAAGATTACTTCACCTACTTTTTCTATACTCATACCCGTGTAATCTTTCACGCCTCTAGCTGCGCCGCCAATTAATGCTAAACCATCATAATATTCGATGCTCCTTGAAATAAATTCAGCTATCTCATCTGGATCATCCTTTAGTATTCCTAGTGAAACGGTTTTAACACCTATAAGTCTCAGTGTAGACGATACTAGGAATGAATAATTATCTGGGTAGGGTATCCCCTTCTCAAATCTCTCCAAAAGTTCGTCTCCTACAGATGCTATTCCTACTATGGGTTCTCGATATACTCTAACTCTAGATAAACCGATCTCTGATAATAGAACTTGGTCCTGAGGTCTAATG
>JAGDWP010000006.1 GCA_023269855.1 Nitrososphaerales archaeon | reverse complement strand
GCAGGGTTAAGCTAAGCCCAAGCGGGTATAGGCTAATGAAGTGTCCAGAATGCGGGCTGGAGGAGGACAGGGACAAAATAGCGGTGCTAAACCTCCTCCAAGAATACCAGAGAAATGTGGGGGCTTCAACCGTTCATCCCCCAAAAGCCCTCCCATGACATGAGGAGGGAAGAATGAAGAGCGTAACGAAAGTTAACGCTCAGACAGAACGGTCGCTATTGATCCTTCTCCCGCTCCCTACGTTATAGTGGGTATGATGAGTTTCTTCGGTGGTGTAGGGAAGGCTCCAATCGCAGTTATCTTAATGGTTAGCGAGATGACTGGGTCATATACTCTAATGGTTCCATCTATGCTCTCAACAGCTATAGCGTACGTGGTAACTGGGAGGAACACGATATATGTAAACCAAGTTCCGACAAGGTCTGACTCACCAGTCCACATCAGTGAATACGCAATTCCACTCCTCACAAAGATTAAGGTTAGAGATGCTATGACTTGAGACCTCGTCACTATTAGTCCAAATGCATCAGTAAAAGAGGCTTCAGAGTTAATGGCGAAACATGAGATAAAAGGTTTACCAGTAGTTCAAGATGGAGAACTAGTTGGGATAATAGCTTTCTCAGATATATTGAGGGTGCCTGCAGAGAAGAGGTATACTATTAGAGTGGGAGAACTAATGAGTAGAGACATAGTAACCACATATCCAGATGAATCGATCTTTGAAGCATTCGAGAAGATGATCCATAATCAAGTTGGAAGACTACCTGTAGTTGAAGCTCCTGGAAAGAGAAAAATCGTTGGAATAATAACTAGAAGCGATATTGGTAGAATATACGAGCTCAAGATGAACCAGCTAATCCTAGAAGAATCAAAAGAAACATACTTGAGACGATTTCCCCATAATATTTACTCAAGCTGAGAAGCTGGAGATTTAATTTCCTATTCATCAATCTTCTAAGTGACCATAACTATAAGCATAATGCTCTCATTCTACCCGTTGTGTTAAAGCAGCCAACAAGCTTGGTAGATCTTAAGAATGGCGAATCAGTCAGAGGTCAGGTTGCGTTTAAACTTCTTAAAAGTGAAAAACCTTCTAAACTACTCTATGAAGACCGCTTTTAGTATATTCATTGAAGTAACGAATATACCTGAAACAATCAGGCAAGTCTTCTACATCTATTATGTTGAATGCTACGTAAATTCAGATTATTCATTTATCTGGGTTATAGGTTCGAAGAAGACTTCTGATATTGCTTTCTATTCTGGTGAACTTGTCGATGTGGAGTTGGAGATAGAGTATAAGAGATTCCTTGATAACCTTGAAAGCATAACTGTTAATTCGATTGTAGTTTAGGTTTTCGAGATTATAGATGTTTCTCCGAGATTGCCTTTAGTAGTAATGGATGGTGAGAAAGTGGTCGTTAATATCGTTGTTAAGGTTCCGAGTGAAGGATATATGGGTAACTTGAAAGTTACAGTATTTGCTAAGATTCTTCTTCATTAATGTCTTTGGTGTGCTTCCTCTATCAAGTAATCTATGATTAGTCTCACCCCTACTCCTGTTGCTCCTTTCGGTATGTAGCTTTTCTGTTCTGTTGTCTCCTGTGTGTATGCTGTTCCAGCTATGTCTAAGTGTACCCAAGGTATATTGTCTACGAATTCTGAAAGGAATGCAGCAGCTGTTATCGCTCCCGCTGGTCTACCACCCACGTTTTTTAGATCAGCAACATCACTCTTCAATTGTTCTTTATATTGTTTCCAGAGTGGAAGCTGCCAAACTTTTTCTCCAGTTTTTTCAGCAGATTTCTTAATCTTTTCTGCTAGTTCTTGATTGTTCGTGAATAATCCTGAAGCATGTGTGCCTAAAGCGATTATGCATGCACCTGTCAGTGTAGCGAGATCTATTATGGCTTTAGGTTTATGCTCTACAGCGTATGATAATGCATCTGCTAGAATCAGTCTACCTTCAGCATCCGTACTGATAATCTCAGCTGTTCTTCCATTTCTAAATCTTATTATGTCTCCGGGTCTGAAAGCCGTCCCACTTGGAAGATTTTCTACACATGGTATTAAACCAACAACTCGTATAGGTAGCCTTAACAATGCTATGCTCTCTAGGATGCCTACAACCGCTGCTCCTCCAGCTTTATCATACTTCATCTCCTCCATCTTCTCTGAAGGCTTTATAGAGATTCCTCCACTATCAAATGTCACAGCTTTGCCTACGATTACGTAAGGTCTATCATCTCTTCCCCCTGTCCCATCGTATTCAAGCATAACCAATACAGGCTTATGTATACTGCCATCACCTACAGCGACTATACCACCCATACCCATCTCTTTCAATTCATCGATCTTGAATACTGTTACGTTGAACCCAGCTCTTCTCCCAACATCATAAACCATTTCCGCAAACTTCTCAGGATAACAATCTATGCTAGGCATGTTAGTTAGATCTCTTGCAGTATAAACTCCTCTACAAATCTTCTCAGCTGTCTCTACCGATTTCTCAACTCTATCCAGTAAGGTGTTATCTTCAACGAGTAATGTTACAGTTTTCAGATTCTCTTTTCTATTCTCAGATTTGTATCTATCAAATCTGTACATTGAGAGAGATACTCCTTCAACGATTGATTGAGCTATGTCTTCTATGTTAAATACGTCTTTCACTAATGCTGAATTAGCTGACTCAATAATTGATTCATCAAGTCTTATAGCTGCTCTCCCATATGCTCTCCTGAATGAATCAAGTTCTAATCCATTTCTTTCACCGAGACCTACTAGAGCTATTTTTTCAGGTCCCTTATCTAAGAATGTAGGAAAAATGTAAACCTCCTCCAGCTTTCCTTTGAAACCTCTTCCAGCAACTTTACTTACAAGTTTATCTATACTTTCTGGGAGCTCGATTGCAGGTCTAGGTGGATCATGTTCATAGAAAGGTATTATGCATACTCCTTCTTCGAGACCTATCTTACCAACTTTTACTTTAAACTCTACCATACATTAAGAATCTATTCTCGTTCAAATAAATCTAACCTTACTCACCAAGTCAGTATAAGCAGCACAATTGAGAGCGCTATTGCTACTGCCCATCTAGGTAAGCTCCATCTAATTATTTTTAATCCATCAAGAGGTCCGAAGGGTAGAAGATTAAAGAAAGCTATAAATGCATTGAATTTAGATAGTATCAAAAGTATGCTTGAAAGCCAGGGAGACAATAGTACCGGGGCAGAGATTATAGATAAAATGTAAAGCACGGTTGAGATTATTATGTTTGTTGCTGGACCCCAGAATGCTGTTGAACCTATAACCTTTAAAGTTGTAGGTGCTGCTAGGACCACGGCTCCAGGGGATATAAATTTTATGGGAAGCATTGGGATAGCCGACACGAGTGTTAACATTGAACCTACTGGGTCAAGCTTAAAGTATGCTCTTACATTATTTCTCCGAGCAACTATTCTGTGAGCTAGTTCATGCATTAAATACGATAATGCGAAACCTGTTATGTAAACTATTATGATGTAAAGGTTTATCCTGAACAGTACATCGTAACCGATTAATGATAAACCGACTAGAGAAACAAGTAGTACGCTCAGAACGATATGGGTAGCTTCTCTAATCGTCCTCTTTCTAGATGCTGTCTTAATTAATTCTTCTTCAGTTCTTATCTTAGCCTTTATTTCTTTCATCTCTTTTTCATAAGGGCTTGAAGCTGCAAATATTCCAGGGCAGTTATGTTTTTCAGGGAGACGATGCTCTGCACAAAAGAATTCTCCACAATATTTACACTTGAATGGAAGAAGTTCATCTTTACCGCAGACAGCACACTTCATTGCTCTTTCCCTCCGCTGGAAGCTTCTCTTCCCATTGTAGAAGTCATTGTAAAACATCGCATTAATAATATATAAAGATGAAATACGTTACCATACTGTTAGCATAGGGTTGCACAATGAACTTTGACACTATTTTGCTACATCGCTCCATTAATTAACCGGTTTTACCTATGGCCACAGTCAGTTACGTAGGTTAAGACCTCTAAACAATATCAACATTGGAGTAAATAGTGAAATCTTAAAGACGCGATAAAGATATAGACTTCTCTTGACAGCTTACAGATAGAAGCGTAAGATGATTATTGTAGTAGCTGAGAAACCCTCTGTTGCTAGAGCAATAGAGAAAACATTGAGAAATCATAACATAGGTAAAAATGTGTATGTGATTGGATTGAGAAGCCGTCTTCTAGATTCCGACTTGAAAGAAGGATATGAATGGGGTAAAACAGATCCATCCAAAATCTTTGATCTAAGAGAATTTCAATTGAAAATCAGGGATAACAGATCCTACGACGAGTTGGTCAAAATATTCAAGAATAATTTTATTGAAGAATTAGTTATTGCTACTGATAATGATTCTGAAGGTGAGCTAATCGGATGGGAGGTTTTACAAGTCTTTAAGAACTATAACGGTTTCGGTAAAATATCCAAGATGAGATTCAATGCAGTCTCTGATGAAGAATTATGGAGATCTTGGCAGAATAGAGAAGAAAAGATAAGAGATTTCAAGCCTACACCTTACTGGGTCATAGTAGGTAGGTTTAGAACAGTTAGAGGAGAAGTATTCGAAGCTAGAAGCAATAAGATTGAAGATGGGAAAATTGCTCAAGAGCTTTTCAGTAAAATAAGAAATGTCGAAGAAGGAGTTGTGAAAGAATACGGAGAGAATGTTGAGATTGTTAGAAGACCTAAACAATTGAGGACGGATGAGATGCTTAGAGACTTACATAAAATTACGGGAGTATCTGCTTCTAACATATTGAGAATAGCTGAGGAACTTTACTCAAATGGGTATATAAGCTATCCTAGAACGGACACTAACCAGTGGTTGAAAGATACTGATTTCAGGAAGATTAAATCTGTAGCTATTAAAGGTCTAGGACTGGAAACTAGAGAAATCCTTGAACAACCAAATCCATTCAATGGATCCAAGAATGATGGAGCTCATCCACCTCTATACCCTGTTGCACCTTACCCAAGAGACAATACATTAAAATGGAGGGTATGGGAATATATTGCTCGAAGATTTTTAGCGAATGTATATTCAAGTAATGCGAAACTTCTAAAGCAGCGTGCATTGATAAAAGTTGGAGAAATTATGTTGAAGACGGTTGGGGGTAGGATTGAAGATGTTGGGTTCTATAAAGTGTACCCGTATTTTAAACCTGAAGAGAACCCCATACCTAAAATGACCGATAACGAGAAACTGAAAATACTTGAACTAAGATTAGTAAAAGAATCTACCAAGCCTCCTAAAAGATTATCAGAATCTGAATTACTAAAACTTATGGAGAGAGATGGTATTGGAACCGATGCGACCCGAGCCGAATATCCAAAAATTATCATGGAGAGAGGATATGCTGTCAAGAATGCAAAAGTTATCAAACCTACTGAGCTTAGAATGAACTTGATAAAATCTTTAAGAGAAGTAGATGTTAGACTGGTCTCACCTCAAACTAGGAGAATCGTTGAGGAATATATGGATCTTATAAGTAGAGGTGAAAAGAAGTATAGTGAAGCACTTGATGAAACTCTTAAACTTTATCACTCTTTGTATAAGCAGTTAGAAGCAAAAATAAATATCATAGCAGATGAACTAGCGGGGTCGAAGAAGCATGTATGAAGACATAATTTTCATAGATAGAAGAGATGCAGCTCTCAGACTCTCAGAGTTCTTGGATAAGTATAAAACAGGGAATACAGTAGTGTTCGGCATCCCTAGAGGAGGCGTTGAAATAGGGTACTATATTGCTCAGAAACTTGAATGCTTTCTTGAAGTAACTATCCCAAGAAAGATTGGAGCCCCCCTTCAGCCTGAACTTGCTGTTGGAGCAGTAGCAGAAGATGGGACAATATATACTGAGAGAGAAGTTGCTGAACTAGTAGGTGTCAGTAGAGAATATATTGAGTCAGCAGCACGCCATGAATTAGAGACGATAAAGAAGAGGATACAATTGTACCGTCATGGAAGAGATATTCCTGAACTTTCCAAATATAATGCAATAGTAGTTGACGATGGAGTAGCCACTGGAGCTACTATGATAGCTACTCTGCGATTTTTGAGAAAGAAGAACCCAGTAAAACTAGTATGCGGTGTACCAGTCGCACCTCCAGAGACTATTCATAAACTTAAAAATGAAGCAGATGAAGTCATATGCGTAGAAACACCTACACCATTCTACGCTATAGGTCAGTTTTACCAAGATTTTAGACAACTATCCGATGAGGAAGTTTTATACTATCTCTCAAAGAGTAAGAGACTTGTCTAGCGATCGGATTAAAAATTTTTAATCATATTTTCGGGAATGATTTGTTTCTAGGGCTTTTTCAGAAAAAATGTAAGTAAGTAAACTATTGCGAGTACGATTAATAATATCGGAGATGTCCCAATGTAGAACCCATCTATCTTTCTCCATACTAGGAGGAGGGGGTGGATTTTTTCAAGTTCTATTCCAATTTTAATGATTAGAGGAAGTATTATTAGAATTATGCCTGTTAGAACGAACATGATGCCGACTAGGGTTAGTAAGCTGAAGAAGTTAACTTCTTTCAAAGAAATTTCACCATTATTCATATCAAATGCTTTCTTAATAACTCTAACTCTTAAAGTTAATAGATTACCACTGAACTCTCTTGCCTAGGATCTCTTCTAAGTATCCAATATACCTAACAATGTTATGTATCGGTCTATAAAAGAATGATGCAAGAGGGAATAGTAAGAGGATACGAAGTGGCTCAGGGTCTCTCGAAACAACTCTCGAAGTCGCGATAGCTAGCAATTCAGAATAAAAGTAAACAGTAATCAATACTGTGAATAGGTGGAAGATTGGGATTCTAGCTAATATGACCCATGTAAGCCAGATAAACCATGCGAAAAGTGAAGCCATATCCATTAAAACCATGTCAGGTGCGCCGACGAGTCCAGGCATACCAAACCTCCTCCTAAAAAATAGTTGGCCATGCCTCTTCAAACTAGCCAGTTGACCTCTAGCCCATCTAATTCGCTGCCTAATCCAGCTTCTCCAACTTTCAGGAACTTCAGTCCAAGATAAAACCTCTGGTGCAAAGATAAGTCTCCCTCTAACTTTATGGAATTTAAGTGTAGTATCGAAATCTTCTGCGAGAGCTCGGTCTAGGAGTCCCAGTGATTCAAGCATGCTCCTTCGATAGATTGAGGTAGCACCGGGGATTATCAAGAGCGTTCTCAGTAATGATTGTGTTCTCCTACCCATCTCGAAAGATATGAAATATTCGTATGCTTGAAGCTTTGTTAGGAGGTTTACATCTCTGTTTAAGACTCTTAGATTCCCTGCAGCTCCAACCAGCTTTTCATCTTCAAAATATCTTGCAATCCATTCTAACGAGTCCCTACTTATCAATGTATCCGCATCCAAACGTAAAATGATTTCACCTTTAGCAAACAGTAATCCGTAATTGATAGATGAGGCTCCAAATCCACTTGGATCCTTCCTGACAACTTTTACGATTTTTGTTTCTTCATATCTCTTAGCTATAAAATATGTATTGTCTTCTGAGCCGTCATCTACTACTATTATCTCCTTCCATGGATAATCATTCTCAAGTACTGATTCAATACACTTACCGATAGTCTCTTCTTCATTTTTGGCAGGAATTAGAATAGATATCAATTTTGGTCGGAATTTATCAGGAGGAGGCTTCAGAAAACGTATTATCACATCCACTGGCAAGACAAAAGCTTTACCAATGTTTCTACCCAGATCAAACACCAAAGCAGGCCAAGACATCAGTAATATATCGTAAATATTCAGTGATAGAAACTCAGCTATATTATAAAATATAATGGCGAACAGGAATAATGAGAATACAACTCCTAAAATGTAGGATAATTTTATGAAAAGGATTTTGTATTTAGGAAAGTTTAAAGCATCCAACTTGCAAAAACCTCCAAGGGCTTACTTAACTAGTAATGTGTATAGTTTCATTATCGAAAACCACTCCTCCTCTAAAAAGATTCTACTGGGTCCCCTCTTATAAGTTCTTTAAAGTTAAGTAGGTGTAAAACAATGAAGATCGGAATGATTTCTCATGAATTCCCGTTTATAATTTTGTTTTAATGGCCCTAGGTGTCACTTTTATCCTTTGATTACTCCTATCGGGACTAGTCTAGCGACTTTTGTCCCTATACCTACTCCATGGCTGACTTCCACTACTTTATCTACTGATTTATATGCATCGTCTGCTTCTTCAACTATGGTTTCCATACTATCTGCTTTAATGTATATTCCACGTCCTCGCAGCTCATTCACTATGTCTGTTGCTCGGCGTGTTCTCTTAGCAGCTGCTCTACTCATCTCCCTTCCCGCTCCATGGGCTGTGCTTCCAAAGCTTAACTCCATTGCTTTAGGGTTTCCTAGTAAGACCCAGCTCGCTGTCCCCATCGATCCAGGGATCAAGACTGGTTGACCAATATCCTTATAGGTTTTCGGGATAAGTGGGTGTCCTGCTGGGAAGCTTCTCGTGGCCCCCTTTCTATGAACCCATACTTTCATTAGTCTTCCATCTACTATGTGTTCTTCAAGCTTAACTATATTGTGGGCGACATCGTATATCAGCTTCATTCCTAGATGTTCTGCAGATTGTTTGAAGACTTGTTCGAAGCTCTGCCTAACCCAGTGTGTTATTGCTTGACGGTTTGCGAAAGCATAGTTTACAGCGCATCTGAATGCTTTAAGATACTGTTCTGCTTCTGGGCTATTGGCTGGTGCGCATGCTAACTCTCGATCTGGAAGCTTTATACCATATTTAGCTGCTGCTCTCTCCATAACTCTCAAATAGTCTCCACAGATCTGGTGTCCGTAGCCTCTACTACCAGTATGTATCAATACCGTGATCTGTCCCTCGTGAGTTATGCCCATTCTTTCAGCAGCCTTTGGATCAAATATCTTATCGACACGCTGGACTTCGAGGAAGTGGTTTCCACTGCCAAGCGTACCTATCTGACCTACACCTCTATTCTTAGCGGTTGGACTTACAAATTTTGGATCTGCGCCTTCCATAGCTCCCTCCTCTTCACAGTGTAGTATGTCTTCATGCCATCCGAGACCGAACTTCTCAACAATATATCTAGCCCCTTCAACAGCGATCTTATCTAGATCACTCATGGTTATGCTGAAATCCTTCCTCCTAGAACCTAAACCTGAAGGTATATTTGCAAATAAAACGTTAATCAAGTCTACAATTCTAGGTCTAACATCCTTCTCATCGAGGTTTGTGACCATTAATCTAACGCCACAGTTTGAGACTACAACTCCTTCTGCAACAAAGTTATGCGCATGATGACTTACTGTAATATCATATACATCTTCATCACACTCTAGTGTCCGCACACTTTCAACATAATCCCATACAATATCTCCTTTACAGTTCTTTGCGGCCCATTCTTCAAATTTTGGAAAACTTCTTGCCATCTTAGGCTCTGTTTTTCTACCCTCATACAAAGATCTCTCAATAGATCTACAATTTACGTTTTCAGATTCCAGAGAAGATATTATCTCTTCTCTTGCAGAACCATCGTGTAGTAAACTCAATGCAACTTTTGCAGCTGGCTTTCTTTCATCAATAACCTTCAGTTTTAGCTTTAACCATACTATTGCAGCGAGAGCCAATCGTCTCCCCATAGGATTGTATTCATATCCTATCGTTTCCCAAAATCTCACGAGATTTTCAGGTTTCGAAGATATCTGCAACTTTAACCGGACTGAGCTCTCTTCAAAGACGTAATTTACTCCATTTGTCTCAATCCCTGCTTCATTGAGTATAGAGGCGATTTGCGTGAGGAACTTCTTCCCGCTTTCTACATAACCATATTTTTTCGAGATTGTGAATAACAGCGGCTCGAAATCGTATCCATTAATAGTCTGAGGTTTATTCAATTCTGCACCGAAGAGTGCCGCTAGGTATAATCTCTTCATCCAAAGTGGTAATCTCATTAACCAATCTGGTATTAGGAAGTTGGATTTAGTCTTCCTACCTACTGGCGCACCTAAAGCCTTCAATAACTTTGTGAAGCTCTGAGCAGATACATAAATCCAGTTCTCCCTACTTTTGACGATTCTACCATTCACCTTAATTTCCTTAATCCTAGTAAAGATTTTGGAAGGTGAGTACCCTAATAAGCTAATATCTCTTCTTATTTCTTCGAGCCCTTCCTGGCTACCGTAGAAAACTGTCTTCTTCCCGTTAAAAGTACCATCACCCGTAAAGTATCCTAGGAGCTTGATTAATATAGGGAGCTTTGGATTTTTTGAGGTAAGCGGTAATAGTCCCCGCTTTTCAAGTTCTTCCTTAGCCTTCGGATCTAGTGTAGAGTTATTCGAACTGAGAATAACGAAATCTTCTGCTTCCTCGTAGTCAAGCCCTTTAAATGGGTGCAAAGCTATCCTAGCCCCTGGATAAATTTCCGATGCAGTCTTCATACCATTATCCGTGAGGATGGGATGATCCATCGTAGCTAGTATTTTGTATCCACTTCTTGTCATGATTTCGACTAACCTGTCATCTCTCCTTTTAAGGGTTAACACAACATATGAATCTTCTACATGGTTATCATTGTTAATCGTGACCATCATATCGTTAGGAACGATTTGTTCAATTGGTTTCCTGTAACCTAAATAACACAGAACTTTAGTACCTCTTGGAAGACAATTGATGTCGTAGCCTACGCCTCCAGGCGAAATTACCCCCTCGTTGTATTCTGTTGCTGCTACTCCTCCTATTGGGAATCCGTATCCTTCGTGGGCATCGGGCAGTACTACGCTATGTTTTAGAACTCCTGGAAGAGTTGCAACATTTACTCCTTGTTCTAATGTTCTATCTATCTGCATCTTCTGTAGAAGTTCTTCTGAAGCGAAGATGGTTACAGGTACCCTCATATCATGTCTATAATCTTTAGGTATCCTCCAGATGTAGCTATCTAATTTTTGAATAGGTATCTTCGGCATCTCTAACCCATAATCAAGAGAGTAGCAACTCATATTTAATTATGTGTCTCATACCCGTAATGTTTAATTCTTATAGTGGCTCTTCTAGAATTTTCCGACTGATGAGATATGCAAGATAAGCTACTTTACACTCATCTTCTAGGAATTTCTCAAATATAGATGAACGAGCTTCCGTAATGTATTTTATTAATCCAAGTCCCAGCGTTCTTCTCTTAAGATCTTCAACAATCCTCATTATATCCCCAACATTGATTGCAGATGCGTTTAAGATCTTTTTAGCATCTTCTAGTTCAAGTGGGCGGCCCAACCCTTTACACAATAGTTCACGACAATCAATCAATGAACCACTAGTCTCCAAACCCTTAATTAACGTTTTTAAGCTTTTCAACCCAGCTAAGTCAAGATTGTTATATAGATTCTTCAATCCGTAAGTTACTATATTGAATTCTTCATTAATCAGGTTGGAGACTGTTTCCTGGATTTTAAGATGGTTATGGTCAGGCTTACCTAATTCTGTTAGTCCAGAAGATGAAATACATTCCTCACCATCATAGACTGATAAGACGTAGATTCCTGAGTTCAAGTCTTCTCTAAGCTGCAGGTAAAGGCTTTGAAGAGATGCTATCTTTAAACTCTTGGAAGGTTTCGGGACCTCCAATATTTTATCCATGAATCTGAACATCAGTTTCTCTCTTCTCCGAACATAGTCTAACGCTTTCAATGCATATTCTTTAGCTATTCTCCAGTCAAGTTCAAGGGATATGAATGCTGAATAAGAATATTCATCCAATGCTTCAAGTAGTATCTCATCGATTTCATCCGGGGTGTATGCTTCGACTTCTCTGTAGACATCTGTCCACTCTATCTTCTCTAGCAATCCAGCGCTCTCAGGTTCGTGGAAGGCTATGAACTTCCTCTCACCGAGTCTAATGACACTATACATTATTGTTTCGAGAGGTATCCCAAAGACTCTTCTTAAAACTATCATTATGTATGCTAAACCTAGTCTTAATAATTCAGGGTCTTCTTCTAAGCCAACCTCAATCACTACACCGTAGGTATAATCTTCATATTTTCCATAAGTTGGAGCAGCTATAACTATGGGACGCTTATCTCTATAGAATATTGTCTCATCTCCTTTTTTCATCATTTTCTTCTTTTCACCGATCACTATCCATTCAACCCTATTTGGTATCTTAACGTATTTGCCGAAACCTTCTACAGGTGGATGAACAATACAGAATATCCTCGAATGTAGTTTACCAACCATGTAGTCTCTCACAATGTTGGGCTCCTCACCCCAAGCCTCCTTTATTCTTTGATATTCTTCGAGAGCATATGCTGTCCCCTCATATTTTCGTAGAATTCTCTCTTTGAAAGGCTCAACAGTAATCGATGTAACTGCTCTTCCCCCTCCAAGTCTATGATGTGTAACTACGCTGTCACTCGTATAGTCTATTGCTCCTGGCTGAAATTTTTCGACAAGGTCGCAATGGCTTACTTCTTCAAGCCTGATCGTTGAACCATCCTCCTCGACCTTAATCCTCTTTATACCATAGGGAGGAGCAAATTCATAGAAGTTCATCTGCCTCCAAACTCTCTTACCAGCTCTAGACAACTCTAAGCCATTGAAGAGCCCGAGATTCTTTAAGAATTCGATTTCCTCTTTAGTTAATTCTTTCTTCAGTGTTGGAGACTGAGCCTTCAACAATGCTTCAAAGAGTATAGAATACTTGTTTTCAGGGTTTACAATTAACTTTTCCAGAGGCATTTTAAGCCATTTCTCAACAGTTTCCACTCCTCTAGATAGTAAGTCGTAATCCCATGAACCATGAGGAATAATCACAGTCTCTGTAGCTTCGATCCCGATCCTCCGACCTTTCCTACCCTCTCTTTGATAGAACTCCCTTAAGCTTTCAGGTAACCCTAAATGGACAACTCTTAGTATCTCTCCAATATCTATACCTTGTGAAAGTGTTCTCGGAGAGATTAAGACTTTAACCAGTCCAGATCTGACAGCATCTTCGATTTCTCTCCTGATTTCTTTAGATATCAAGTGGTGGTGAGACGCAACTCTCTCTCTTCTCCCAGTTCTCTCAATCAACCTTCTAGAGATTTCTTCTGCTCTCTCAATACTCTTAGTAAATACAAGTGTAACAGTCTCATCAAATACATAATTTGACAAAATCTCCACTGGGTCAGACCATGGTTCAGGAGCAGGTACACCTACATATCTCAACGCATCCCAAATTCTGTAAACGTTCTGTTGGAAAAGATGAAAGTCTTGAAGTGATTTAAGGATATCTTCTCCTACACCTGCCTGTTCGAGTCTATCAGAAAATTTTCTAGCTTCTTCCCACATTTTTCTAATATTCTTTCCTAAAATAATGTAGACTCTGTTTCTAGCTCTGAAGGCTTTACCTGAAATAATCTTAGTCTCTCTATTGTTTATCTTCTTAAGATATTCAGCTACTTCTTCAGGATTGGCTAGCATAGCTGTCATAAACGCGAATTGAATATTGTTTCCAGTGATTTTTACGAGTACTTTAAGCATCGAGAAGAGTAGAGCAATCTCTCTTGGACCATAGAAATCAAAGTCATCAATAACTATTAACCCAATCTTGTCGAAGAAAGAAGATAACAAGCTATAGTTTTGCAAAGCATATTTCTTAACTTCATTAAGAAGGAAAGCTGGATTAGTAACTATCAAATCTGATTCAGAGATTATTCTTCTAACATTCCTGGATCCATGCTTCGATACTAGTTCCTGCTTTCTAGTAGCATCAAGTATCATTATCCTCATATTGAGGTCTAGACAATATTGGCTCAGTCTGTTCAACTGATCGTACGCTAGCGCCAAAGTCGGGTAAACAGATAATGTCTTAATTTTTCTCCTAGCAGTATATAGAAACCATGATTCTGTTTTTCCAGAGCCGGTTCCAGATTTCAGGATCAAGTTGCATCCTTCCTCTAAAGCTTTCAGTGAATCTAACTGATGTTTGTAAAGTTTGTTTCCAATCAGCTCTCTACTCTTCCTAGAAGAACTATTCAATAATTCTGGGATGATTTCTTCAAAAGTTTTCTCTGCGTATTCTGGCATTTCACTTGGTTGATCGAAATTATAGTAACTGTATCCTAACATATCTAGCAATCTTCCTGTCTCAACCATCGGTTTCTCCATCTACATTTAAGAAAGTCTTAACCCGTAGTATAAAAGCCAATAGGAGAGATTTTTATAATTCTTAAAATTGTTTTCTCTTTTGAGCTATGGTAACAGTCTCATCAAATACATAATTTGACAAGTGAAAAATATGTGGGCTGGGGGCTTTCATTAGTCTCTGAGAAGTTTCTCCCTCTTCCTCTTTACAGTGAATCCTATGAGTTCTCTCCTTCTAGAGCTTACTCAAATATAGAGATAGTAAACATTTTTATCTATATAATATGTTTTCTCATCTCTTCTCTCTATTATAGAGTGGTGTCCCCATCATTCTGTGTAAATGCGGTCCTGTTACTTCTATCTTTAACTTCAGCAGTAGTTCTTTAAAATAGTTGAGAAGATCTAAATTCGTATTATGAACAAGTATGTTTCCATTCTTATCTACACATTCTTCGCTGTCGAAGAATGCTCTGAGAAACAATGTTATATTCTCTTCATTATATTCAATGTATTTTCTTAGCTTCTCAATGTCTAGTGGCTTCACCAATAATTCACATAAAGTTTTTGAGTATCCTTCAACAATATAGAATCCATTATGTCGTTTTCTGAAGCTTGGCTTAGAGCCTGTAACAACTTCAAGACATTTAGTAAACTCTATGGCCAGTTCCACATCCCTACATTTTAGACCAATTACGTATTCATGCCTTTCTTCAACAATGTATATGTATCCATGCTTCCATAAGGGTTATGGATACCTCTTAACCACTCATTCATACTACAGCTACTTAGAGAACAGGGATTGGAAAACATCATACATAAAGTCGATTATGAAAATAATGATTATGTGAGAGCAATAATATTGTTAAAGAGTTAAAAGCAACGTCTACAAGTATTATTTTGAATCCATGAAGAAAGCTGAAGAATTAAGCTATAGGTTGTATTCAATTGAAGCTCTTAGAACACTTAAGAAGTTAATGTCTTATGAGCAGCTTTCATCCATGCTTCAGATTCCATCTACAGCTCTGAGTAGGTATGTTAACGGTCACGTTATTCCAAGCCTTGAAACAGCCCGCTCAATTATGAGCATATTCAAGAAGGAGTACTTAATCAAGGAAGTAAACAATAGGATTGTTGTAGATGAATTCGGTGCAGTAGATAGCAGTATGATAATATATGACCCTGTATTCCTCAAACACTTAATATTCTCCGAGTATGAGAAGATAAATTCAGTGAAAGTAGACAAAGTTTTAACTCTTGAAGCAGACGGCATACCTGTCGCTTATCAGATGGCTTCAATACTTGGTAAAGAAGTCGCAGTCGCTCGGAAAGCCAAGAAACTCGGTATAAGAGACTTCATAGAGATAAAGCAAGTCTTTGAATCTGGAACATACCGGTACATCTATTTACCAAGGAACGCTATAAAGAAAGGTGAATACATACTTTTAACAGACGATATAATTAGAACAGGTGCAACAATAAGAGCATTAGTAAACCTTTGTAAAGAAGCAAAAGCAAATGTTTCTGGAATCTTCTCTATAATATCTTTAAAGAAGATGCATACTAAGCTAGAAGAAGAACTCGATATCCCCGTAATCTCATTCGTAGAGCTACAATAACAAAAGAGAGTAATCAGGAGTCTTCCAGTCTTCATAATCTTATTTTCTCAGCTAGTCTAACAGCATCTACTGTTTCTCTCACGTTATGAGTCCTAATTATATGAGCACCTTGGAAAACTGACAGAGCCTCAGCGGCAATTGAACCGCAGAGTCTATCTTCAGGTTTTTCACGATTAGTTAAGACGCCTATAAAAGATTTCCTAGATACTCCAACCATTATCGGTCTACCCAGCCTTCTAAATTCTCTAAGATTACGAATCAACTCAATATCTATCTTCCACCATTCTATCCCACAATCCCTATGAAAACCAATCGCAGGATCAATAACTATCTTCTCCAATCTAACACCACGATTAACAGCAAAATGTATAGAGTTCTTGAGCATAGTTAAGGCGTTATTTACGGCCTCAACTGGATTATTCAATCTCCCAAGTCTACGGGCACAAAGTATTAATGATAAATCATGTTCTGCGACAATATCAATAACTGAGACATTTAATAATCCTGATACATCATTTATTATTTCTACACCTGCTTTAACTGCCTCGATTAATGGTTTGGGTCTATGTGTATCAGCTGACACTGGTATATTAGTCGATGATTTTACTGCTTCAACCGCATAACGTATCCTTTCTGCTTCCTCTTCTTCACTGATAAGAGTATTCGGTATGTATGGTGCAGTAGACATAGCTCCTACATCAATTATATCAGCACCCATCTTCTCCATATATGCTGCCGTTTCAGCGATTTCATCATATCTCGTCTTGATAGACCCCTTATAAAAAGACTCAGGACTAACATTAATCACCCCCATAATCCTAGTGGGTAACCCATCACCAACTTCTACTTTACCAAGCCATCCTCTAATCAACTCGGAACCATCAATATTAATGAATTTCTTGTTTAAAATATACTTACTGCTTCATGATATATTCAATAGGAAATAGAGGGAGAGGGGGCTATTTTAGCGGCCCTAGCACCTACAAAGAAACAAGAACGAACCATGCTTCAGACTTTTTCCGAGTCTGCCGTGGCTGAAAAATAAGTTCATGTAGGCATTGCTAGGGCCTCTACCCTAGCCCCCCTCAACCAGCCACAGCAGACCCCATCCGCCTTAATAGATTAATCAATTGCTTCAGCGTCATCCTCAGATCCCTTAACGTTGGAATATATTGATTATTCTTCCGTAGAATACTTAGAGTTAATAGATTACAGTGTCTAACAGCTTTCCTATTACACTTCTTCTTCACTTTACCCTCCTTACCCTTAGCCTTGAATAATCCAAGATAGTTTATCTCCTTACTTATCGATATACTCTCCTTACCATATCCTAGATATACTAGTAGTCCAGCTAGCCCTGTTAATCCATTGATATCATCTCTACCGAGTCCTAGAGCTTCTGCAATCTCAATGAATCTAGGTACAACTTTACCTGTTTTCTCAACGATCTCTAGTCTAGCATTCTTTAACTGTCTTTCATATTCTTCAATATCGCTTGAAACATC
>JAGDWP010000088.1 GCA_023269855.1 Nitrososphaerales archaeon | reverse complement strand
AGGCATTCATATAGAGCTTTTTTCACGAGTACTTTCGACATTTCAACTCTATACTCTGCGGATGCTCTTACATCAGAGATTGGTTTAATATCATTGACTACTTTTTCTGATGCTTCTTCTATGTTTTCGATTAATGCTTCACGTTTCCTCAACTGTTCTTCTACACTTCTAGCTCTAATAGGTGTTGGCGCAACACTTCCAAGCGCTATTATAACATCTTCTATCTCCCCATTATGTATTTTCAAGCCTACAGCAACATTAACGATGCTCAATATATGGCTGAGTCTCTTTCCAAGCTTAATGAAGCTGTACCGCCAGCTACTATCTTTTTTAGGTATGATTATCTCTGTTAGAAGCTCATCTTCTCGGAGGATTGTTTCACCTGGTCCTCTAAAGAATTCTTCAATCTTAACTTGTCTTTCTCTATCTACATTATCGAGTTTGAGTTTTGCTTCTAATACTATTAGGGGTGGAACAGTGTCAGCTGCAGGAGAAGCATTACATATATTTCCTCCGATTGTTGCTATGTTTCTAACTTGCCAGACTGCAAAATTATGTAGAGCAGCTGATAGAGGCGGAGCATAGGTTTTAATAAGTTCATTATTCCTCAGTTCTTCTATAGTTGTGAGAGCGCCTATCTTAATGAAGCCACCCTCATCTCTAACATATCTCAATTCATCTATTCTAGATATGTCAACGATTTTTTCTGCACGTATTTTTCCAGACCTTAACTGTACAGTCAAATCTGTGCCTCCAGCCAGCACCTTGGAGCCTGGATTATTTCTCAAAAATCTTAACGCTTCGTCGAGGTTCACAAATTTATAGAATTCTATTTTGGGGATCATTTCCTCCCCTTCTTAGATAGCTCCATAAATAGTTTCTCAGATGTATATGGTATCTCCAAGGGTTTAACTCCTACAGCATTCTTGATAGCGTTAGTTATAGCTGCAGGTATAGGTATCAACGCCATCTCTGCCAGCCCTTTTGCTCCAAATGGACCGAACCTAAAGTAATCTTCTACAAATATTGGTTCATCAATCTCTGGGAGATCCATTATTGTAGGGATGAGGTAGTCTGTGAAGTTTGGGTTAAGTATCTTGCCATCTTCCAATTTGATTTCCTCCATTAGAGTGTATCCTATTCCCTGCATGATTGCCCCATGTATCTGGGTTGTCGCAAGCTTTGGATTAATTATTTTTCCAGCACATATGGCAGGCCAAACTCTTAATACTTTCGTTAGTCCTGTGTGTATGTCTACTTCAACTTCTACTGCAACAACCATGTAGCTGAAAACGATATATGCAAATCCCTGACCTTTTTCTTCATCGAACCTGCCTTTAGGCATGTAGAAGTATCCAGTAGCAGCCATGTCTTCACCTTCTGCATAACATCTCTTAACAGCTTCTTCCCATGTAAGTCTTTTCTCTGGTTTACGTTTATTGTAGACCCAGCCATCTCTTAATTCAACTTCTTCTGGGCTGCATTCTAGTAATCTGGAAACAACTCTCTGAACTCTCTTCCTAATCTTTGATGCAGCGATTAGTATTGCTGTCCCTCCCCAGCTTAGTCCTCTCGAACCATGTGTAGCACCAGTGTCTGGAGCATCAGTCACACCACCTATCAAGTTAATCTTCTCTAAAGGTAATCCTAACGCTTCAGCAGCTATCTGAGTCAGTCCCGTATGTGTACCCTGACCTATCTCAACTATTCCTGTCTGAATTGTTACGCTTCCATCTCTAGCAACATTTATGTATGCGTTACACCAGTCTGGGACACCTCTACTCGTACTTATACCATGCCATGCACATGCGACTCCTATTCCTCTCGCTTTCCCATCATATACCTTACCACAACTCTTCCTCTTTTCAAACCAATTACATCTTTCAGCTATTCTAGCTAGAGCTTCACCTACACCGACACTTTCATCGAGCAGTTGGTTGGTTGAAGTCCTACTACCAGGTCGGAGAACATTCTTCAATCTAAACTCTAACGGGTCTAAGCCAACCTTCTCAGCTAATTCATCCATCTGTCTTTCAGCAGCAAACTGTATCTGGGGGTTTCCGAAACCTCTGAAACTCCCTTGGTAGACTTTGTTAGTGTAGACGAGCATCCCTCTTGCATCAACATTAGGTACTTCGTATGGACCTGTAGAGTGGACAGTGGCCCTCCAAAGCGTGAATGGACCACGGTTAGCATATGCGCCAGCATCAAATATTATTTCAACGTCTACGAAAGTAAGCTTCCCATCTTTATCTGCGCCACTCTTATACTTTATATATGCAGGGTCTCTTTTGCAATGGCTTGTGAAGCTGTCTTCTCTTGTATATGTTAATAGAACGGGTTTACGAATCTTATACGCTGCTATTGCTGCCTGGGCTCCTATTATCGGCATCATATCATCTTTCCCACCGAAACCCCCACCTATAACTGGCTGAATAATCCTAACCTTACTCTGGGGCAGGCCAAGAACTCTTGAAATTATTGATTGTGCAAGGTGAGGATACTGACCAGGCAGGATAACAGTCATTCCATCATATGATGGTATTGCAAGAGCTCCCTCAGTCTCAAGATAAGCATGATCTTGATATCCAGTTCTATAAACGTTTTCAACAACATAGTCTGATTCCAGCAAAGCCTTAGAGACATCTCCTTTCCTTACTCTTGTTCTCAAGACTATATTGCTTCCATGTTCTTCATGTACTAG
>JAGDWP010000099.1 GCA_023269855.1 Nitrososphaerales archaeon | reverse complement strand
CTCCTAAGCAGCCCAATATCTTATACGTCTAAGTTAAATATATGCTTATTATACTTAAGAGATTTAATCACTTCTTATGGTGTTGTATATGCTTTATCATATAAAGTCAAGTGTTATCACGTTGGTTTTCCTACATTTTTCGGGGGCGTGCGGTGGTAGCCCTCCTTCTGTGTTTAGGCGGGATCCGTCTAGTCGGCTCCTGGAAGCCTCTCCGAAGGCCTGATCATTGGCCTCCAGCCTTTCCCCACGTGGGTCGCCCGTTTCAACCATCCTCCACCTACTCCAATCAACGGCTTACCAGCCATATCATCTCCATCGTAGGTGGAGGGGTCTCGTTTCTGATGCGTTGCCTGGGGTCTCCCCCAGCGCCTCACGGCGCCACGTGCCTTCTATCGGGGGGAGGAACTTCCTCGGGAGTTCCCCGTGACCCGCCCCACCGCTCGCCCCAACTCGAAATCCTACTCACCATAATTAAAGTCTTTAACTAATGTGAAAAGTTATTATCTTGTTTCCATGATTTAGTGGTCGGGATTGAAGGTTAAGCCTAAAGAGATTATACAATTACTTAAGAATGCATCTATTAGGCTGAGAGAAGAATTTAATGATGAGTTTGTTGGGTTAGCATTATTCGGAAGCTGGGCTAGAGGTGAAGCATGTGAAGAAAGCGATGTTGATGTATTTATTCTTTTAAGGAGTATTAAAGGCTTCAATGTAAGAGGTAGGATATACACAATATTGTCTCAAGAAGTGAAGAGACCTCTAACGTTGATTGATGTTAGGGTTGGTGAAGTAATTGGAAGCGAGTATGAATTAACACCGCTCATGCTGAACATTCTCTATGATGCAGTAATAGTATATGACCCTGAAGGTATATTGAAGATGTTAATTGAAAGATGTAGAATCCTAGTTGAAAAAGCTAAGCTAGAAAGATATAGGCTTCCTGACGGGAAATATGGATGGCGGAGGATAGATGGTCAACCTCTAGCTCTATATGAAGTAGCTATTGAGTGATGTAGATTGAAGCTTAATCCGGTTAATGAAATATTCTTCAGAATAAATCTAGCTAAAAAGTATCTAGAAGAAGCTGAAAAATCATATGGTAGGAGTGATTGGAGAGCTACCGTTTCATACTCTCAACTTTCAGCAGAGAATTCTGGGAAAGCTGTTATTTCATTCTTTAAGATCCCGAGCTGGAGCCATGATCCCTCCATCGAACTCCTTGAAATAACCCCTAAAACATCTTCTGAAATCTCTGACAAGATAGAGAAGCTTGCTAATATAACTCGAATGCTCGCTCCAGAGCATGGTAGAAGTACTTATGGAGAACCTCTTAGAGGTTTAACACCTTGGGAAATCTATCGCAACGAGGATGCTAAGAAATCCTTAGAAATGGCTAGAGAAGCATTAGAATACGCAGTAAATATTTTGAGGAGACTAGGAATAAATGTGGAAGCTTAGATTGATTTATCATTTAGTGAATATTTTTCTGTATGGTTCTACTACATCTTTAACGAAGTCGTTGATTCCTTCAATTGTCTTGTGATGGATTAGCATATCCTTTAGGACATAGAAGGGTATAGTTACTATGTCTACACCTATCTCCGCCATCTCTCTCACCTGTCTCGCATTCCTTATACTTGAAGCAATTATCTGAGACTTGAACCCATAATTCCTAAAGATCGTGACAATAGATCTTACAAGTTCGACTCCGCTATATACTCCATTATCATTTAACTTTGAAGCAGCTTCTCTCACTTCATTATCCAAGTATACATCTTTGGGTGAACTGAGATTCTTTGAGGAAAGCACTCTATCAATGTTTAATGATTCAATCCTCCACATTAGATTAAAATCATAGTAGTCTGATTTCTGATAATCCTTCCCTCTCTTCATCCCAATCTTATCTCTGAGGTAGTCATCTATCCTGCCAGCAAATGGGCTTACATATGATGCTCCAGCTTTAGCTGCTAGGATAGCTTGTTCAGGAGACATTACGAGTGTCGCGTTTACAGGTATATCTTCACTAGCAAGCCTCCTAATAGTTCTTAAACCATCATATACATTATCTACACCGTTCAAGCTTGAACACACAGGTATCTTGATAACAACTTGACCATACCTTCTAAATCTATTATGCAGTAGCCTAGCTTCCTCAACCATCTTCTCATAACTTACACTGATTACTTCTAAACTAACAGGTCCAGGAGTAACTGAAAGTATCTTCTCTATATACTCCTCCATATCGATTGAGCCACCCCTCTTCTCGACAGCCTGCTTTATCAGTGACGGGTTGGTTGTAACACCATCAATAACACCTGCGGAAACAGCAAAACTAATCTCATCAATATCAGCGGTATCTAGGAAAATCTTCATAAGAGATGTTTTGTCTTCTCCTCTATTTAAGAATTCTATACCAATCCTCTTACTTCTCCTAGGCTTAGACCTTAAGGTTGCTCCACATCTGGACAAGTCTTACTATCTATTAGGAAAGCTTCCTCACGTCTACTACAATACTTGTAACCCTTGTTATATCTTAGAGACTTTGAACCAACCATATTATTGAAGTTAAACTCTATCTCTATAATGTAGTCATCGATCTTCTTATTAAATTCATTGAAGGAATTGCGTTGTGGCTTAATTCATTGGGCTTTTTCTGGTTTCTAGGCTGTGGAGAAGCGAATTTTCGACATACTCCTTCGTTTCCGGGTCA
>JAGDWP010000004.1 GCA_023269855.1 Nitrososphaerales archaeon | reverse complement strand
TTTTGAGCCTTGACTATGGTCGAGCTACTGATGAGATAGTTAGGTTTATCCGAGAGATCGTTGGAGGGAAGAATGTTGTTATAGGGTTGAGCGGTGGTCTCGATAGTAGTGTTACAGCTGTTCTCCTTGTTAAAGCTCTCGGCTCAGAAAAAGTTTACGGACTCATTATGCCTGCATACTTTACTCCTCAAGAAGATGTTGAAGATGCTAAATGGCTAGCAGAATATCTGAAGATAGATTATAAAATAATCCCAATAGACCGAATAGTTAACAGTTTTGCAGATTCAGTAAGTCTTAACCATGAAGATGAAAAGTATAGAATGCCTTTCGCTAATCTAAGAGCGAGGATTAGAATGTCTCTCCTATATTTTTATTCAAACCTCATGGATGGATTAGTAGCTGGGACAGGGGATAAAAGCGAGATCTTGATAGGATATTATACAAAGTATGGTGATGGCGGAGTCGACTTTCTACCTATTGCACATCTATATAAGACTCAAGTACGTGAACTAGGATCATATCTAGGTTTACCGAGGCGTATTTATGCTAAACCATCTGCTCCACGACTCTATCCAGGACATACAGCGTTAAGTGAACTACCAGTAGATTACAGCAAGCTAGACGTATTGTTGCATGATATTTTTGATAAAGGCCTAGGAGTAGAGGAATCAGCAAAGAATGCAGGGTTGCCAATCGATGTAGCAGTATGGGTTTGTAGAAGATATCATGCAACAGAGCATAAAAGAAGAATGCCTCCATCTCTTCTCAAAATAGAACACAGCCCACCTATCATCTAAGAGATTTTAGATATATACAAGATTTCTTCTAAGCTGTAACTTCATTGAATTGATACCTGTGTTGATCTTCTATATTCAAGTATTGCATTATAATCTTGTTCAGTTATCTTAACTATACTTCCACGGAATGGTGGTCTTGATAGATCTTTCAATATATACTTAATACACTTCTAATAGTGAACTATATCTTAGACATCTAATAATTATTGAGAGAATACACTATAATAATCATCAATTTGTGGTCTTTAACAACTAGTATCCAGTAAGATACCATGGTAAGGAACTGTCCACAGTCACCTATAAATCTATTCCTTTTTCCATAGTACTCATCAAGCTTGAAAGCACTAATGGGAATAATTTTTAACTGTTTCATATTCTAGTTATTCTCCCGTGACGGAAAAAGTATGAAAACATTATCAAAAATATATTCTCGTATATTAGAGTAAGTATTAGGAATGATTGAATCAAGTATGAGAGAAGAGTTGAAAAATTACTTACTGAAGATACCAAATTTAAAGCTTGATCTTTTAATCGAGTATTGGAGTAAGCCTATTCCTGAAAGTTTTAGAGTTAACACTTTGAAGCTTCCAGAAGAATACATATTGGATAGGTTGAGAAGGAGAGGTCTTATCTTTAAAAAGATTCCATGGGCTAGATACGGCTACATTCTAGAAAGCGAGTCTGAGCTCAGCTTAACAATAGAGCACATGCTTGGATTAATCTATATTCAAGGACCTGTCTCCATGGCGCCTGTAGAAGCTTTAGATCCTAAACCCGGTGAAATGGTGCTCGATATGTGTGCTGCACCTGGAAGTAAGAGTACTCAGATTCTCCAGCTTCTTCAAGGTAGAGGTGTACTCGTAGCTAATGATCCAGTAATTGATAGATGTAAAGCCCTATCATCAAATCTTCAGAGGTTTGGAGGATACAATGTAGTATTAACTACGCTGGATGGGAGAGCTTTCCCAAAATTGGTAGGAGAATTCTTTGATAAGATCTTAGTAGATGCACCATGCAGTTCTCTAGGGATAGTGAGTAAAGATTGGAGCGTTGTAAAGAACTGGTCGATCCATAATGTTATAAGACTGTCTAGACTTCAGACACAGCTTATAAGAGCAGCATTCGATTCATTGAAGCCAGGTGGAACATTAGTCTATTCAACTTGTACATTAACGGTTGAAGAGAATGAGAATGTTGTGGATAACTTGCTGAGATCAAGAAGAAATGCATGTGTTGAAGAAGCTAGACTGGATGGGTTAAGATATGAGAAGGGGTTTACTGAGTTTGATAACATGCGGTTTAACGATGAATTATCGAAGACTCTGAGAATATATCCTTACCATAACAGTGCGGAAGGATTCTATATAGCTAAAATTAGAAAATGTGAGTAGGAAAATGAAGATTCTAAGCGATTCTGAGAGAGAATTACTTGAGAAGATACTCTTCCATCAACATGGAGTTAAAGAAGCTTTTAGAGAATTCATTCTAGTTATGAGCGGGGACAATAAGGTAAGAGCTACGACAACAGAAACAGTTGAAGTTGCTAGAAAACTTGGAAGAGTCTTACAAGTGGGAGTATATGTTGCAAAGTATAGAAGGAGCAAGAACGAGGTTTTCTTATCGATTGAGGGAAGCCAACTATTGAATGATAAACTATGCAAGAATGTAGTGGAGTTAAGTGAAGAGGAATGCCTGCAATGGATGCAGGGAGCACCGGTTTCTAAATCTATAAACACTGGCAGTCGTTACATTGTAGGTAAGATTGACAAGATCTATCTTGGGTCTGCTAGAGTATCTAGAGATAATAAACTCTATCCTCAGATTGCTGTATGGAGAAGGCTTCCAGAAGAATAGTTCACTTATAGGTTTCAGAGCGAGTTCAAGCATTATGACGGCTCAGGTTCAATTGAGATCCTGTATGGGACATATCGACTCGTGTAATATAATGAGTAACCTGTTTTTAATCCTCCATTATAGAGTTCTCTAGCTTCTACGTAAAGTTGAGTTGCAGGGGTAGTCCAACCATCTACGAAATCAAACAAGAATAAGCTAAACAAAACCTTTCTCCTATCTTCCTCACTTATTTTAGAAAGTATCTGATCAACATATTTCTTGTAATCTGTTAGAGTTACATTATCAGTTCTAGCATAATAGACTGAGTAAACCCATGGAGCCGTTTTTAACACTACGTAATCAGCTGCTTCTATGAGACTTATAGTTTCTTCCACATAGTATGTAGATTCAGGTCCCTCGATAAATACGGGTTTACCAATTCTCTTCAATTCATTAATGAGTGGCAAGATATAGGATGTCTCTCTAGTTTTCATCTTCCAATCATTCCAGCCCATTATGTATACGCCGTCGAATCTCATATCCCTAATTATTCTTGCAACTCTCTCAGCGAAATACTTCGAGTAAAGATACATACTTGAGTTATCAATCTTAATAGTATTGTTGAATAATAATATACCTGTTTCACTAATTACTTCGGGATGATTCTTAATCCAGTTTACAGAGTAGCCTTGCATACCATAATGAGGTTTAATTTCTTCAACTCTGAGATATACTCCTAATAATACTTTCACTTTCCTAGAATGAAGCTCATCAATCAACCATACGACATCACTTATTTTCCATTTGCTTGACCCTGTTCTAAATCTCGTGTATTCTGTTATGTCTTGGCTATAGTTGAGGTGATCATAAGTGTTTACGAAGTCTGGAGACCAGGCTAAAACAACATAGTTTACATCATAATGTTTGAGGTAAGCTTCAACACTTGCTCTACTTAACGGGATAAAAGCTGAATCAACACTTTCCGGAATACCTATTCTAATCTCTGTCCTAGGTAGTAACACCCCCATAGGGGTAGCTGTTATCGAAAACATTAATATAAATGAAACCAGTATGCCTATTACACCCCATCTCTCAGCAATAATCTTCGATTCTATACTTCCTAGGCCCAACATCTCTAACATTAATCGAACCATAAGTATTCCACCGATTACTGAGCTAACGACCAATATTACCGGTCCAACCCCGAAATCATAATTACCAGGAGTATAGACTTTACCTATGTAATTCAAGCTATAGTTTGATAATACTGTTAGAGAGGAAATTAACCATATAATTCCAGCTATAACGAAATATGTAAACTTATACTGTACTTCTCGGCGTTCTAGAAATCCTGTATATATTAACAATAAGGGTATGAATGTTAATGTATGCTGTATGTTAACCTTCGGCGACATTGCAATGAATGTTAAAACAGTTGCTCCGAGAACTCTAATATATTCATGGACTCCTCCTGCGAACTTTCTAAAATACACTGCTAAGACTACGCCATAAACTAGTAGAGGCACGAACCAGAAAATAGATGTGTTAACTACTGTAGATAAAGCAGTCCAGTAGGTAAAAGTTCCAACACTTTCTGCATGCTGTAGTATATGCTTAAAATATTGGATTGGAGTACTTAAGAATGGTGAAGAAATTAGTACGAATTCAATAGTCGGGATTACTATGAAGTTTATTAATAGTTTCTTTTTTCTCTCTTTTTTTACTTTGATGAGATATATTAGTGTTGGAGGGATGATTAGAGCTGGTAGAAGTTTAACTGCGACTCCTATACCTGTTAGAATTCCAGCACGAGTATATTTTCCGTCAAGTATTGATGAGAGTGCTGCAATCATAAAGAAGACTGCAATAGAATCAAACATTCCCCAAATTGATGAAACAAAAAATGTAATCGGGTTAAACAGCCATATTGATGAAATTATTAATGCATTCTTTTCGCTGTATTCAAGTTTTCTCGCAATTCTATAGATTAGGTAACCTGTGGAGACATCTGCGAGGATTATTGGAAGCTTTATCATGAAGACTGTGAAATAGAGATTTTCTACTGTCTTACCAATCAAGGTTACAGTAGCTAGCCAATACAACCACATAGGTGGATAAGCATAAAACCCCCAGGGATAATCTACAGGATTCTCTAACAAGTATATGTTGATATTTGATAAAGCCAGTTCTCCAGACTTAATCCAGATATACATATCCCATGGATGCCCATAGAAAGGTGAGAGAATAAGACGTGAAAACAATGCTAATAAAAGTATCACTACAAATCTATGCTTCATCATTCCAAATCAAATCAACGATATTTGATAAAGATTATCCGGATATAATAATATTTATTATTTGTTTTCTCATATGATTGTCTAGAACAGTATGCAGAATAATCTTCTACGGTTCTATCTCAAGAATAGGTTGAGCTTGTTCGGTGTTGGAGAAGATTATGATAGAGCTGAATACATAGTCTTCGGAGTCCCATTCGATTCTACAACAAGCTTCATTCCAGGAGCTAGATTCGGCCCACTCTTCATTCGATTATTCTCAGAAAACATTGACCATCCTAACCTTGGCGAATTATCTTTCAAGATTGCAGACTTAGGAGATATTATATCAACAGTTGACGTTAAATGGATGTTGAAGAGAGTCTTCCGAGTCTCAGATAAGATTATTGGAGATGGGAAGAAGCCGATCATATTGGGTGGAGAGCATACATTAACTCTCGCATCACTGAAAGCTCAGACAAAGTATGTCCAACCGAGGATAATAATTTTTGACGCACACCTAGACTTACATAGCGAGTTCATGGATACAAGAATAAATCATGCAACATGGCTTAGAAGATTCCTAGAAAAAAAGAAAAGCAAAGTAGCAGTGATAGGTTATAGAGATTTCTCAAAAGAAGAATTACAATACGCAGTAGAGAATATTGATCTATTATTGTCCTCGGATAGAATCCAGCACGACCAAGAAAAAGCACTCGACGAGTTAAGTAGCTTCCTGCATGATTCTAACGAAATTTACATAAGTATAGATATAGACGTAATGGAGCCGACCAATAGATTCGGTGTATCTAATCCATCACCCAATGGTTTAACACTTTCACAGATGATTAAAATGCTCAAGATAATCTGCAGAAAAAAGATTACAGGTATAGACATAGTAGAAGTAAACCCGTTAATAGACATGGGGGGAGCAGCCTCTTATGCAGCTTACCTAATATCATACATACTCGCATCCCAACAAATTTGACAGTATACTAGAGCGATTAACGTTAACGTAAATATCATTGAATGATTTACTGGATTCAATGCGGCCCTCTGATGTAAAGTGTGAAACGTAATTCATGTTAAGTAGACTTAATTCCTTCTGAAAATCATTATTATCTTCATTCATACTCTTTTGGTTAATGTATTTATGATGCTGAAAATAGTTAGAGATTGAACAGTCGCAATAGCTCCGTCTTGAGGTGTGGGTTAGTATGGCTGGTGAAGTAAACTCTGAAACTCTAAAATACCTTGAAATGGCCAGAAGGTTTCTTCCCAAAAGTATCTGGTCTCCTGAAACTATTGTAGCAAGCTTTATTGTTGAGAGAGCTGAAGGATCATACCTTATCGATGTTGAGGGTAGACGGTTCATAGATTTAACCAGTCAATGGTCGACAAATAATGTGGGGAACGTTAACGCAGAGGTTCTTGAAGCAGCTATCCAAGGATTAAAACAGTATGGATTCATAATTTATGGGCTGAACCTCCATAAAGCTGTCTTCGAGTTAGTCACTGAACTCTTAAGGATAAGACCATCAAGCAAGCTTACTAGAGTAGCCTTAGAACTTTCAGGTACAGGAGCTGTAGATGCAGCAGTCAAATTTGCGGTTAAAGTTAAGAAACGGCCCCACATAATAAGCTTCCTCGGACAATATCATGGATACTATACTGGCACATTAGGTTACGGTCCTGAAAGCGCGGAATCTAGAAAATACTATGAGAACCTTTATGGAAATGCGGCCATCCTACTTCCATACCCAGACTGCTATAGGAGACCCGAATACATGAGCTGTGAAGAATGGGGTAAATTCATAATAGATTATATTGAAGAATGGGTTTTAAAATATCAAGTCGCTCCCGATAGAGTATCAGCAATATTGTTTGAGCCTATAGCATGTGAAGCAGGCGTCTGGATACCTCCCGACAGCTTCATACATGGGTTGACTAAGCTGGCAGACAAGTATGGATGGTTCCTGATAGCTGATGAAGTAATGACGGGATTCGGTAGGACGGGTAAATGGTTTGCAATCCAGCATTGGAATATCGATGTAGACCTTATGCCTCTAGGAAAAGGAATAAGTGGAGGAATATTTCCAATAGCCGCTGTATATGGTTCTGAAGAAGCAATGGCCTCTGAGCCAGTTGAATATGGCACAACATTCGGAGGACATCCAGCTGGATGCTTAGCAGCTGTCGCAAATATTAGAGTATTAGAAAAATATAATATAGTTGAGAGGTCTGCCCGGCTTGGTGAAAAAGCTTTGAAGAGAATCATTGACTGGCCTGAAAAATATGAAATAGTAGGAGACGTTAGAGGTAAGGGACTCGTAATCGGTATAGAATTCGTAAAAGATAAGAAGCTGAAAACTAGGAATCCAGAGTCTGCGAAGACCGTTTACCTGGAAGCTATTAAGAGAGGCGTGCTACCATTAATGGATGTAGGAGACTGGATTCTAAGAATACAGCCACCGCTCACAATTGAAGAAGAAGTATTAATGTATGCGATAGATGTAATAGAAGACTGTATAAAGATAGCTGAGAAAAACTTCAAAAATAAAGTACCCCAAGCTTCTTCCAATACATCGCATCTTAACCATAATTCGTTGCTTTCTTCTTAATACGTCAGGATTGATCTAAAATTTTTCATGATTTATTTAAAATTTTGTGAATACTAAGCTTAATGCTTTAGTTGGACATTCGTCAATACATTTAATACATTTTATGCAATCAAGATCCCTTATAGCCGGCTTGTTCATCTCTATATATTTTGATACGATCTTTACTTCTGTAGGACATACTGTGTCGCATATACCACATCTTGTACATTTATCTGACTTGATCTTTATCGTTAATAATGAGAACTTATTAAATATGCCATAGAGTAATCCAGTTGGGCAGCACCTCCTACACCAAAATCTAGGAAATCTCACCGTGAGAACTGCATCTATGAAAAGTGTAAAAATTAGAAAAAGAATTGCATAATCTAGTCTCTCCCATACAAGGTTTCCGAAGACTACTAGTCTACTTATTCGAGACATGACTAGTGAGAGCATATTTATGACGTGAAGATAATTCGTAAAAACCGGGACATTAGTGAAGGAACTTACTATCAGCGACGTTAAAATCAACGAGAGTGAAAATGTTAAAGATATGTTAATAGAGTAATTCAATGGTTTCATTACTCCACCATTCATAGCTTTCTTTAATTCCTTCTTTCTCACAGTAGTATAATATATGTCTAGTGGACACACCCATCCACAGAAGGCTCTTCCAAGAATTAGATACATAATTAGTGTTATGATTACTGCGAATGTTGGGATAACCAGTATAGTTTTGAATACTAAAAATTTTTCAGTAGCTGCAAATAAATCAATAAATGAGATGATCCCTAGTATATTGGACGATAAAAGTGAGCCAATAACGAATATTATTCCTAGAGAAATCAATTTGTATTGAGTAATGAATATGAAGAATACTGCTGCTTGCATTATACGCCTTAGAGAATCATACTTCATTCTAGTCACCTATAAATTGTTGAGAATTTGTTTAAGTAGGTCTTCATCTTCTTTTATGAAGTATTTTGTAAATCTTGCGAAAGACTTGTAGAACGAACTATGGCTTTTCTGCTCTATCGCATCGCATAGTTTTATGATCCATGTTATTAAATGTTCTTCTAGGAATTTTTTCTGTTTAATTAAGATGTTGATAAACCCTGTTCTATCATTTTTCTCCAGCATTTCAACAGCTTTAATTGTTGATACCATCATGTATTCAAATTCTATTCCTGCATGATCTTCAAGTATAGTTTGACTTTCCAATATTAGCCCTTCATCTAGAAGCCAATCTCTAACCTTAAGCCAAGCTTCTCCTTTATACCTTCTTGCTTCATGCTCGTCTATCCAAAGAGATTCATACGGGGGTGTTGCTGGAGGCCCTGGACCTATGAATAATCTTGTATACTCAGCCCATGTATCAATTAATGCGTTTTCACCTCCCCTCAAGATTTCCATAACAGCTTCTAGGAAGTCTGATGCAGAATCACGTAAACATTTTTCAGGATAGACTTCAATAATTTTATTTAAGAATCGGTCTTGTAGAAGATTGTTTAGATACTCTCTTGATGGCTCAAAAAGAAAAATGTTACGTAATATTGAATATATTTGAGCTCTAAATAAAAGGAGGGAGATGTATTCTTTCTCAGATAAGTTAGGTAAGTTCTCCTCCTCGCTCATGTCTATATTGTCCCAACACCTTCTATTCTAAACTGTATACGATAGTATTCTGGTAGCATATTTACCGCTTCTTCTATTGTGGTCTTCCTGACCTTTACTATCATGTCTGCAAAGCATGGTTGACCCATTATGGGTGATAGCTTATAGTCTACGAGTTCACTATGATTAGGTGTGTAGAGTCTGTGGTAGTATGTTCCACCTAATCCTGGAGAGAATCTTCCACCCGTTGCGAAGCCTATACGTATTACTCCTGGCCGGACTGTTTCACATACATACGCCTTAGCTACAGCTTTCCTACCTAGAGGATTCTCTAAGACGATTAGATCGCCAGTCTTTATACCATATTTCTCGGCATCTACCCTATTGATCTGTGCAGTCCCAATGCACCAAGTATTCTTTGGTAATGATTTTGCCACGTTTACGATCTCTTTTCCTCCTGGAATGGTTTCAGCCATCTTTAATTCAAATTGTTCAGACAATGGAATCCATAAACCTTCAGCAGGAGTCTGCGCAAGCCATTCACACATCTGTGTACCGGACATTGCATGGTGGACTCTTGCACAGATCAGCTGGAATGGGTATTCTTCACGATATTTTGCATATTCTGGATTCGTGTAGTAGTTCCAGACTGTTTCAAACCAATAGAAGGTTAATGGTAATTTCTCCCATCCTAATACTTTCCAGCTTAGTGGTATTACACCTGCCTCTTCTACAAGCTTGTTATAGGTTTCATATTTATGGAATTTTAGTTCAAGTTTCTTGGTTTTCGTAGTTATGATGCCGCCTGACTTCCAATCATTTTTCTCAGCATCCCATTCTCTGTACCTATACCAGCTCATAGGCCACATTGTCCCACCGTAATGTTTTCTTAGATATTCAACTGTAACAGGTTCACCTCTTACAACCTTTTTCTCATGGTCTATTACTACTCTTCCTTCATCTAAAGATTCAGGTGTCCCGTAAAGAATATATCCTTCAGGTTGGTTGGGGAATGGGAGAGGTCTCCCAACATTAGGTCTCCCAGGTGCAACCTGTAACATTTCATTTACGAAGTCTTCTTCCGTTTTATACTTCTCCCAGAATTCTTTAGGATCTATGTCACTTCTACCGAATTCCTTCATTTCGTATTCATAGATCTTCTTCGCCAACATATTCATAATCTCTGTAGGTTTCTTTGCTTCAAACAGTGGCTCCACTACTGCGTCTCTTAAGAAGATTATCGGATGGGTGGGATATATATCCGAGAGGCTCATCCTTTCAAGATAACTTGCTTCAGGCAACACGTAGTCAGCATATAACCCGGATTCCAAGAAAATTGTGTCTATGTAGACGAATAATTCTAGCTTATATGTACCATCTGGATTCTTAGCCATGAATGCCTCAATGAATTTGTATACTGGACCTGCTGTCACAAGTGTATTACCGGTTCTCAGGATATATGCAGCAATCGGATACTTGTGTCCTCGGAATGGTCCGTATTTGAGAGTTATGCCTTCCATTATCATTCTAGGCAGGTCCCCTACCACGTCGTCCCAAGCGGCTGGCCAATCTCCATACCAAGCGTAATGTAGCTTCTCTTGCTCTGCCTCAACCTCAACGCCATTTATAATCCTCTTAACTTTCCTCTTATTGAATTGCTTCCCTGTTGCAGTACCACCTTTGCTTGACTTAACTATCTCTGTATCGATTACACCTCCAGGTATCTCAAAGTTTCCTGTAATTATATTTAATACACATCCTAGGATAGAAGCAACATATCCATTATAGTGGTGACCTGGAGACTGCATACCCCAGATTAATGCTGCAGGCTTCATTACCCCGAATTCGTGGGCTAGCTTCTCAATGTCTTCCCTAGGTAGTCCTGTTCTAGCTTCAGCCCATTCAAGTGTAAAGTACTTCTTCCCAGTTACTGGGTCTATCTTATCCCACCATGATTTAAAAGCTTCAAGAAATTCAGACCATCCTTCAACATACTTCTCTATTACTTCATAGTTTATGTATTGTCTATTTGGATCTTGAGGATTATCATGTTCTAAGATGTATCTTAACATTGCAGCGAATAGGTCAGCATCTGTTCCTGCTCTAATCGGGAACCATTTATCAGCAAGAGTAGCGGTATTGCTGAATCCAGGGTCTATGACATAGACTTTACATCCATTCTCTGCTTTAGCACGGACTGTGCCAATGTTCTCCCACACTATTCTAGTAGCTGTGAATGGGTTCCATCCAACGTAGATTATCAGCTTAGCATCATGTTTGTTATACCATTGGATACTTCCATCAGGCATCCTTACGGGTACAGGGCGGAGTATATCTGGCTCCCAACGTTTACCATTTACTATAAGCTTGGGGCCATGCCTCCTCGGCGTATCACAGATCGCTCCATGCTCAACTGCGTTTGGGGAGCCGAATGCGAATGTCAGCCTCCAGTATTGATCTCTATCAGTGACGTCTCCGGTGTCTGTTAATAATGCTTCTGGACCATACTTTTTCTTTATCTCAACTAGCTTCTTAGC
Organism: Nitrososphaerales archaeon; assembly: GCA_023269855.1. Lineage (GTDB taxonomy): Archaea > Thermoproteota > Nitrososphaeria_A > Caldarchaeales > Wolframiiraptoraceae > Geocrenenecus. The sequence continues at coordinate 5,954 of JAGDWP010000004.1, read as the reverse complement.
TATCTCATCTATTGCTTGATCCCATGATATCCTAATGAATTTTCCTTCTCCTCTCTCACCAACCCTCTTTAATGGGTACTGGATCCTATATGGGCTATATTGTAACTGAAGCCCAGAAACTGCCTTTGCACATGCTGCTCCACCACTATTGTAAGTCAGGTGAGGATTACCATAAATTCTTACAACTCTACCATCTTTTACCCAGACTTCTAAAGCACACTCCGCCGCACACATGACGCAGGCAGTATACTTTACTTGAACTCCTCCTCTTCTAATTCTTTCCTTTATTGCTTTAATCTTCTCTGGCGGAACCTGCTTTAAAAATAGTTTTTCATAGACAGGAAGCCCTATTGTAGCAGAAGCCGCTACAGCTAGGCCTGCCACTATCCCTAACTTAATAAATCCACGTCTAGTGATTACTTTTTCAGTCATGTAGTTTCACCTCAACCTTCCATCTTGGAAAGATTACTAATGCTAATGACAATAGGAATGCCCAGACTAAGAATATCGATGTTATCCATAGTATGCCTCCTTCACCCAGTAAACCTACGACGTAACTTATTGTCGTATAGACATATGGAGAGGCCTCGATTACTAGTTGACCACCTATTATGAGATTCCACCTATACGCGAAGACCCCAGCCAGGATTAGGATAGACATTAAAGACATAATGCTAGGTGAACTAATTGACTTCTTGAAGAGTAAGACTATCAACGGTATTATTCCTCCGATAATCAATTGTATGCCGAGATAGCTTAAACCCAGATGTCTGAAAAATAATTCACTTAACGGTCTCCATACCGCTGCTGGATGATATGTTTTAACGATAAACTCTGAGCTTACAAAAACTACATCAAGTAACAATGTCCACCAAATTATCTTTCTTAATGAATTTAGTGCTTGAATGTCTATTCTTAATCTACTTATCCTCCAAATTAAGATATATAATAATCCTACTAAGGCAGCCCCTGAAACTATCGCTGATAAAACAAATGATATTGGCACTATTGGAGTATACCATAATTCTTTAGACTTGGTGCTACCGAATATGAATCCTACATATCCGCTGAACAAAATTGATATAACAATGCCTATGACAGATAAGGCTGTGACTGTGGATCTAAACCAAGCCGTATTAGAGAACCAATTATATATTATTATGGTAGTGGTTGATATAATTAAGAATATTATCCATAAATATCCAAATAAAGCCATTGGAGATGTAGATTGAGGGAAAATGAATATGTTTCCTGCTCTCCAAGGTGAACCAAGATGAAAGACTAGAGGTATAGGTGCCGTTATGAGTGTGGCCCAAGCTATAAGGAGAGCGAGTAGAGAAAACTCTTTCAATTCTTCGCGTTTAAATAACACTGGCAAAATCGAGACTATGTACGCTCCTGCAGCTATCCCTGAAAAGAACGGGTAAACTGTTATTAGAGATCCCCACAGTATCTCAGTCATGTTCTTATCACCCCGCCTACTTTAGGATTAATTACGATTGCTTCTCCTGGTCCAATCTTGGTTGCTTCCTCTAGCCCTACGTAGTATACTCTGGGGTCATTCCCTGTTTCAGGCTTTAACGTTGCAACAGCTTTTGATGAAAGTACCTTCGAGACTGGGCTTTCAGGATCGTTGACGTCGCCGAAGATTCTTGCACCCCCCATACAGTTACTAACACATGCAGGTACTTCCCCATCGGACAATTTATGTAGACAGTAGTCACATTTATCAACTGTCCCAGTCTCAGGATTTGAATATCTTGCACCATATGGGCATGCCTGAACACAGTAACCACAACCAATACATCTTTCATAATCTACTACAACGATACCATCTTCACGTTTGTATGTTGCTCCAACAGGGCATACTGGAACACAAGATGGATTATCGCAATGATTACATAATCTCGGCAGGAACACTCTTCTAACATTAGGGTAAGTGCCTCTCTCAATTACTTCAACATGTGTTCTAAAATATTCGTATGGAACTCCGTTCTCCATTTTACAGCTTGCCTGACAAGAATAGCATCCTACACATCTTGTTAGATCAATGACCATGACCCATCTGGGATTTGCACTCTTCTTCTCGATCCATCTATTAAAGAGCCGTGGTAGTTCTTCTTGGAGCTTGATAAATCTTGATTCAGCTAGTTCAACCATTTCTTTTTTTCACCCCAATATTGTTTATTCTTAAATTTTTATTTACAAGATTTTTATTGTTAATGCAGAATATGAGAATTCTTTAAAAAATGTCTTAACTTATTTATTATTTACTAAATTTGATTTTAATAACTATGTTTTAATTTCATCAATTTATTAGTTAAGACTGCTCCTCTCCTTGTTAAAATATAGAGCCTCTGATTGTTCTGGGATATTATCCCTGCATCTTTTAAAATTTTTAAATGATAACTAAGCCTCGGAGGGTCATCTATCTCTAATGCTCTAACCATATCGGTAAATTTCATGCTTCGATGTTTAGCTAGAAGAAGTATTATATTTCTCCTTATGGGATGGGAGAATATAGATAATGTTTTCTCGTCAGCTTCATAGATTAATTTCTTCTCTTCCACGGCTTTCTTGATAGTAGCTAGCAACTCATCTACTCTAAAAGGCTTCGTTATATAATTTGAGGCTCCTCTCTTTATAGCTTCAACTGCATTTGGTATCGTACCGAAGGCAGTTATAATTATAATGGCTGTTGTTGGTGAAATATTGTTTACCTCAATCAGGACCTGTATTCCATCTATGTCCGGAAGGAGTAAGTCTATCAGAGCTACCTCATACTTATTTTGTTTTACCTTCTCTAACGCTTCCATCCCAGTGTAAGCTACATCAACAATATGTCCTAGTTCTTCAAGTATTTGTTTAAGGTTTTTTACTATACTCTCATCATCATCGACTATCAATATCTTCAAATGTTGAACCCTCTCGGTAGCTTGATTATGAAAGTGCTTCCTTTCCCAACTTTGCTCTCCACAAATATTTCTCCCCGATGAGCTTTAACTATGGCGTTAGCTATGCTTAATCCAAGACCTAGGTTTCCTTGCCCCTTCTTAGTCGTAAAAAATGGTTCAAAGATTCTGTGTATATTCTCTTCTGGTATCCCTACACCTGTATCACTTATATACACATATACAAATTCATTGTCATCTTTAATATCTATTGTTAGTACTCCATGGTCTCGCATAGCTTGGAAAGCATTGAGAATTATGTTTTCAAAGACTTCACGTAACCCTGTCGGGTCAGCTATTACTAGATACTTCCCATATTCATAGTTTTTTACAATAGAGAAGTTGCCATAACATTTACAAGCTTGACAATAGGATATAGAGTCATCGATCAGTTTAGCTATATCTATCAATTCTCTCTTTATAGCAGCGCCCGTTCTAGCCAGTTTCATTAACTCGTTAACTCTCTCTTTACAAATCTCAACTTTAGATATTATTTCTTCTAACTTTTCCTTCATCTTTCTATTTTTACACTTCATAAGTAGTAGTTCTGTTGAGAGCAATATACTTGTCAAAGGCGTATTTATCTCATGTGCAATACGTACCATCAACTCGCCAATACTTAATAATTGCTCATATCGTAACAATTTTTTATTTAACTCATTCTTTATAACTTCATCTGTAATGTCCCGTAAAATTATTGCCCATTCACCATAATCACTAGTTAATTTTTTAATAAATATTTTAAGAAAAACGTTATCCCCTCTGTCATTTCGGAAACTTACTTCAGTTCCTACCGGATCTTCAACCTCAAGTTTAATTGGTATTCTAAGTATTTCATCTACCCTTTTACCTATAGCATCACTACATTTCATCCCCGTTAGTTCTTCCGCTCTCCTGTTGTATGAGAGGATGACCCCCTCTCTCGATAAAGTAATTATTCCGTCACCGACAGATTCTATCACTCTTTTGTATCTTTCTTTTGATTTCTTGAGGCTTCTCAAAGTGGTTTTCAATTTATTAACATACTCTTGGACTTGTTTATTTTTCATCTCAAGGTCTTCCAACATTTTATTAAATGCTGTAGAAAGGTAGCCAAGCTCATCAGCACCGAATATCTTAATTCTATGATTGTAAAATCCCATCATTATTTTCTTAACTCCCTCTTCCAACTCTTTAAGTGGATAAATTATAACTCGCATAGATACTAATACCGTCACCCCTCCTATCCCTACAACAAATGCTCCAAAGAAAACCATATTCATTATTGCTTTGTTTACGTGATGTAGAACGTATTCTTCGCTGAGTCCTACATGTAATTCTCCCCCTACTCCCGGAACTAAAACTGTAGAGATCTCATACACTTTTCCATCATTAGTTAGAATAGTTTTAATGGAGAGTGATGAATCTGGTGTATTAAGATTCATTAGACTCTTCGGGAAACCTTTCTCAAATGTATGTAGAATTAGAGCTCCATCGGAACCGATAAGATAGACATACCTAACTTGCGGATATCTTTTCATAAAACTTTCAACTTTATCTTGAATTGTTAGAAGGTTATTACTTAATACGTCTTCTATCATTGATTCTCTTAAATGTAAAACTGCTTCTTTCCCAAAGTTAAGCATCTCGACTGTTATCGATGTAGTTATCTCTCTCCATACGACGTAAACATTTATCAATCCAAAACCTATAAGAAATACTACGAATAGGAAAACCATCTTATGTTTAAGCATCATGAAAACTCACCCATTATGTATTTTCCTACAAGTTCAAAGTACATTCTATAGAATTCTTGATTTACCTCTTTAAAGCCTCCTGAAAACTCTGTCTTGTCCCAGTCCGTAAGATTAGCATCTTTTCCAAGAGGATCTAATTCTAATAGAGCAGATTTTACTTTCTCTATTAACTCTGGTTCGATATTTTTGTTAGCAACGATCATACTCCTAGGATAAGGTTCAGACAAAGCTACTATGCGTACTAATCCCTTTGATTCAAGATGGAATGCAAGTGTATCCTGAACTCCGCCGGCGTCAAACAATCCTGAAATAACCGCTTGTGCACATGCTTGATGAGAGCCTAAGAAAGCATATCTCTCTAAGTCTTCCAGCTTGACACCCGCTCTTTCCAACATGATCCTAGGTATTAAATGCCCTTGCGTTGAGTAAAACGATCCGAAAGCGAAAGAACGGTTCTTAATATCTTCTAATGTCATTATGTTGCTGTCAGGACGTGTAATAATCGCAGCTCGATATACCGGCGATTTATTAGAATCTAAGCCAATGACTATAGGTATGACGTTTCCATACTTCTTCTGTGTAACGACATAATTAACCGGGCCTATAGCTGCAAAGCTTACTTCTCCTGTTCCTAGCATATATTGTACTTCCTCATATGTTTGAGCAAACTTTATTCTAAATTGCTTGCCAACTTTAGCAGAAAGGTAATCCATCAAGGGTGCATATATTTCTATTTCCGCTTTAGGGCTTAAGCGAAGATCAAAGCTAAAGTAGACCACATCTTCTCTAGAGTTATTCAGTTTAACAGAAGTTGTGACTACATCATTTAAGTCTACCTGTATGCTGTCAAGCCGTTCTATCGGATATAGATAGAATGAAATCCCAATCAATGACAATATCATTACACAGATTACAAGGTATTCTCTCCAAAGCATATTCATCTAACTGTATTGTGTAGAATCATCACATATAAAAATATAAAGCATAAACTGCTTTGTGGTCTATTTCTTTGGTTTGTTGGTTCTCTATATTTTTCCTTCTTTCCTCTATGGTTATCTATATTCTTTTCTTTAAAGTCTATTGCTTAGCATGATGATCTAGCTTCTATGAGTTATTGGAGAAGGGTTGATGAGAAGCTTATTAAGCATGGTATGCTTATAATGGATTTGGGTTTCGTGGAGAGTTATCATTTTGAGCTTGAGAAGATGAATAATGGTAAGAGGGGTAGGCCTTATAGGATTACTGAAAGCTATATAAGATTCTTAGC
>JAGDWP010000108.1 GCA_023269855.1 Nitrososphaerales archaeon | reverse complement strand
TGAATGATGATATAGTGAGTAGATTGTGTGAGATACCTACGCTTGTTGCAAGCTGCCCAACTGCAGCTATTAGGCCTGCTCCTGAGAAGAAGTCCGTCGTAGTTAATGAAGAAAGATGCATGTATTGTGGAAACTGTTATACCGTATGTCCGGGAATGTTCATACATAACCCGAAGTATGACTGCTTATCAATGTGGGTTGGAGGGAACGCTGTCGCTGGAGGTCCACCAGAATTCTCTAGACTAGCTATACCTTACCTACCCAATAATCCACCTAGATGGCCTGAAGCCGTCCAAGCTGCAAGAAACGTTATTGAGACATGGATTAAGCATGCTAAGAAAGGTGAAAGAATAGGAGACTGGATAAAGAGGATTGGGTGGGAGAGGTTCTTCACGTTAACGGGCATACCGTTCACAGACAAGCATATAGACGACTTCATATTTGCAGTACCGACTTTCCGAACCACAACGCTTTTCAAGTGGAAGTAACACATTGTTAATGAGGCAGAATGTCCGAGGTAACTGAAGACATTAAGAACCAGATAATTGATTACCTTAAGAAGATTAAGAGATCAGTTACCAGTAGGGATATTGCTAAAGCATTAAAGCTTGAGAAGAAGATTATAGATAAAGCTGTTAACGAGCTCGTCAACGAAGGAAGAATAGAATGGATATCCTTCGGTGGAGAGACGAGAATAAAACTACCTGAAACAACAGAATAGTATCGGGAACTCTCCATCCTTATTTTTTACTTTTTCTTTTCCCTATACGGTTGATTCTAAATTGATAGTTTAAATTATACAATGTATATCATTTGTTGGTGTCATAGAACATGTTTATAGTTAATGTTGATCGAGAAAAATGCATTGGAGACGGTGAATGTGTTAATATATGTCCGGTATCAGTCTTTGAATTACAGAATGGTAAAGCTGTCCCAGTAAATGGAGACCAGTGTCTAGGATGTAGGTCTTGTGAAGCAGTATGCCCCTCTGGTGCGATAACGATTACTGAGATGTAGCTTCATTATACACCGTAGGCTTTATAGCATGTACGGCATGGTTCAGGAAGCTCTGGGATCCTGCTATCGAGATTGGAGAACTCGAGCATCCTACTTAAAGCGTCTTCAGAGGCTTTCCATAATTCAGTCCTCCTCCTGTAAATATCTCTAAATCTTAAAAATTCTTTTTTATCATATATTTCTCTCAACTGTTCTGTCTTAATATTCCCGAATATCAGTCTTGGGATATTGTATTGTTTGTTCTTGAAGTATCTTGGGATCATGTTGTTCCTTAGGGGAACGTTTAAGTATACACATGGTGAGACTGCTCCATCATGTGCTATATAGATATTCTCCAATGGGTTCTCAGAACATATTGGGACTTCCCTCATCTCCAGTGGATAGTTATAGATCGATATTCCAAGCTCTCTTGCTTTTTCCTCACTCTCTTCAATTATCTCAAGATATTCTAGTCGAGCTTTATCTTCAGAGAATATCTTCATCTCATAATGTTTTCTGCTAGGTATGTAGTCTAGGTTCGTTCCAACGATTTCATCTACGTTTAAGTTTGAGGCCAGTTCTACAAGTTCTGGAAGCTCTTTAATGTTCTGCTTCATCCTGAGGAATGTGAAGATTATTCTTAAGTCTCTAGCATTCATACTCCTTCTTGAACGTTCTAGACAGTCTACATTCTCTAGTATCTTATTGAAGCTTGTGCCTATCCTGATAGATTCATGTGTTTCTTTTCTTGCACCTGCAATGGATATGGCCACAGTCTTTACACCACTCTCAATCAACTTCTTAGAAGCTGAATCTGTTAATAGCATAGCGTTAGTAGTTAATCCAACTATTCGATCCTTCCTGTAGGCTGTCACAATCATCTGGAAAATGTCTTTGGATAGGAGAGGTTCACCCCATCCTTGGAGCCAGATAATATCGAATTCATCAAAATATTCTCTAAGCCTAAGATAGTCCTCAAATGGTAGATCCCCTATATCCCATCCATCTGTTAAGAATGGTTTAGGGCACATGATACAGCTTGCATTACATCTAGAAGTAACCTCAATCTGTATAATCTTCAAAACTTATCTCTATCGTATGTTTGTGGACTCCCTCTTAAAAACCTATTTAAGAAAAGATAATTTTTCCAAATAAAAGTATATAAACCTTCTTGAATTACTCATTGTTGACCCATATGCCTATAGATTGGTCTAGTCTATGGAAAAAAGAAGACTGGTGGGCGGTCTGGGTAGGCTTCATAATAATCTTAATAGGCTTAGCAGCTGCAGCAGCAACAGGATGGACAGCACAGCCATTCCTACAGCCATGGACAGGATGGTATGCAAAAGTTGAGAAGCTAGTTATAGACGTAGACCACGGCCTTGGATGGATAGCTGTATTCATCTTCACGCTAATACTAACAATAATAGGCGTATCCGCTATAGAGGGTAGATTCGTTAAAGAATATATCCCAGGATACTTAGTAGTCTTCATACTTGCATGGATATCTGTAATGATTGGAGCAACACCATTCGCTAAAGCTTACGGTCTTGAGTATCCATTATGGGCTCTAATAGTAGGATTGCTGATAAGCAATACGGTAGGTGTTCCAAAATGGCTTAAACCTGCTGTGAGAACAGAATTCTTCATAAAGATCGGTCTAGTAATCCTTGGTCTAGGAATATTCTTCACAGACCTAGTGGTTGCTGGAGGTCTAGCAGTAGTTCAAGCACTCATAAACGTCCTCGTAATATGGTATG
>JAGDWP010000075.1 GCA_023269855.1 Nitrososphaerales archaeon | reverse complement strand
TAGAATGCATATACCATCATTTATAAAACAGCTCATTAAAGATAATGAATTATGGCTGTATGCTAAAAAGATAGAAGATACAATAATATTCTTCGACGAGTTTAATAAGAAGATCGATGATTAGATTATAGAGTTTAACCCATTCAATAATATAGTTGGATCGAAGTCTCCAAGATACAGTAAAGGCTACAAGTATTGTAGTAAGTGTGAAGAAGTATTCCTAAATAAATACTAAGAATTGTCCAAGATGTGGATCATCTCTAAGAACTAAACCTAGAAGAATTAAGAAGAAGATTATAGAATGTTTATCCTAGACGGTATAATCTTTAAATTAATATGGGATAGATATGTGTTGAAGAGTTTAGAAAGTTGGGAAATGTTTAGAATAAAGTTTAAGAATAGTTCTCAATAAATTTTAAACTAAGAAGAAAACAAATATGGAAGAGGCTTTGAAGCGGGAGTTCATAAAACTTGAAGAAGAAAACATCATATTTCTAGCATCTGTCTTTGCTCTCTCTATGGCTCCTGATGTATGGGGTGGGAGGTCATGGGTTGAGAGTATTCCATGGATCCCTACACCTAAAGGCTTCATCGAGGCTGGAGTCCTCGTGGATCCATTATCAGTGTTAATGGCGTCTATTGCTACATTTATCGGTGCATGGATAATGTTGTATTCTGTTGGATACATGGCTCATGAGGGGGGACGTAATGGCTGAATTTGTTGAGAAAGAAGCACCATCTATTGGAGAAGTAGTTGTAGGTGTAGTTAAAGAGATTGAGAGATTCGGAGCATACGTAGAGTTAGTGGATTATCCTGGATGGGAGGGCTTCATACACATATCTGAAATCTCTCTTAAATGGATAAGAAATATTCGAGACTATTTAAGAGAAGGACAGAAAGAAGTCTTCAAGATACTGAGGACAACCATCTAATCTCTAATCCCACTACACCATTCTCAACAACCCTCAACTGAGAGAGTCTTGAACCTATTGCCGGTTTGATAATCATTTATTAAAATATGTTTTGGAAAAACTTAAGTAATAGAATACGTACCTAACGAATATGAGGAAACAACTTCCTAAGGAGCCCCTGGGAAGAGATGAAATTTTAGAAAAGTTGAAGGGATATTCTATTGATGATGCAGAGCCCTCTAGTGGGAGACTATTCACTATAGCTTTTGAGGCAGGAGTGGATGAGGTTAAGAAATTAGTGTATGATGTTTTTAGAATGTTTATGGATAAGAATATTCTAGATTTTACAGAGTTTCCAAGCTCAATCAGGATGGAGAAGGATATAGTAGATATTGCTACCTCACTGATGAATGGTGATGAACAAGTAGTCGGAACCTACACTTATGGAGGAACTGAAAGTGTCTTTTTAGCTGTGAAAGCTGCTAGAGATAAGTTCCTTGTTGAGAAAGGTCTTATAACACTTCCAGAAATAGTTATGCCTGTTACTGCTCATCCATGTTATGATAAAGCTGCTGAATATATGGGTCTAAGAGTTAAGAGAGTTAGGGTTAATACCGAAACCTATACTGTAGATCTAGATGCGATCTCAGAAGCTGTGACCGAGAATACTGCATTGATTGTGGGATCCGCACCTAATTGGCCTTTTGGAACAATTGACCCAATTAAAGACTTAGCTGAAATAGCTGTAGACAAAAACGTATGGCTTCATGTAGACGCATGTGTAGGAGGGTTTATCCTACCATTTATGAAAAAACAGGGAGAAAACATACCAGATTTTGATTTCAAGATCGAGGGGGTTTCATCAATTTCCCTAGACCCACATAAGTATGCTTATTCACCTATTGGAGCATCAATAATCTTGTTTAGAAGAGAATTCTATAAAATGTTCTCACAGTTTGTAAACTTGAAGTGGCCTGGCTACCCAATCGTAAATCCTGCTGTTCTATCATCGAGATCAGAAGGACCGTTAGCTGCAACTTGGGCGATCCTACATCTCCTCGGAGAAAAGGGATACATGGAGTTAGCTAGGAGAATAATAGACGTAAGAAATAGGCTGATCAGTAAATTGAGATATCTAGGCTACATCATCATGGGTGAGCCAACTGTTATAACTGCATTCACATCTGAAAATATCAACCTATTCAGATTATCTGATGAAATGGTGAAGAAGGGTTGGTACTTCTTAGCTCAAAGAGGAATCCCTGAAATGGATATCCCTCCAAGCATCCATCTTACTATTACACCTATCCATGAAAAAACACTTGATTCAATGTTGATGGACCTACAAACAGTCACTGAAGAATTAAGAAATATCCCGCCAAGCGATGTCGAGGAAATTATTGGAAGCCTTGGTTTAATAATAAATCTGGTAACACCTAGGGAGATGGATATCTCTACTCTTAGCCAATTACTGAAAGAAGTGGAGAAACACTTAGATGTGTATGGTCCAAAACTTTTAGAAGCTTTCGGTTTAGATAAAGGCATACCGAAAGAAATGGCATTGATAAATCAGTTATTCAATTCACTTCCACCAAGTATTACAGAACTACTTGTGAACTACATCGTAATTCAGTTATTCAAGAAAGGAGTATAAACAAGTACCGTAATTCTACAAATCTCCTAACATTTTTATGTATATCTAGACCGTTCTCCTCGATAATTAGACAGAAATACTAGGCTTTCCTAGAGCGTTCGGAAGACGCTAGGTTATTTTCTTTTCTTTTTTGTTTTTCTCTTTGTTTTCATTATTATTATGGCTGCTATGATCGGTATAAGTAGGAGTAGTGAGCTTGCAATCAAGTATATGTCAGACAATTGTATCGGAGGCGGGGCAACTGTTTGTGGACTGGTTGTAACAACAGTCTTTTTTTCTTCTTCTCTATACTGGATAGGAATCTTCTCGCTTACACCAATATTATTAACGGGGTCAAATGCTACAACGTATACTTCAGCTTCTTCACCTGACTTTAAACTGAACTCGGATATGTACAGACTCTGCCCTGGCAGAAAATACATGTCATATGTTCTGTTTTCCCCTGGAAGATATGGGATCTTACTCTTCACTGTGACGATTAGAGCTGCTCTGATAGGTTCATTGTCTGGGTCAACTATTTTCGCTGAAGCCTTGAATGATCCTGCTCCTCGAGGTTCGATTATTAAACTTTCTATGATAGGTGGTCTAGAAAACCAGACCCATCCAATCTTTCTAGTATTGACCTCTGTAAACCATAATCTATCAACGTCCAATACTTCACTGAATATTCTTCCCCCAGCTCTCACTTCATTAATTTTGTCTCCTTCAATCTCTCCTATAACCCATCTAGCTCTAGCAGTATAAACTATTCTCCCATCGGATAGCATGTATAATCCAATATCTACTGTACTTCCTCTCTCCAAGCTCCACGTCTTCTCAATCTTTGAAGTCTCTGAGACTAGGTACAGTTTATCATCGCTAGACGCTATCAATACTTTACTATTAGATGCTTTTAACGTTTGAATTCTCTCATTAATTTTGATAGATTGTTTTTCGTGGCTCTTTAGATCAATCTTTTCCAGCGTGTATCCGTCAGCCAATACTACGTAGAGAGAATCTCTATCTATAGAGATCTTTCCCAACCCTCTATCAACCTCAACTTGTATTTCTGATATCTCCTTCAAGTTCACTGCATCTAAAATAACAATCATTCTTTCATCTGGAATTGATATTGCCACGTAGTTAGGTGAGGCATCTAAATCGTTTGGAAGTCCAGGTAATTCTATCTCCTCTATATTTTCCCCACTTAAATTATATGCATAAAGCTTACTGTTCACTGAGCTAATCATTAATATTCTATCGTTTAACGATGCGAGATCCACTACCTGCTGCGAGAGCTTAAACTCTCTTATTGTTCCACTGTCTTCCTTGCCTATTAACAGTAATTTACTTTCAACAGGATCGTATACTGCTAGCTTATTATCAATTAGTGTTATAAGAGTTGGAGTAAGCTCTGGATGAGTTAGATAGTTAGGGTTAGAAATTGCCGATACATCCAAAACATAGAATGTATAAACTAATACGAGAAAAAGTATCACCATATGTAACAGGGTTTTTCCATTCTTCTCCATCTTAGGGTGAGACGACCTAATAATTGGAAACTTTTCAACATCATTTTGGTCTAAAGTATTAGCCATACATTATAATCAATCAATTTCAGTTATTTAAGATTCCCTAAGATAGTTTCAGTATGTACTCACGTCTTAGCCGTCTTCTAGGTCTTTTGGATAATGGATTCCAGATACTCTTTATTAAACCTATAAGTGAAGATTTAGATTATAAGATTCCCCTGAATTATATTATTTGAGAGGATGGGGTTAAAAGTAGTTGTTGTAGACTTCGGTGGACAGTATACACATTTGATAGCGAGGAGAGTTAGGGAGCTTGGAGTCTACTCAGAGATAATTGAACCTGAAAACCTGCAGACGTCATTAAATAATCTAGATACTGGCGGAGTAATATTGTCAGGGGGACCACGTTCTGTTCTTGAACCAAATGCTCCAACAATTAACTTCAATCTTCTCTCTGAACTAGATATACCAGTTCTTGGAATATGTTATGGTCATCATTTATTGGCCAAAGGGTTTGGGGGAGAAATAGTAAAAGGTTCTCTTAGAGAGTATGGGAGAACAAAAGTGAAAGTAATTAACAGAGAAAATCTCTTCCACGGAGTACCTGATGAGCTTTGGACATGGATGAGCCATTGGGACACTGTTGTAAAGCCTCCAAGCGGATGGATCGTTACAAGTATAAGTGAAAAAGGTATCATAACATCGATGACTGATAATAAGAGATTCTACTCAACCCAATTCCATCCAGAAGTCTCCCATACAGAGTATGGATACAGGATCCTTGAGAATTTTCTGAAGAGAATATGTAGAATAGAGCCTTGGTGGAGCCCGGGAGACCAGATCTCATCAATTATTGAAGATATACAGAATAAGGTTGGAAAAGAGGAGAAAGTAATCTGTGCAGTAAGCGGAGGAGTAGACTCTGTTACAACCGCCGTGTTAGTCTCTAAAGCGGTGGGCGACAGACTTTACTGCATATTTATCGATACAGGTCTCCTAAGAAAAAACGAAAGACAGAATGTTGAGAATACTTTAAAGAATCTCGGAATAAAAAACTTGATCGTAATAGATGCGTCAAGTAGGTTCTTGGAAAAACTTAGAGGAGTAAAAGAAGCTGAGCAAAAGAGAAAGATTATTGGAGAAGAATTCATAAAATTGTTTGAAGAAACTGCTGCTAAGATAGAGAATGTAAGATGGCTTGCACAGGGAACAATATATCCAGATAGAATAGAGAGTGGAAGAACAGGTAAACACGCTGCACTCATAAAATCTCACCATAATGTAGGTGGATTACCTGAGAAAGTATCCTTAAACATTATCGAGCCTCTAAGAGACTTTTACAAAGATGAAGTAAGAATGATTGCTAGAAAACTAGGAATACCTAGAGAGATCTGGGCTAGACACCCATTCCCAGGACCTGGTCTCGCAGTAAGAATCATAGGAGAAGTAAACGAGGAAAAATTAGAGATATGTAGAGAAGCATCTAACATCATTGAGGAAGAACTGGTCAAGTCAGGAGTATATGATAATGTATGGCAAGCATTCGCAGTGGTTGGAGATGATAAATGGGTTGGGGTCATGGGGGATGAGAGACTTGAAGGATACATAGTAACTATTAGGATAGTAGAGAGTATCGACGGAATGACTGCAGACTGGCATAGATTAAACTATGATCTAATTGATAGGATTAGTCGGAGAATCACTAATGAAATCCCTAAAGTTACAATGGTAACTTACGCAGTATCCTCAAAGCCTCCTTCAACTATAGAGCCATGCTAAGAAGTTATTGACCGTTTAATCAGATTAATCTTTTATAGTAAGCATGAAAACATTTAAAACAATATGGAGACGGAGAAAGTTAAGGTATGCGTAGTCGGTGCAGGTAGAGCAGGAGAAGTACATGCATTAAATCTCTCAAATAGAATTCCACTAGCAGAGTTAACAGCTATAGTAGACCAAGACTTGAATCTAGCTAGACAACTTTCAGAGAAAGTTGGGAAAGTTAATGTTTACCAAGCCTTAGGAGATGCATTAAAGAAAGAAGAGATTGAAGCCGTCTTTATAACCACCCCGACATTCACTCATGCTTCATTAACTCTTGAGGCAGCAGAAGCTGGAGTACACGTTTTCTGTGAGAAGCCTATGGCCTTAAACCTTGAAGAAGCTGACAAGATGATCTCAGCTACTAGGAAGAATAATGTAAAGCTGCAGATAGGTTTCATGAGAAGATTCGACCCAGAGATAAGGAGAGTGAAATCATTAATCGCCGAGGGAGCGATTGGTAGACCAGTCCTCGTGAAGAGCTTGACTAGGGGTCCAGGTCTCCCACCTAAGTGGGCTTTAGACCCTAAAACAGGCATAGGGATGATAGCTGAAGTTAGCAGCCATGACTTTGATTCTGTTAGATGGTTGATGGGCAATGAAGTTAAGAGTGTATATGCAGAAGCTGATGCATTAATCCATCCAGAATTCAAGAAGGAGTATAGTATATACCATGACGTTTATGTAGCTATTCTAAGATTCGAGAATAATGGTATAGGCTTGATAGATGGTGGATGCCCCGTAGGTTATGGATATGATGCGAGAATAGAAATTCTCGGAACAGAGGGATTCATCATGGTTGGAGACGTTAAAGGTTCAAGTCTACTCCTCTGTAAGAGTGATAAGAAAGCAGTTACAGAAACCTTCCAAAGCTGGAGAAACAGATTCTATGAAGGGTATATCGGTGAAGCAGAAAGCTTCCTTAGAGCAATAATTGAAGACAGACCACCTGAAGTTACAGGTGAAGATGGGAAGAAAGCTTTAGAGCTAGTTTTAGCAGCAATAGAATCAATGAAAGAGAATAAACCAGTTCAACTACCACTACAATAAACAATATCTCCTATTAGATATCCCTTATGATAGCTTCTAGGCTCTCAAATATTTATAATAGTAAAAATTTTGTGAAATATAGTTGTAGGGACTGTTTTACGTCTAATTGCTACTCGGGAGGAGCTGGGATGAAGCCTTCCCTCATCATCATGTGGACTAGTTCTCTCGCATTCTTTATAGTATTGTAAGCTACTTCGTAGAGTTCATCTTCACTCATCTTTATTCTCGCTAGACCGAGCTCTATTGCTTTCATGCCTACTGCCGTAGCTTCTCTCGGGTATACTTCCCAATCCTCCATTGTTGGGATAATGTAATCTTCTGATAAGCCTTTTTCCTCCGCTATCCTAGCCAGCTCGTTTGCAGCTGCAATACACATTTCATCTGTAATCGTTCTTGCTCTAACATCTAGAGCTCCTCTGAATATTCCTGGGAAACCTAGAGAATTATTTACTTGATTGGGGAAATCAGATCTGCCTGTAGCAATTATCTTCGCTCCTGCTTCTTTTGCTTCCCAAGGCCATATCTCAGGGATAGGGTTAGCGCATGCAAAGACTATAGCATCAGTCGTCATTTTTTCAACCCATTCTTTCTTTATTACTCCAGGTCCAGGCTTAGACATAGCTATGACTACATCAGCTCCATTCAACGCTTCAGGGATGTCCCCTGTGACTCTATCACGGTTAGTCTTTACAGCTAATTCATATTTCCATGGGTCACTGAACTGTAGTTTATCAACATCTTCTCTCTCAGCATATAGTATTCCCTTCGTATCAACTATCCTCATTTTTCCAGGGTCAACTCCAGCTGATATAATCAATCTAGCGATAGCTATGTTAGCTGCTCCTGCACCTACTAGGGTTACAACTACATCGTTTATTTTCTTCCCAACAACTTTCAACGCATTTATCAGGGCTGCAAGAGTTACTGTAGCTGTACCCTGTTGGTCGTCATGCCATACAGGGATATTCATCTCCTTTCTGAGCCTATCTAGAATGTAGAAACATTTCGGCTTCTCAATATCTTCTAGGTTTATTCCACCGAAACTTGGCTCAAGAGCTTTAACTACTTTAATTATTTCTTCAGGATCTGTTACATTTAAAACGATAGGGAAAGCATCAACCCCTCCAAGATATTTGAATAATAATGCTTTTCCCTCCATAACTGGGAGACCAGCTTCTGGTCCAATATTACCTAATCCTAGAACCCTTGTTCCATCACTGACTACTGCTACAGTATTCGCTCTATTAGTGTACTCGAAGACTAGCTCTTTGTTGTCCCTAATCGCTTTACATGGTTCAGCAACTCCAGGAGTATACCAGATTGCGAAATCATCATAGCTTCTAACAGGGACTTTCAATGTGACTTGAACCTTCCCCCTATAGAATGGGTGATACTTCATAGCGAGCTGAGCAGGGATCTGAGCTTTTCTCAATAATTCTTCTTTAGTCAAAACATTAACCTCCGGACATAACCTCAAATATAATAATCCTCATAGTGTTTCTTAAGTATTTTCAAAATTTGTTATACGTCAAATAACATATTTATTAAGGATAAAAATATAAATTTGAAGTCATCTAGGGAAGTTGAGCTACATGAGTTCTAGGATACCTGGATTCTACAAGTTAAGTATTGAAGAAAGATTGAAGATCGTATCCGAGTTTGCTAATTTAACCGATGAAGAAATAAATCTATTAAAGAAATACTGTGGATTAGACATAGATACTGCTAATAGAATGATTGAGAACGTAATATCAACGTATCAACTGCCCCTAGGTATAGCTGTAAACTTTCTCATAAACAATAGAGATTATCTTATCCCAATGGTTATAGAAGAGCCATCCGTTGTAGCTGCTGCGTCAAATGCTGCGAGAATGACGAGAGAAGGTGGAGGAGTATACACAATGAGTACTGGACCATTCATGATAGGTCAAATACAATTAGTAAAGGTTCCCCAGCCTGCAATAGCAAGACTAGAAATACTGAAAAGAAAAGAAGAAATACTTGAGCTTGCTAATCAATGTGACCCAGTACTAGTTAAGCTCGGTGGAGGAGCAAAGGATCTAGAGGTTAGAATTGTTGAGACTAGAATCGGAGTCATGCTAATAGTCCATTTAATAGTGGATGTTAGAGATGCTATGGGGGCCAACGCAGTCAATACAATGGCTGAAACAGTTGCACCACGTCTAGCCTCAATAACGGGTGGATCCTTCAGACTAAGGATACTGTCCAACCTAGCTGATAGGAGAATTGTTAGAGCTTGGACGAAGATACCTGTAGAAGCCGTGGGAGGAAAAGATGTTGCTGAGGGGATAATGGAGGCATGGGCTTTCGCAGAAGCCGATTCATATAGGGCTGCAACACACAATAAGGGTATTATGAATGGTGTTGACGCTGTTGTGATAGCTACTGGAAACGATTGGAGAGCAGTTGAGGCAGGTGCTCATGCTTATGCAGCTAGAGATGGAAGATACAAACCTCTCAGTAGATGGGAGACGGATGGGAACTACTTGTATGGTTCTCTTGAAATGCCTTTAGCAGTAGGTATAGTTGGTGGAGCAACTAAAACCCACCCATTAGCTAGAATATGCTTAAAGATACTAGGTGTTAAAACAGCTCAAGAACTAGCAGAAGTAATTGGTGCAGTAGGATTAGTTCAGAATCTTGCAGCTCTAAGAGCATTGGCTGCTGAAGGAATCCAAGCTGGACATATGTCTCTTCATGCAAAGAATATTGCTGTCATGGCTGGAGCTGTGGGAGATGAGATAGACCTCGTAGCAGAAGAAATGATTAGAGAGAAGACTGTGAGAATTGACAAAGCTCAAGAGATACTTAACAGGATTAGAGTGAGTAGGAAAACCTAGACTCTCCATTTTCATTAGAGTCTAGAAAATTTTTATCATAGAGTAATCTCTTCATTACTAGCATTTAGTCTTCTAATTATTCAGATTGAAGGATTGACAAGATAGGTAGATGTTAATGAAGAAAGTAAAAAGTTTGGAAGATGCTCGGATAGAATCCAACGGCTATGGTGATCCAGTAAATGCTGAGAGTTTAAGCATCTTAGATAATCCTTTGCTTAAGAAAGAGAGAATAGAAGTGAGAAGCTATCAACTCAAGGTAGCTGAATCATCTATTGGGAAAAACACTCTCGTCATCTTAACCACAGCTTTAGGGAAGACAATCATAGCTGTCTACGTATCAGCTTACTATCTACATAGATCTCCAGAATGTAAAATACTAGTCATGGTCCCAACCAAGCCTCTAGTAAACCAGCATAGAGAAAGATTCTTACAATTATTAAACATAGAAGATCATCAAGTAAAAGTCTTAACGGGTGAAATAAGTCCAGAAGAAAGAAGGCTATGGTGGAATAGCGAAAATGTTAGAATATTTTTCGCTACACCTGAAGTAGTTAAGAATGATTTAGATTTCGGATTAAACTTAAGTGATTTTTGTTTGCTCGTTTTTGATGAAGCTCATAAAGCTAGGAAAAGCTACGCCTACACAACTATTGCTAAATACTATGTTAATCAATCGGAGAACCCGCGCATAGTTGGATTAACAGCTTCCCCTGGAGGAAATATTGATAAAGTTAGAGAAATCGTAAACAACTTGTTTATCGAAAACATTGTTAATCGTTCAGAATATGATGAAGATGTTTCACCCTACGTGCACAAGATAAAGGTAGAGTATAGATTTGTGAAACCTCCCGAAAGTTATGAAAGATATGCTAGATTAATTAGAGAGATACTAGAAGATTACTTGGATGAGCTTAGAGAAGCAGGCTTAATCAAGAAAGACTATGGACAAATCTCTAGGAAAGACTTACTAGAGATTGGGAAAAACATCTCAGAGAAGATTAGTAACGAGAAGGATAAGTATTCTAGAAGATTATCATGGAATCTACTAATCCTCCAGAATACTGCTTTAATCTTACTTCATGCATTAGAGCTTCTACTCTCTCAAGGAGCTCAGACATTTAAGAAATTCCTGACAAACTCAATAACAGCTGAAAAGAAATCTCATAGAAAACTATTGAAGGATCGAAGGTTTCAAGCTTTACTAAATATGCTAGACGAAGAGTTTGAAGAACATTCTAAAATCAAGATACTGATAGATGAATTAGAGAAACAGTTCAATCAAGAACCGTTAAGTAGAGTTATAATCTTCACTCAATATAGAGATATGCAGAACATTTAGTAGATATCCTAAGAGCCAGTAATATTAAAGCAGAAGTATTTGTTGGACAGAGAAAAGATAGAGACTCGATCTATATGAGTCAGAAAGAGCAGTTGGACATATTGAAGAAGTTTAGAGAAGGATCTATACAGGTTCTTGTATCTACTAGCATCGGTGAAGAAAGTTTAGATATTCCACAATGCAGCTTAGTAATTTTTTACGAACCCATACCCTCTGAGATAAGATTCATCCAGAGGAGGGGGAAACTGGAAGAGTAAGAACTGGAAGATGCATAATACTTGTATCCGAGGGGACATTTGACCAAGCATACCTAAAGTCTGCACATAGAAAAGTTAGAAGAATCAAACGGATAATCGAAGAAATTAATAAAGAAATATAACAAAAGAGTCTGCTAGAGTATACTAACCACTCAAATATAGGTATCTCCGAAAACATCTCTAACACAAATAATATTAATGAGATGAAAGAAGAAATCTCCCAAATCAGAATCATAAAAGAAGAGAAAGAAATAAGTAAATCTATCGAAGACAAAGCATCATTGAAGGACAACGTCTCTAACAATGATGATGTTCATAAGAAAGCCGCTTTAACCAATACTAAATCCAAATCAAGCTTGACTAAGCTGTCAAGAATAATCTATAAGAGAGTTCTCAAGTCAGGAGAAGGAGGCATATCCAAGAAGTTTCTTTTAGAAGAACTAACTTATGATGGCTACAGTGTTCAAGAAGTAGAGAAAGCTTTAAGAAAATTATTAAAAGCTAAGAGAGTTTATGAGGAGAGTAGGAGAATCTACCCTATTGCGAAACATAAACTTGAGAAAGCTAGATGGGCGGATGGAAGGTTAAAGAAGTTCAGGATATATGTTGAAGAAATCTATCCTGGAAAGATCATAGTTTTAGTCAATGAGAAGTGGCATGCAGTGATACCTATAGAGATGAATGATGAATTAATATCGTTAAAGAAGAAGTCAGAATACATAGTCGCAGGAAAACTTGTACGCATAGAAGGTAGGTTACATCTCCGACTACATGGAATAATTAAGGAACTACAATTCAATTCAATAAGAGAATCTTTATCTTAAAGAGTCAGTCCTGAGATTGGGAGAGAAGGGATTGAGTTATCGTAAGGGTAGAAAGTTTGAGTGGCAGGTTAGAAGGCTACTGGAGAAGAAGGGCTGGTTCACTGTGAGAGCTGCTAGAAGTAAACCTTTAGACTTGATTGCTTTAAAGAATGGCTCCATTCTCTTAATTGAATGTAAGTATAGTTCAAGAATAAGCCAGAAGGATAAATCCAAAATGATTGAGATATCTAAGATTACGTATGGGAAACCAATACTTGCAATTAAAAAGAAATATGAAAGAAGAATACGTTTAATAAATCTGGAAAATGGAAAAGAGTTTGACTTGTAAGATATAATTTTCAAATCCTACAATGTCTAAACGATTATTATCTCCTTCTATACTATATTGTTACTTAGGGAGAAGATTGAAAGTAAGTCTAGAGAAGAAAGCAATCAGAGTGTTAGGTCTAGCTGAAAGCTTCAGTAAGAGCTTAGGTCAATACGCCATACTTGCAGGAGTTGTTATGAGGAGTGATTTTATAATAGATGGAATAGTGCTTGGAAAATGTAGGGTTGGAGGAATGGATGCAACTGATTCTATTCTTGAAATGTACCGTAAACTTGATAGAGATGACATCTCAGCATTAATGATTAATGGATGCATAATAAGCTGGTTCAATGTAATAGACTTGGCTAGACTCTACAAGGAGACAAATCTACCATCTATATGTTTAACCTATTATCCTTCTACGGGTCTTAGAGAATATTTTGTAAAGTATTTCCCCGAAGATTGGAGTGAGAGAATTAGAATATATGAAAAGAATGGTCCACGGATAGAAGTTACAAACAAGAATGGTTTCAAGATATATTTGAGAGCAGTTGGAATAGAAGTTGAGACAGCAGTTAACCTAATCAATAAATATACTTTGTTTGGAAGAACACCTGAACCTCTTAGAATTGCAAGACTAATTGCACATGCAGTTCTGGAGAAACAATTTTAACACTTAGTGATAATTATTTTATCGTAGATTTCTCCTCAACATGGGATCTAGGAGGAATAATCAATACGTCTTCACCTCCGTCGACGTCTGCATTTTTACCTATTTGGGCAAATTCTCCCACTATTGCTCTCCTTATCATGCATCCACTCTCGATACAGCATCCCTCAAGCAGTACAGAGTCTTCCAATCTCGCGTTAGAACCAATTTTCACATTATTCATTATGAAGACGTTTGGACCTATAACTGTCTCTCTACCTACTTCAAATTCTTGAAGTATCATAGAAGGGGGCTTAACAATTACTGTTTCATCAACTTTAGATCTACACACTACTTTCTCACCATATTCTTCTAGAAACTTCTTTATGTTTGCTTTCAAGTAGTCTCTGGGTGAACCAATATCTATCCACCAATCTTTCTCAGATGTATGTAGGAGGATCTTGTAACCTCTTGAAGCCAATATGTTTAAGATGTCTGTTAACTCGTATTCACCTCTCCTAGATGGTTCAATCTCTCTAGAAGCTTCTATGGCTTGAGCAGGTAGAATATATAATCCCGAATTCACTATTCCAGGTCCAGTGAATGATTTCTCTTCTATCTTCTCCAGCCTACCGTCTCTCAATATTATTCTACCGAATCTTGATGTTTCTTCAACATATACTCCTTCAATTACGCCGTCACATTCATTCTCTTCAAAAAATCTAAGTAAGTCTTCAATAACGTAACTGCTTAAAGTTATATCACCATAGACTACCATGAAGTAGTCTTCACCTTCTAGAAAATTGATACATGCTCTTAGAGCGTCACCAGTTCCTAATGGCGCTTCTTGACGAATCCACTCAATCTTCATGTGAAGACCGTAATCTTCTACATCTCTAATTACTAAGTCAGACATATAGTGGATAACTATGCCTACTTCATATATTCCATTCAATGAGAGTGATTCAAGAATTCTTCTCAATATTGGTTTACCGCAGACCGGTAGAAGATGTTTAGGACGATTGTTTGTAAGAGGTCTGAGACGTTTACCTAAACCAGCAGCAAAAACTACAGCTCTCACACATTAACGATGAATAAATAGAAATTTAAGTCTATAAATTAATGTATTTCTAGACTGAATAGGTCAGATTATGGTTCTGTATCTTGCCGGGCTGGGTTTAGGCTCCCTCGACTATGTTACACTTAAATTAATTAGAGAAATAGAAAACTGTGATACAGTATATCTTGATACCTATACTGGATTTGTTTCCAACGAGTTAATGAATTGGCTGGAAAGAAGGTTTCAGAATAGACTCAAGCTGGCGACCAGAAGCGATCTTGAAGATAATTTATCGAGACTGGTGGAAGAAGCAAGAGACAGTGATATAGCGGTACTGGTTCCCGGAGACCCTTTAATCGCAACGACCCACATATCTATGCTGATTGAGGGGGCGAAGAAGAATATCCCCTACAGAGTTATTCATGGAGTCTCAATATATTCTGCAGCTGCGAGTGTTGCAGGTCTTCAAGCTTACAAGTTTGGGAGAACAACTACTTTAGCGAAGATGGGGGACCCGAGAGAAACTTATAGAGTAATTAGAGAAAATCTTGAGAAAGGCCTACATACACTTGTGCTCTTAGATACAGCTGATGGAGGGTTAACAATCTCTAATGCATTAAGGAGACTCTTAGAAACCGAGGATTCTCTTAATCAAGGAATCGTGAGGAAAGATACATTAGTTGTAGGTTTAGCAATGGTAGGTCTCCGAGAACAAAAAATAAGAGCAGGTTTAGTAGAAGAATTAATTAGTGAAGAATTTCCTCCACCACCACATGCTCTCATATTCCCAGGAGAATTACATTTCATGGAGATTGAAGCATTAACGAAGATATACAAGGCGAAAGAAGAAGACGTTAGGAAACATAAACCTCCAAGACATGAGAAGGAGAGAGTTTGGAAATATATAGCGAAGACTAGAGAAGTGTTTGAGACTTTAAAGATTATAGAAGACAATCGGGAGGTACAGAAAATAGTTGAGATGGCTAGTAGTTATCTTGAGGATGCTCAGAGATTCTGGTCTTCAGGTGAGATATTTAATGCTTTAGCATCAATAGCTTATGCGGAAGGTTTACTGGATAGCTTAAGACTAATGGGTAAAATCGATTTCAAATGGCCTTAAAAACGTATCCTTGGTTATTGTGTTTAAGATTTACTATCTTATGAGCTTCAAAAAGGGGGACTGTTTGTTAGCATAGACAAAACTTCCAGTCTCCTTACAAAATGATATTACCAACTTGTCAGTGCCCACTATGTAATCCTAGAAAGTCGTATCATGGATTTTCTTTAATGCTTCATTTATTACATTCTTCTCTACTATGGGTTATGATATTCTCTAGTTTAGTATATAGTTTGGGTTTGGGGTTATGTTCATTTTCAGGATAGTCTCCAATACGGATAGATGAGACGCATTCCTACTCTATGAAGTCTATGATTTGTCATTAGTGAAGAAGAATACTCATAGATATTTCAGAGAAATAACTATTGTTGATGTTAAGTTGAGGCCGTTGCTTATGAAGGAGTAGATGATACATAAGAATCTTCAGAGATCTCAGAGAATGGTGGAGGTCGGCATAGATGTTTCAAATGATATTGAAGAGTATGAGAGACGGTTATAGAATGTTAGAGTAGAAATTATTGAGGTTGCTGAAGCTCTAGGACTAGGTAGAGATGATGTTAATTGATTGACTGGGCTAACAGGATTGCTATTGTATCTTGGATATAGTAAGGAGAGTTTATCGATAGGTAAGAAGATAAGATATCTAAGGTTATTCAAAGCTAAGGGTAGAGAAGGCAGAACTAAGAAGAAGTCTAATAGGAAAGTGGTTTAGATATTGTTATCTGCTAGCTTTAAGCATTCTATGGAAGAACAGACGAAAATATCGAGCTACGTTGAGAGATCAAAGAATAATATTGAGGCAATTGATTAATCTGTTGAGGTGGAGAGGGGGTTGCTGTGGCCGGTGGAGGGGGCTATGGTAGAAGCCCTGGCAATGCCCACATGATTGTGTTTCTCAGCCATGGCAGACCTGAAAAAGGTCTGAAGCGTGGCTCTTCACGATTTCTTTGTGGGTGCTAGGACTACCAAAATAGCCCCTCTCCCTCTATTTTTTAAATTAACTTTCGTTTAAATTGTGACTTGATCAAATACTATTGAATAAGTATGGTGAAGAAGAAGGTAGTGTTAACTTCTGGAGCATTCGACATAATTCATCCAGGGCACATAAAGATGCTTTGGGAAGCAAAGAACATAGGTGGGAGAAACTCTAAACTAGTAGTCGTTCTTGCTAGAGACACCACTATCAGGAAGAGAAAAAATAGGGAGCCGTTATTTGATGAGAAGTCTAGGCTATTTATTGTATCTAATCTTAAACCTGTTGATGAAGCTTTACTTGGATACAGGAAGTTCTCATTCGAGAAGATTATCAAGAAGGTTAAGCCAGACATCGTAGTGTTCGGATATGATCAAATAGGATTGATGAGAGAGTTTATGAAATTCGTAAAAGAGAAGAATCTGAATATCAGAGTTTACAAAGCTAAACGCTATAGGTTCGGCCGAGTAAATAGTACTACTGAGGTTATTGAAAAATTAAAGAAGATGCTGGATAAATCTTTACCTACTTAGCTTCCGCTGTTATGATGCTATCATTCTTAGTTGTATTCTTGAGGGCAACTTTTAGGAAGACTTTGTCACCATCTCTTAGACCATATTTTCCTCTGAGGTATACTGGAGCGATAACTTCTATAACGTCTTTACCGTAATGGCTTCTCTCAACGAATATTATAGCTGCTTCTTGCTCTCCATTGAATAAAGCTTTGATACATTTCGCTCCACCATAGGTTCTCTGACCATTACTGAATCCATCGATAGGTATATCGGCAATCTTCTCTAATAGCATCCTATTTTCTAGTGAGTCTTTAGATAACAATTGAATGTTGAGTGTTCCAGGATATGGAACGAATCCAACTCTCTCTTTTATCTGTTCAAAGTATTGTGGGAGACTTATATAGTAGAAGCCCTCTCCGAGACCTGAGAATACTCTACCCTCCAAAACTATCTCCATTGGTTTCTCAAAAATACTCTTCAAAACTGTGTAGAGATTCCTTAATTCATCAAGTCCTTTGTTTGTAAGTCTTATCAAGGTCGTCTTACCCACTGTCATCTTCTCAATATATCCATTCTGTTCAAGCTGTATAAGTATCCTAGAAGCTGACTGCTGAGAAGTTCCAAGATATTGTGCAATCATCGAAGTCGACATGCTAAGACTCTTGGTAAACGCACCATTTTGAGCTAAAAATATCAACAGTTTCTCTTTTAGGTTAACCAAGTTCATTACACCGTTATATTGAATCATGTACCTTATAAACTTTCTTCAATAACTCGACAACGTACAAAAGTCTTGAAAATACTCAAAAACCTTGCGGAGACAAATTAAGCAATACGATACTTGAAAATAAGTCTTTTATATTTGGATTGTTTGGGAAACTTTTACTCCATCATTTG
>JAGDWP010000082.1 GCA_023269855.1 Nitrososphaerales archaeon | reverse complement strand
TTGAAGCATGGAAGACATACTACAACCATGTAAGACACCATATGAGTCTAGGAAAACCTCCATATATATAGAAGCTTAGAACCCTACACAATGATATCCATAATCGAGGAGGTGATGCAAAAGGCTTAAGGTTACAGCACCTCTATCAATGGATAAATGTTTTTATTTCTGTTTTCAAGTTTTTCTGCGTGTAGGATGGTTAGGGTTTATTTTGAGGATGGTCATCTGAAGGATAAGAAGACTTCTAGACTCTCAAACATAGGTGTAATGCTGTATGGAGTCTTCTTCTCAGTTATTTTCCTAGGATTTATGTTTCTCATTCCTTTGGTAGCATATAGTTTCTCGCTAGTCTTAATATACCTTATCGTGGTCATCGTTTTCGCTATCCCAGCAGTACTCTACTCGAGAAAGTATCGGAGAAAGGCCAAGGTTAGAATCTGCGATGACGGAATCTACACATATAAAGGATTGGTCAGGTGGGCCGACATAGAGGATGTCAAGATCATATCCAAGATGTATATTGATTCAGAAGTTGAGGGTGCACCAGTTCTAGGATACAGCGTACATGGAATGGAGTATGGTTATGCACCATCGAGGACTATAAGCTATCAGAAATACAAGTACCCGATCATCCAGATATTCCATAAATGGGGGGATGGAGGAAGTATGCTCAGCAGCATAACAGACCTCTGGAAATTTATTAAGGCGATAATCAAAGCAGCATCCAATTCCCAACAAGTCTCATCCCAAACAACATGGCTACAGAAACTTAAGAGAATGGATGAACAGATGTAGCGATGCAGAAATTATAAGAGAACATGCTTCAAATAATTAATACCAACTATTGTATGTAGATGTTTATGATACAAGTGTTAAGGTATATGTTTTAGCGTTCTCTAAGTATGCTGGTGGTTTATGTGGGTCAGAGAATATGTAAGGTTGAATCGAATCTAGCAGGCTGTAATTGTACTTATGAGCCTTGCCCACGTAAAGGCTTATGCTGTGAATGCCTGAGATACCATTGGAGTCATAGAGAGCTTCCAGCATGCTTCTTCCCACCAGAATTGGAGAAAACCTATGATAGATCACTAAAAACATTCATTGATTATTGGAGTAAGAAGGTAAGGTAATCATTTGTTATGTTAAATGTTTAGATAAGATGTTCATAGTATTGTCTCGGTGAGAGTTCTTGATAATCTTTTGTTTGAAGAGCTATGCATCTTCTAATGTCTAGGCAGACTTTATAGATAGGAGAAAAATGGTGGGAGAGGTTGAGGGCTTTTATTAGCCTTTTCTTCTTTCTCTTTATAGTGAATCCTATGAGTTCAGCGAATCTCCGCCTAGAGTTTAGTCTAATATAGAGATAATATTCATCTTTCTTTACATAGTATGTTTTTCCCCTTTTTCTATTGTAGATCGGTGTCCCCTTCTTTACTCCTAGATGTGGTCCTGTCACTTCTATATTCAACCTCAATAATAGTTCCTTAACATAATTGAGAATTGTTAGATCTGTATTATAAACACGTATATTTCCATTCTTTTCTACACTTCCTTCGCTGTCAAAGAATGCTCTAAGGAACGATGTTATAGTTTCTTGATTATATTCAATGTAATATCTTAGTTTCTCAATGTCTAACGGCTTCTTCAATAATTCACATAACGTTCTCGAATATCCTTCAACGACGTAGAGTCCGTTTCGTCGATCTTTTCCAATCCATGGTTTAGATCCTGTAACAACTTCAAGGCATCTAGCAAACTCCATGACATGCTCAACGTCCTTTGATTTTAAACCAATTATATAGTGATAATCTTCTCTTATATGCGTGTATCCGTCTCCAGCCATGTCGCCGATGATGAATGCTAACTCTTTCGATGGTTTAATATCATCAAATGTTATCAATTCTCTTCCATAGGGGTTATGAACATCTCTTAACCACTCACTTATATGTGATTTCGATAACTTCTCATTATACTTCTCTTGAACCATCTTTATTATCTGGTTGTAGGATAGTCCAAGCTTCCTAAGACTATGCACTTCATCATAGAGTTTCATTCTTAGCTCTAGCGGTCTATACTTCATACTTTTATACCCTCCATTACTATGTAGAGGTCTTCTGCAAGCTCTCTATATGCTTTCTTCTTAGACTTCTGCTCTAAGTATTTGTCTACGATGATGTCTATTATTGATGCTGTCTCAGATGTTATTACATGTTTACGCCAGTCTCTCCAATCTACTACTACTGCTGGATATACCCTGTCATCAATCTTCCTATACTTCTTTGAGGCTCTTCCAAGGACTCTTCTTAAAACTTCTAACACTCTCTCCGCAGGTCTTGGATCTTCAAATACTAGCTCAACCTCGACTCTCGGAGGCCAATAGAATCTCCACACCTTCAATAACATCTTAGAAATATCAAGCATTGCTTGAGCATATTCCTTAACATTCTCATCCTCAACCTTCTCCAAAATATCGAAAGCCTCTTTAACAATGTCTTTGAAAGAATCAGCAGAATATTTCTCAAAAACCTCAGCAACATACCTCGACTTCATACTCTCACATCCCTAGAAGTTTTAATAGTATCAGTATCAATAGAAGCATTGTTATCAATCCTACTAGTGGTATTGGAAATACCTCTGGTGGTAGCCCAGCGACTAGGTCAGCCAATAAGTTGTAGGTTTTTTCGAGATATTCTCTAACCTTCTTCATGCTATCACCTCTACGGTTGAACCAAGGCTAAAACATTGTATGCCAACAGGTATGCTAGGATGAAGCTTATAGGCAACGATATTATAGTAG
>JAGDWP010000110.1 GCA_023269855.1 Nitrososphaerales archaeon | reverse complement strand
CCTCAACCCCCACCATTCTTTTCCCATTAAAATTACATAGAAGATAAATAAAAAGATGCCGGGGGTGGGATTTGAACCCACGGCAACGGGATTATGAGCCCCGCACTCTAACCAGGCTGAGTTACCCCGGCGTGTATAACTCTAACCAGTCTAAACGCTTATCCACCTTTTCTACTTATAGTAGCACGATTATATAAACTCTCAATGAAAAATATCTAGACTGTGAGAGAACACTAGAAGATGCTGACTATTGTTCAAGCGATAGTATCTAGTAGCACCATTCGATGTCCATATCTAGTCAATATAGAAAAGCGATGATAATTTTCGGAAATGAAATAAACCAGTAAGGTATTGATTTTCTGATTAGGATCAGAACTCAATAAAATCTTATTTACTATCGTTGAGAACATTCTATTGCTATGAGGTTGAAAGATAAAGTTGCTATTGTTACTGGTAGTTCTAGGGGGATTGGTAGAGAGATAGCTTTAGCATTTACTAGAGAAGGAGCTATTGTAGTTGTTAACTATGTTTATTCGGAAGATAAAGCTTCGGAGGTAGTTGAAGAGATCGAGAGATTAGGTGGGATAGCGATCTCAGTTAAAGCAGATGTCTCAAATAGAAGTGAAGTAAGATCCATGGTTAGGAAAGTTATAGATGAATTTAACAGAATAGACATTCTCGTTAATAATGCTGGAATATTTTATCCCGGTTCGTTAATAGATTTTGATGAAGAAAAACTAGAAGCTATGTGGAGAATAAATGTAAAAGGAACAATATATTGCATACATGAGACTGTGAAGTATATGATTAAGAGAAGTTATGGTAAGATAATCAATATAGCTAGTACAGCTGCATTGGGTACTGCATCACCTGGGACAACAATGTATTCATTAACTAAGGCCGCTATAATTATTTTAACAAAAAGACTTGCATACGAGCTAGGCGAATATGGTATAAACGTTAATGCTATTGCTCCAAGCTTCGTTTTAACAGACATTAATATCCAAGGAAAAAGTAGAGAAGAAATCAATGAGATGATAGAGAGGAGAAAAGAAAAAATATCAATTCGAAGAATATGTGAGCCTATGGATATAGCAAATGTAGCTGTATTCCTAGCTTCAGATTCTTCATCATACATTACGGGTCAAGTAATAGTAGTAGACGGGGGTAGAATAGATTATCTAACCCACTCTATCTAGATTTTAGGCATTAACTTGGATATTTCATTAATTACAGAGGTAAAAATTCTAAATTTGAAGAAACTATATTAGAGGTATTCCTAGTTAAAGATTTATTTATGACTCTGTAGAAATAAGATTACATGAAACTGAAGGATAAAGTTGCTATTGTTACTGGAGGAGCTAGAGGGATAGGGTTTGCGATAGCTTCAAGATTTGCTAAAGAAGGAGCTAAAGTAGCTATATTAGATGTAGATAAAGCAAAAGCAGAAGAAGCCGTGAGAAAAATAAAAGAGGAAGTGAAGGAAGCCGATGTCATTGCTATACAAGCAGATGTAAGCGATGTGGAATCTGTAAAGAAAGGTGTAGAAAACGTCGTAAACAAGTTTGGAAAGATCGACATCTTGGTTAATAATGCTGCAATCTATTTAGGTAAACCATTCCATGAGGAACCATTAGAGTACTGGGAGAAACAATTCAGGATAAACGTTCTTGGGACAGTTATACCATCGCAGCTTGTCGTACCACATATGATAAAGAATGGGAAGGGATCCATAATCAACATATCTTCAAAAGCAGCTATAACTGGTGAACCCGGGCATGCTGCGTATAGTGCGTTAAAAGGCGCGATACTCTCTCTAACTCTTGCTATGGCTGTAGATTTAGCACCATACAATATCAGGGTTAACGCTATCTGCCCTGGACCGACTGAGACCGACTTATTATATGCAGCGACTACGGAAGAAGAAAGGAAGAGGATGGCTCAACGTTCACCTTTGAGAAGACTAGCTAAGCCTGAGGATATAGCCGCTGCAGCTCTATACTTCGCAAGTGATGACTCAGCCTACGTTACAGGTCAGAGGCTAGCAGTAGATGGTGGAATGACTATAGTTGCAGTTGAAAGATTCTAAAGATACTACTCTACTTTTTCTGTTTCTATTTTTCACAAGTTTTTATTGATCGTGTAGCAGTTCTAGAATTTCTTGAATTTTTCTTTTGAGGCTCCACATATTGGGCATCTCTCCGGAGGCATTCCCTCAACTGTATAACCGCATTTTTCACAAATGTATATGTCTCCGATCTCTAGGTCTTTCTTTTCTTCTACTGATTTTAACGCTTTCTGATACAGGGTTAAATGTATCTTCTCTGCTTGGAGTGCCCAGTTCGTCGCTCGCTCAGCTTCTCTCTCTTCTTGTAATTTGGCTACAGCATTGTATGACGGATACATTTCTTCTACTTCATATTTTTCACCTTCTATAGCGTTTCTTAGATTGTCAGCTGTTGAGCATATCATTCCCAACGCTTGGAGATGATTCGTTGCATGTACTTGCTCTGCGTAAGCTATGGCTCTGAATAGCTTGGAAATATTTGGGAAGCCTTCTTCTTCAGCTTTTTTCGCGAAGATCATATATTTCATATATGCTTGACTTTCACCTGCGAAAGCATTCTTCAAGTTTGCTTCACTCATCTTTCTCATACTCTCATATCCTAACTCTCTTTAAGGTAACGATGCTTATTATACATTGTGAATGCAGAAGGGTATTATGACATCGTCATGCTCAAACTTACTCACTTCATATCTCTATAATTTATTTGAGATTTTCCTCATCGAGTAGTGTTTTTTTGAGTTGCCTTCTATCTATGTTTATTTCCTTAAGGCTTCCATCAATCATTCCAATAATTATCTTATCAGCTAGCTTAGGGAATAAACCTGTCTCAATTACTCCTGCTATAGATCTTAGGAGTCTATCTAGTTTTTCAGGGTCTTCTATTAAACCTGCATCTACATCTCCTAAGAGATTCCCATTATCGCTTATGAGTGGCCCCATTTTTCCAGATGATTCTCTTAACACTAGTTTTAACCCTATCTTAGTAAGAGTGTTTAAGACGTGTGGGTATGCTTTTTCAAGGATTTCGAGTGGTATTGGTCTATTCAGTTTCTCTACAAGTTTCGCGTAGTCTCCTATGAAGATTACTTTCCGTGATGCTTGTGTAATTACTTTCTCGAGAAGCATTGCTCCTCCACCACCTTTTATAGCGTTACCATCTCGATCTACTTGATCAAAGCTGTCAATCATTAAGTCTGGCTCAGGATATTCATATAAGCTTGTGATCGGCAGATTGTTCTCTAGGAGTAGTTGACGTGATTGAAATGATGTAGGGATAAAGTATAGTTTCATCTTGTCTTCGTGGACCAATTTCTTTACATAGTGTATAGCTTGAGCCATTGTTGAGCCTGTACCATAACCTATAATCATGTCGTCTCCAATATATTCGAGAGCTTTTAGGATAGCGTTTTCTCTAGCTTTCTTCACTTCTTCCTGCATCCTTTAGAATCTCCTCCGCTTCTTTTCTCAGCGTCTTCAACTTATAAATTATTTCTTCTATGTTCCTCATCTCTCCTTCATCTATTAACTTACTCTTTAATCTCTCTATAGTCTCTGCATCGAGTCCCCGCTGCATTGAAGACTTCTCTACATCTTTTTTGGCGAGATACCTAGATATATTCAAGTAAACTATGATGAAGGAAACGGTACTCACTATGAATAATGTAATGAGTATCATTGAGAGTTGAGATGGGAACCCATTCACGGAAATTAACTATGTCTACTTATTAATTAAATTTTGTATGATTAATATTCTGTATTTATTCTAGATGTAGAGATTCCGTTATCTCTTTTAGTGAAGTAGTTGAGTCATGAGGCTGATAGAATTGTGAAACTGTTTGAGAACTTCAGTATAGGTAGCATGCAACATAGTGACCTGGTCTTGCTTCTCTCAGCTCTGGCTCATTCTTATCACAAGGCTCGAACCTAAATGGGCATCTCGGGTGAAACCTACAGCCAGACGGTGGATTAATCGGGCTTGGAGGCTCACCCGGTATTACTCTTCTCTCTCTAAATCTGTTCGATGGGTCTGGTTCAGGTACTGCTTCTATCAATGCTTCCGTATATGGATGAAGTGGCTCTTTAACTAATGTCTGGGCTTCAGTTAATTCTACTATTTTTCCAAGATACATTACTGCTATTTTATTACTAAAATGTTTTGCTGTAGCGATATCGTGAGTAATGTATAGGAAGGAGATATTATATTTGTCTTGTAGTTCTTTTAAGAGATACAGTATTTCTGCTCTGCTTGATGCATCTATCATTGAGACGGGTTCATCAGCAACGATGTATTCAGGTTTAAGTATTAATGCTCTAGCGATCCCAACCCTCTGTCTCTGCCCTCCGCTCAGCATGTGAGGATACTTCCCCATAAACTCTTCAATAGGTGTAAGTTTCACATCTGCTAAAGCTTTAGCAATCATTTCTAGTCGCTCCTTACTGTTACCGATGCGGTGTAGAATTAAGGGTTCTTCAATTATTTCTTTCACAGTCATAAAAGGGTTTATGCTTGAATACGGGTCTTGGAAGACGGCTTGTGCTCGCTTTCTAAACCATTTCAATTCTTTTTCATCTTTATCTGTTATATCTATTCCATCGAAGATTATTCTCCCACTAGTTGGTTTTAGAAGTCTTAAAGAAAGTCTTCCAAGAGTTGTTTTACCACAGCCAGATTCACCTACAAGTGCTATAGTTTCCCCTCTCAATATACTTAAGCTAATACCGTCTACCGCTTTCACTGGTATTGTTTTGAATAGTCCCACTCTAGACTCAAAATACATCTTGACATTTTCCAGTCTAATGAGTTCATTACTCATCTTGATTCACCGTAGAGCCAGCACATTACTTTCTGACCTTTAGTAGGTTCAAATTTTATGGGTTCTTTTTCCCTACAGATATCCATCACGTAAGAGCATCTAGGATGGAATCGGCACCCTTTCGGTGGGTCTACCAGATCGGGAGGTGCCCCCGGTATGAATTCAGGTTTTTCTCCACTTGTGAGTCTAGGTGTTGCTTTAAGGAGCTTCTGAGTATATGGATGCATCGGTGTTAGTAATAGTTGCTCTGCTGAGCCTACTTCAATTATTTGTCCAGCATACATTACAGCCATCTTATCGCTTATGTCACTCGCTAATGCTATATCATGGGTTATGAAGATCATTGAGAGGCTGAGTTCTTTCTTTAACTTCTTTAATAGATTCATTATCTGAGCTTGTATGCTTACATCTAGTGCTGATGTTGGTTCATCAAGTATGACTATTCTCGGATTCATGATTAAGGCCATAGCTATTACAATTCTCTGTTTCATTCCACCGCTCAACTCATGCGGATATCTATTGAACACTTCTTCATGTAAGCCAACGAGCTTCATCTTTTCTCTAGCCACTCTATATGCTACATCTTTATCCATCCCTGCATGTATTATCAATGGTTCTGCAACCTGATGTCCCACTTTTATAACGGGGTTCAGGACATTCATAGCCCCTTGAAAAACGATTGAGATCTCTCTCCATCTAATTCTTCTTCTCACTTCAGCCTCGGGCAAGTCTACGATATTTAACCCGTCTAGATTTATCCTACCTTGATATACAGCAACGTTGCTCGGCAGCATTTTTATGATCGCGTTAGCCATGCTTGTCTTTCCGCAACCAGATTCACCAACTACTCCAACAGCTTCACCGACTTCAATATCGAGGTCGACGCCGTCGACAGCTCTAACGAGTCCTCTAAGAGTCTTATAGTATAGCTTTAAGTCGCTTATCCGTAATAACGTCATAGTCACGGCACCTCTTGCTTATTTCATCCTTCTTAGCCTCGGGTTTACTACGGGCTCCATACCGAGAGCAATGAGTACGAAGGTCACAGCTGTCCATATTATGAGTAATCCTGGGGGTATAATCCACCACCACAACCCTACATATATACCTCCACTTCTAAAACCATATTCAAGTATTTGACCCCAAGTAGGTATGGTGGGATCTCCAAGTCCGAGGAAACTTAAGGCAGCTTCCAGTAATATGAATGTGGGTGTAAAGAAGATTAATTGTGCGAATATGAATGGAGCCACCTGCGGGAAGATATGTTTAAACATAATCCACCACCTAGGGGCTCCTAGAGCTATTGCAGCTTCTATGAATTGACCTGACTTTAATTGTAAAACCATGGATCTCACAACTATCGTTAAAGTCGGCCAGCCGAATGCAACTAGCAAGAATACTAGTACCCAAATATTTTGTCCAAGTATAAATGCTAGAAATATCAGTAATGGAAGTAGTGGAATATTGTTAACGAAGTCTGCTGTTCTCTGTATAACCTCATCTAATCTTCCTCCAATATATCCGCTCACTATTCCTAATCCTGCTCCGAATAATGTTGTGATAGTGGAAGTCACTATCCCTATGAATAAAGCAATAGGGAAACCAAAAAGTAGACCGATTGAAAGATCTCTTCCAAGAGAATCTGTTCCCATAAACCCGTAAACATCGCCTCCAACAACAAGTTTTACTCTTCCAACATAATCTCTATTATCATATGTTTCTATAGAAAGTGTGAACCAGTACTCTCCCTTCAATACATTGAATTGTTTATTTTGATTGGGTACGCTAAATATTACTGTATGTTGACCTATCGAATTGATTTCACTGGGTTTCATCGACACGTTATACTCTCTGAGCAGGAATCTTGCTAGAGTACTAGCTACCGTCATATCCCCCGTTAATGAAATCCTCTTAGGCTGGTCGTAGAATCTCCTGTATGGTGGAGATTCGTTAAGGTAAGGTGCTGGGACAACGAATCTATACAACTCAATACTTTTTTCATCAGGTCTCTTAACATCCAACTTAACAATTAATGGTTGACTATAATATGTTACATTTTCAAGAGTGAATGAGAGGAATGTCGGAGGTTTATCTGCTTGAAAATCTAACTTGAAAGTATAGAGAAGAACCTTACCAGATTCTGTCGGTAATATATTTGAGGGTTTATCCAATGAAAATACGTAGTGTTCAGGTAATTTCCGGTCTGAAAAGTAGTTGACCCAGCTCGGTGGAGCAGATTTAGGATAGTCTGCCCAATAGGAGGGATTATTCCAATACCTCACTCCAAAATCTAACGGGTACGATGTAACAACGTATATGCTTAGAATTACTAGTATCGCTAAGAATAACACACCTACTTTTGAGACATTTAGTCTCCAGAATTCTTGAAATGCATCTTCAGCTTTTACAGACATTAATACCTCACCCTTGGATCTAGGATTACGTATAAGACTTCAAGTAGAAATCTAGCAACTACATACACTAGCGTGAAAATATATGTTAAAGCAATTACTACTACTTCATCCATTACAAGAATTGAGTCATAAAATAATCTACCTAGACCGGGCCAATTAAAAACGGTCTCTGTAAGTATTGCTCCTGAGATTGAGGTAGCGAGTCCCAAAATCACATTCGTTAATATTGGTGGGGCTGCAACTCTGATTATATATCTGTTTCTAACTAGTTCTTCAGGTAAACCTCTAGCTCTTGCAGCATTCACAAAGTCTTCTTGAGCAGTGTTTAATACTATAGTTCTAGTAGTGTATATCCATACTCCAACCGATGCAATCGTTAGAGTTGTTACTGGGAGAACTGCATGCCATAGCATGTCTAAGAATCTCATGAAAGGATCAGTAGGTGGAGGCGTACTGTATAGGCCTCCAAACGGGAATAGTCTGAAGAAGAAGGCAAACACAAGTATTAATATTATCCCTATCCACCATGTAGGAATAGCGTATGAGATTGCTGAGAAATAGGACGATATTCTATCAAGGATCCCTCCAACTCTTGTAGCTATTCTAACACCTAGAATCAAACCTATAACTGCGCTGATTACTGTAGATGATGTTACCAGAATTATTGTATTAGCAAGCCTCTCCATTACTATGTCTGAAACCTTGTTGCCTCCCGCAAAAGTCTTTAATGTTCTAGCTTTGCCTAAGTCAAGTGTTAAAACTCGCCAAGCCATATCGGGTAAACGTATATACCATGGCTTAGTAAGACCGTAGAACTCCATTAATTCTTGTCTTCTTATATTGATAACTCTTTCAAGCTCCTGGGGGTCTTTAATGGTTTTCGCTAGAGACTGTCGTAACATCATTACTTCTTCATTAACCATCGCTTGAAGAATCTTGTCGGATGTTCCTGTCGCTCCCAATATAATCACCATGAAGAACACGACGAGTATAAGGACAGCAATTAGCGTTATTGCTCTCATAGTAAGTGTTCTAGCTAACCCCATTTCGACTGATGCTTAATAATTCATTCTTTCTAATAAAGGTTCAAAATATAAAAATAGAGAGTAGGGAAGTATTAGTTTGGTTTTCATTATTGTCAATTAACGTATTAAGATGTTTTCTTCATTCTTCTAGAGAGAATAGCTGTTAAAGCAATTGCTACTACTAGGATAACTGCAAATATTCCAATGACTTCTACAGGTGTTGTAGCTACAGTCGATATTATCGAAGTAGTCTCTACAGTCGATTTTGTTATAGTTGCAGTTACTGTAGCTGGAGCTGCTTCACGTTTTAATACATTAAATGATTCAGTAGCTTCGGACACGAATGCTACTTGGTCGCTGTATGCACCTATGACCAACGTATATGTTCCTGGACCTATCTCCCATGTGAATCCCTTACTTAATTTAATCTTGAATGTTGTTGGAGAGACTTTTTCCGTTTCACCCATACCTAGAACGGCTCCCGTCGCTGGATTTATTATGAGGTATTTTGCTCCAAGGGTTCCGGGCCCAGATAATTCTGCAGTAAATGTTACTTCGTCTCCAGCAGTTACATCGCTTACCTTGACGTCTACGACTTCAACCATTTCAGGTTCGCCGAAGTACCAGTCTCCAGGCTTGAATGGGTATGTTGGATCTCGGAAAGCTTTTAACTCAGCATATTGAGCAGCAGAGTCAAATTTATTCAAATAGTATGGTCCATTACTTATCTGCATATGCCCATGTTCATTGAACCATGAGATTGCCGCCCGATATCTTGCTAAAGCTTCATCCTTGTTAGCGTATACCTTGTCTCCAAGCTTAAAGTAGTTTTCAGGGAAGTATTCTTTCTGCAAGAATTCGTCGAGTACATTCTTTATCATTTCTGCATGGTCTCTTAAGACGACTGAAAGCCATGGAACTCCGAGTTTTTCGGCTGTTGTCTGTCCATATGCAGCTTCCTTCTTAGTAAATACGACTTCGTTCATGGCCGCCATGAGTTCCCAGGGTGGTGTTTCACTATAATACATTGAGTAATCTACACCTAATGGTGAGCCGAATTCAGCAATATAGTTAGGGTCGAAATGCCAGTAGTTAACATATGTTTCAACAGTCTTATCATCAACGATTCGTATTCCAACAAACTTGTCGAGGGTTACTTTCACAGTCTCGGCAATTGCACTCTCCATAGCTGATTTCTCTTCATCATAGGTATTCTCAATCATTGAGGCCAAGTAAAACAATACGTCAGCAATTGTTATTGGTTGACCATGATGCCATTTTGAATTAAAGTATCGACTTAGGTCCCATGTGACCTTGCTCGTAGCCTCTTTTCCTGCTACTGAAACCCATTTATCTTCTTTAGCATCCCAAGTATAAGTTCCTTCAGGCACTACTAATTTACCGAAGGGGCCAGCTGTTTCAACCTTATAGCTTGCTCTAAACGGTATTGGTAACCCTGTGAATGGGTGCCTGTAAACTGGTGAATCATATGTTGCTTTTCTCACATCTACGCTATAAACATCTTGGAACCCTCCAATCCAGTTCCATGTAGTCGTCTCAGTCCAAACCCATAAATGTCCAAATACTAGAGTATCCTTTCCAGGAATATATGCTTCTCTCATATTCCATGTTCCTCTAAGTCCTGTCCCAACATCGTTTGTTACACCTTTAAGATTTGGATTAAGTATGTAGGCGTCTAGACGTGTAGCAATCCATAGTCTAATAGAATCATGAATACACAGCTCAGTCGCTTCTCTATACATTTTGTTTCTAGTTTCAAGGTCTTGGAATTCACTTAAAGATATCTTCTTTCCAAGAGCATCTATTTCATCATTAACATAGTTCCAGTATGCAGGGTCTTGCCATCCAGGCATATATCCAAACCATGGTGCGCACATCTGGTTTATGGTAGATGAATCATATTTCTCAGGCGCGCCTTTACCCCATCCCTCAGTGTAGAGATGCCATTCAAAGTCTTTGGGATCTGTTAAGTATACTTTCTCTATTGCTACTCCGAAGGGATGATAGAGTCTTTCAACTTCGAAGCCTAATCTTTCTAAGTCTGTTGCTATTGCATCACCTATCTGTCTTCTTTCGTCCTCGATCCTAATTATGAATTTAAGTTTAACAGGTTGGTCTCCATAATACCATTTACCATCTCTCATCACTGCTCCAACTTTTGTCATCGCTTCAGTAATTAGTTTCTTTGCATATTCTGGATCATACCTAAAGTCATATTTCTTAACTATATCAAATATAGTTATGTAGTCCGGATCATATGCGCTTAAGAATGTAACCATAGGTGCTGCAAATCCTTTGAATATTTCTTTAGAGATATAGTCTCTATTTACTATGTATTGAAGTGCGATTCTGACTTCGGGAATTGATAGGGGGTTCAATTGTCCTTCAGGTGCTGGAGCAGGATTTAAGACAATGCTGTATAATCCTGACGGAGCACTCAGTAACTTTATTCCAGGTTTTCCAATTAATTCTGCAGCTACAGCTGAACGTAAACCAAATAGGTATGCATCAATCTCTCCTGCTTCTAAAGCTGCTGGAGCAACATCCACTGCAACAGACTTGTAGATCAGCGTCTCCGCTGCTGGACCAGGCTTCGTATGAGGGGGAGTATATTCTCTTGGAGCAACTTGATAACCATCTGCGTATACTAGCATTGGTGACGTGAGCAAAGATAATGCCAGCAGTACTCCAATAAATAACGATATGTTTTTCAGACTCATCATGATCTATGAGAATGACCTAGTAGATAAAGTTTATGTGAACACAAGTAGATGGATCTTGAAAGATCTTGTTATGGTTACTTAGGATTTTTCAGAATATGTCTTTTTAGAGTTCCAGTTCTATTAAAGGATATAGTTAACGGTTAATGCTGTTGTCAGTGCTAGGAGTAGTGGTATTGGTAGTCCTGGTAGTTGTCTTCTTTTGTTCAGTGAGTAGATTACTATTATGTATCCTATTATTATTGATGCTGTTGATGTTATTGCTGGAGCTAGTCCGTAGTTGAATAGTATTGCGGAGATTGTTAGAGAGTAGAAGAAGAGGTCTCCTAGTCCTAATGCTATGTCTCCTATCTCTACGACTAATCCTTTCAGTAGTGGTGCATCTGCTTTCGTTATCGATGATAGATGACCTTTGAAGACAGCTATGACATCGTATATTGAGATACCGATGATAAGTATCAAGAATGTCCAGTAAGGTATGCTTACACCTAGTATGCTTCCCGCTCCTGAAGCAATATATGCAGAAGCAACAGATGACTTAAATTCCCCGCCCTTCACTATAAAGTAAGTCATCAACGAGGCCAAGATTGCAGAGTATAGAAATAAGAATTCAGAGAAAGGTAGGTTGAAAAGTATTACACATAGGAAAATGTATAATGTTGATATACCGAAAGATACAATCCACATAAGAGCAACCACTAGATTCTTGAAGAGCCTCGGCATCTTCTTAGCTAGATATAATAAGAGTATCCCAGCAATAGTTACAATGAGTATGATTATTAATGTATTAAGGTAGGGTGCAGGGTTTGATAATGCTTGAGAGGGTGGAGTAGTAGGCTCAGGTTCTTCTAGAGGCGTAATTATCGGTCGATCAATCTTAACATTTAACACTCCAATAAGATATGAGAAAAACCATGTCAAACATATAGTAAGCAAGATTGGGAAATAATTCAATAGGTTACTTATCCTCGCTACCTCCAACTCACTCTAACCTAGCCGTTGCCTAGAATAAAAACTATAACACTAGGTAAAATTAATTAAGCATAGGATTGGAGACTAATCAGAGAAAGATATGAAGTATAGGTTGATGGATCTCCTTGCATGCCCAATATGTAAGAATTTTCCACTAGAGTTGAAAGTTTTCACAGAGTCTGAGATCCAGCCTCCGAAAAAGATTACTAGATGTGAATTATACTGTGCATATCATAACCTACATCTCTCAAGCAACACTTCAACAGAATGCTTAAAATGCTATAGCCTTGAAATAAGAGATGGAATAATAATTTGTGGTAACTGTGGTCGATGGTATCCAATAGAAGAAGAGATACCTCGAATGCTACCAGACGAGCTTAGAAACAAGAATGAAGACATAGAATTCCTATCTAAATGGAGAACAAGAATACCTGACAGAATACTCTTAGAAGGTAAACCATTCTCCCTGAAAAGCTAAAATACTATTAGCCTAAATCTGCTGTTGTACCTCCTAATAAAGATGTTCTAATATTGATAGAGATATTCACTCCTTGCAGGCAATTTAAAGAGGGAAAGTTTTTTAGGAATCTTAACCCTTAGACTCACGTATAGTTGAGGGGGTTAAGATGAGCGTAGGACCATCTGGTGAAGCTATAATCTTGGTGGGAAGGAAGCCGACGATGAACTATGTTCTTGCAACGACTCTACCATTGACTGAGGGAAGGAAAGTAGTATTGAAAGCCCGTGGAAGAGCTATAAGCAAAGCCGTAGACGTAGTTGAAGTCGTTAGGAGAAGATTCATACATGACGCCCAAGTAGAGAATGTCAAGATCGGTACCGAGGAAGGAAGAGTAGGGAACGATGGAAGACCAAGAAACGTCAGCACCATTGAAATCATCCTGGCACCACCAGCACCAAGCAAGAAGAAGTAACAAAACTTCTCCACACTATTTTATTTTTGATTCCACATACACCTTACTAAACCATATCATAGTTACGAATCTATGAAATTTAACAAAACTCTATTATGCATCCATAAATCCAGAACAAGTAAATATGCTTGGAAAAATCCTTTTAGTTAAAGAGAATCTTTAAGTAGGATAAGTCTTCCAAGATGAATTGATGAATTTTATAGAAGTTAGTGAAGAAATTGTTAGAAGGAATATTAAGCCTAGGAAAGCTTCCTCCCATAAGGGTCAGAATGGTGTAGTTCTAGTAATTGGAGGCAGCTGGCTATACCATGGGGCACCATTCCTGTCAGCTATGGCCGCTCTTAGAACAGGCGTAGACCTAGCATACATAGCTACACCTGAGAAAACTGCTCTATCTATTAGAGCGCTTTCACCGAATGTAATCGTAATACCGTTAACAGACTTGAAGTTAACTAGAGGTGCTTCAAGAAGAATAATGAGAATACTTCCATCAGTTGATTCAATCGTAATCGGCCCCGGACTTGCTGAAGGAAGTGAGAAAGGAATAGAATATGTAATTCAAGAAGCTAATGCTTTAGATAAGAAGATCGTACTAGATGCTACAGCACTGTATCCTGAAGTACTTCCTAGAATAGAGGGAAGAAAAGTAGTATTGACTCCGCATGCTGGAGAGTTTAAGAGAGTCTTCAGAGAAGAGTTAAGTGGAGAATTATCTGAGAGGATCAATAAAGTTAAAGAGAAAGCTTTACAGTTCAAGGTTACAATTCTTCTAAAAGGAATGATAGATATAATATCTGATGGTGAGAGAGTGGCGATAAATAAGACTGGTACTCCAGCTATGACTACTGGTGGAACTGGTGATGTATTGACAGGGGTTCTAGCTGCTTTGTTGGCTAAAGGGTTAGAACCGTTTGAGGCCGCAGCTATCAGTGCATGGATTAATGGTAAGGCAGGTGAAGAAGCGGCTTCAATATACGGGCTACACATAACTGCAACTGATGTCATAGACTGTATACCGAAAGTATTGAGGCCATTCGACTCCGTGGTTGAATGACATGATTCAGGAAATACTCCTTACAGTTAGAGTAAGCTTAATCTCTACA
This sequence comes from Nitrososphaerales archaeon, assembly GCA_023269855.1. GTDB lineage: Archaea > Thermoproteota > Nitrososphaeria_A > Caldarchaeales > Wolframiiraptoraceae > Geocrenenecus. Next base: position 3,863 of record JAGDWP010000110.1, on the reverse strand, counting down.
ACTCTGCTTTATACATCTTACCTTGACTGGAAGTATCGGGAAGTAGACGACAAAGTTTGGATAATTTCAGGAACGATAGCATTAGCCTTAACAGTATTTGACTTAGTTTATCAATGGTCTATAGATAGATTACTCTTATCGTTGATGTCTATTGGGTTTTCAAGTGGTTTAGCATTCGCATTCTATTTCCTAGGACTCTACGGTGGAGCTGATGCTAAAGCAATCCTCGTAATATCCACAAGTCTACCATTATATTATCCTGCATGGAGTATCCACCCATTCACAGGATTAGCATCACTAGTAAATGGTCTGATCTTCTCCCTTATACTACCCTTCTGCATTCTACTATACAACTTGGTACAATTAATTAAGGGAGAGAAAATCTTTGAAGGATTCGAGCATGAATCATCGATAAGAAAATTCTTCGCACTACTCTTCGGGGTTAGATTAAAGAATGCTAGAGATAAGAGATACTGGTTCTTAATGGAGGAATCTAACAATGTTAGGAAATTTAAGTTTGGATTATTTTCTCTCGAACTTTCAGAGATAGATAGAGATGATGTATGGGTTACACCTGGAATACCACTCTTAATATTTATTACAGTAGGCTTCCTCTACTACATATTTCTGGGAGACTTATCATATGCTTTCTTTAAAACATTATTCAAAATATTAAATATACAAATTTAGCCATAAATGATTTCGAAACAATCGATGAAAAGAACGTTATGACAATATGATGCAACTAGATGAGAGAAAATTTAATTCCTTTAATGATTCTAGCTTAAAGATTAATTAATAGGAGGGTGTAGGTATAGCTTAGTGATAAAGTCATGGAGTTCTGCCCCAAATGCGGTAAAGTAATGATATTGAAGAAGAAATCCAGCAATTCTACTCTTGTCTGCCCGAGATGTGGATTTGAAAAGAAAGCGGAAGAAGTTGTTGTAACAAACGTTGTAAAGAAGCGTTCCAAACCTAGTCCACTTACGATAGAAAGTGGTGAGGAAGAAAAGGTACTGCCAACTACTACTGATGTTGTATGCCCTAAGTGTGGAAATAGAGAAGCGTATTGGTGGTCTATACAGACGAGGTCCGCTGATGAGCCGATGACATTATTCTTTAGATGCACTAAGTGTAATCATACTTGGAGAGAGTATGGTTAATTAAAAAAGTAGAAAAAATAAGGGGGTGGGGGCTATTTTGGTGGCCCTAGCACCCACAGAGAATCTACCACGAGCCATGCTTCAGACTTTTTCCGAGTCTGCCATGGCTGAGAACCATACTTGTGTGGGCATTGCTAGGGCTTCTACCCTAGCCCCCCTCAGTCATGGCAGACCACGTCTGCCTCAATAGATTAATCAACTGCCTCAGCATCATCTTAAGATCCCTTTCTTAGTATATATTGATTGTTCTTCCGAAGAATACTTAAAGTCAGCATATGACAGTATCTAGCTGCTTTCCTATTACACTTCTTCTTTGTATTGCCGTGCTTACCTTTTGCTTTGAATAACCCTAGATAATTTATCTTCTTACGTATCGATAAACTCTCCTTAGCATATCCAAGATAAACTAGTAATCCTGCCAGCCCAGTTAATCCATTGATATCATCTCTACTCAATCCTAGAGCTTCAGCAATCTCAATGAATCTCGGTACAACTTTAATGGCTTTCTCAACAATCTCCACTCTAATACTCTTCAACTGCCTCTCATACCCTTCAACATCACTTGAAACATCAACACCGACTTCTCCCATCCTCTGAACTCTCTGAAGATTCTTATATATCATCTGCTCTTTCATAAGTAATGGACGTAGCTCAACATCGATTATAGTCAATAGTCTAAAGTATTTATGAGTATCCCCCTTAATCAATGATAATTCATAGACTTTATAGAGTGTGAAAGCGTCTCCTCTATCACTCTTAGATACTCTACCGATCTTAGACTTCAAATCATCTCTAAATCTCTGCCGAATTTCTCTCCACTTCCAAGGTCTAGTGAAATAGTAGACTCTCCTACCATTAGAGATCAATGTTTTCAACTGAATCCACATATTCGAGAATATTGAGCTATCCAAGTATATCTTATCGTATCCAGCTGGAAGCTCTCGTAAATCGTCTACCTCAAAGAATACATCCTTATCAGGATCATAGCATACTTGCTTCTTAAACCTACGCCTCTTAGGATTTCAAGAAGTATCAATGAAGAGCTTAGCCATCACCCATCCGCCTCCATATTATTAATGCTAGGTCTTCTGCAAGCTCTCTGAATGCCTTCTCCTAGACTTCTCTCCTAGATACTTCTCAACTATCATATCTATTATTGATGGTCTACCTTGAGATGCTATCATTACTCTACGCCAATCCCTCCAGTCTATAGCTACTGCTGGCAGAGTCTTATCCTCAACCTTCCTCGACTTCTTCGAAGTCTTCCCCAAGACCTTCTTGAATGCTTTGAATGTTCTGTCTGCTGAGCTGGGATCTTCGAAGACCCATTCAACCTTAACCCTCGGCGGCCAGTAGAACCTCCAAACCTTCAACACCGGAAATAGTAGCCTATAATGTAGGGTGAGGTGCCATGACCGATTACTGGCGATGATGTAGATAATGAATGAAAGAAACCTAGGCAGGGTTTATAGAGTTTACACTGATGAGGATGGTATAGTTGAATGTCCAGAATGCAACACAGTCATCTCTCTGGGTCGTTAATCTACCAAGAGAGAATGTAGTATCTCTTACATCCAGGTTTTAAATTTAGTTTTGAAAGTTCTTCCTCATTCCCAATTAATGAGAATAGTCCAACTATCTCGGCATTCCTCTCCTCCAAAGACTCAGCAAGCTTATTAAAGAAATCGTATTCAGGAGTTTTTGCAGAAATCATAAGTATGCTTTCTTTCTTCCTGACTTGTTTGAAGAAAACCCAGTAACAGGTTGGCCAAATAGATTTAGAATCATTATAAGTTACGATGAACGATTCTTGACCATCTGAAGGTAATGGCTCCTTGGTAACCAGTGAAAAATGGCGTGATGTAATAGTAGATAGGTAAGCTGTTAGCGGTATGCTTAACAAGTCTAAAGCCATGAAAGACGTAATCTTCATTCCAGCAAACTCATTTATGATATGCGCTCCAATAATCTTGATCATGTTTGGGTTAAACATTATCTTGGAAATATCAACTGCATCGTTCCTCTTGATAAACTGGGAGATGAGTGAAGAAACATTCAAGTTTGCAATGAGATTTTTAAGAAGACGTTTAGATTTAGTACCTTTCGGAATAGTCTTCCCTGTCAAGTACCTTGTAAGCGTAGAGACAGGGATACCTGTCAAATTTGAAAGCTTCTTATAATTATACTTAGCTTTCAAAACCTTAAGTAAATCAACTGTTATATGACTAACATCATTATTAACCTGGAATAATTCTTTCCCACTATTCTTAACAGTAACCATGACCAATATACTGTGTCTGGAAGACACAGTAAATAAACATTGTATCTCGAAAACAATAAAGATAATACTAGAAAAGATATAGGAAAATACTGAGAAAAAATATTTAATAACTAACATTGCTTAAACGCCTCGATTATACAGAAAAGTATATAATGTTTCCTACTATTTCATGGGGTACTGTCAAGTTTTATTTAAGCTTTTCCAGTTGAAGGTCTTTGGCCTCCTTTCTCACTCTCTTTGGTGATGCATGTTATAGATGTTGTATTGGATTCATTTATTAAGCTCTTCAAGTCTCATAGATATCCTCCTTCTGAGAAGATTTATTCTGTCTTTCTCTTCATTACTGGATTGAGTCTTAGGGATCTATCTGAAAGACTCTGTTTAACTTATGCTTCTAGAGAGTCTGTGAGGATATGGGT
>JAGDWP010000046.1 GCA_023269855.1 Nitrososphaerales archaeon | reverse complement strand
GCTTGGAAAGAGCGCGAGGAGATTATGTCTTCTTCATAGACGCAGATAACGTATTGGAGAGGGATTTCATGGAGACTGTAACGCCGCTTCTCAACAAGGGATATTTTGTCTCCCTTCTATCAAAAAGTGTGATATCAAGATGTTGTCGAAGCTTATTCTACGCTCAACAGCTCCTCTCTACCCTCAGAGGTGGTTTAAATTTTAATAGAGCCTATGGTTTCGTCAATACCCTTTATATTTGGCAGAGAAACATCTTGCTCAGGGAAGCTAGAATACGTAGACCCGAGATCTCGCTATTAGATGATCTAGGGCCTGCTAACCTGGTGGCTCTACATAGAAAATCGCTAAGGCATTATCACATCGATAAAGTGCTTGTCAAAGACGTGCGACACGTGTATGAGAAGTTTGATGCGATGTTCATCTACAAGAGACTTAGATGGTATTATAGCGACTTTGGTTCACTAGCAACTAAAAAAGACTACCTCATGGCTCTCCTGATAGCGCCTTTAACGATAATAGCGATAGGTTCTCTTATGACATATCTGGGGTTACTCACACTATTCTTGCTAATAACATATGCTGTTCTCATGATATTAACAGAGAAACTGACAGAGAATTGTGAACCCCATCAACAGGTAGTAGTCGGGATAATTGGGCTACCTATATTAATCTTGCTCAAGAGTATTCTCTTCTACGTGATCACAGCTAAAACAATGAAGAGAAGGATTTGTGAAAGTGTGAAGAGAAGATGATTGTAATCACCTCATACGACGAATTCTATGAGAACGTCATCAAGAAGTTGCCAAACGAACGTTTAGCAAGAAGAATCGCTACAGTAGTTTCTGCTAAACATAGAAGTAATGACTGGAAGTATTTTGAAAATGCCAAGATAAACTTGCTATTACTTCATGGAAACCCTAAGATACGTAAAAAATACATTGAATTTATGGAAATCCTTAAAGCGGTTTCGCTTTTACCCCAAGAGGATTATGCGTTGATAAAAGTGCATCCATTTGTAGCCCATTTAGGTAACGATGTGGATATACTTGTCGAGAAGAAAAACTTGGAGGCTGTGGTTAAGCATCTAAGTAGAGAGCTTCAAGTAGAGAGCATCATTGGAAAATCTGGGAAGGGTGTCACATTATTGCTAAATGACATGGAACTACAAGTAGATGTTTATAATGAGGTAGGCTGGAGAGGTCTTAAAGTGCTAGACCTTTCTCTTGCTAATCCTACAACAAGGAGGGTAGTAAGGCTTGTGAACAGTCTGGAAATCTCCGTGATCAGAGAAGATATAGACTTAGCTATATTGATTGCTCACACATTTGAAGGCGAAGGTTGGGTTACACTTGGTGACCTATTGAAATTACTTCTTTTAAACCCAATGAATATGAGTGCCTCTGTCGAAAACGTAAAAACGTATTTGAATATTGGAAGGCTTTATTCATACCTAGTGGCTATGTTAAATAATGAGGATGTCATTTCAAACATATTTCAGTATGGAAAGGCCCGGATCCCCATTAAATACTTACTACTAACTTCAGTCTCAACCATACTTGCAAATCTTAGAGCTGGAAGGGTCAATATGAGAGGGTATTATTGGGAAATAGAGAGGTGTTTCCGGTGGTTTTAAGATATGAATTTACTGTTTAGTGGCTTTCATGCAGAGTGCTTTTTAGAGGGCTATGCCAGGGTTTTCCTCGAGTTTTCCAATCTTCTTACACTAATGTGGAAACCTGACAAAGTATATGTCACTAATGTGAATCAGAGAGGTGTTAACATTAACTTAGTAATATCTGATCTCTACACCAACCTCTCGAAGCGTGTAAACACCGTGATTGAAGTATATGACATCATGTATCCATTGGATGAGCTAATTGGTGCAGTGTTGAGAGGTCTAAGAAAAGCTGAAGTCATGATGCTCTCCTGGAAACCCCACCCATCATTTTCAATAATCCTGAATAGGATTTCAAATGAGATTAGTGGTTACAACAGCAAGCTTATAATGCTTGTCTATTCACTTAATTATTTGGAAAAAGTTTTAAAAAGCTTAAAATTGAAAGATGCAGGTTCCGAGGTAGTAATCCTAAATCCTTACTGTGATATAGACAGAGGTTCTTTGAAATTAATTAAGGTTCTACCACCAGTTCACACTATTTTCCTGCAGAAAGGATCTAAGGTTCTCAGAGAGAAGAGTATTGATAAAGGTCGCGTAACGTTCAGGTTTATGGGGAGGTTCCAGGGAGGAAGAGGGATTAAGGAGGTTATCATAGCATTTAAAAGGTTCAGGATTAAGAGACCTGAAGCAAGAGCTGAGCTTATCATAGACTCTTTTAGCGAAGATATAGAGACCGAAGAAGTATTCAAGTTTTATGGAGGCGATATTCGCATGGTTATAACTAACCCAGTAAAGCGTGTTAAAGAGGGTGCTTCAAGTCCTAGACAAGTAATCGAGGAGATTGCCTACAAATATGCTTATAGTTCCTACGTTGTACTTCCTTATACAAAACCTGTTCACGTAACCCCTTCTCTAACATTACTTGAGGCACTGGCTACAGGAAGTTTTGTTATAGCAACTAAAGAGGCCGCTTCTGTCCTTCACAGGGATGTTAGGGGGCATGTTTTCGTAGTTGATACTCGGAATATTGTTGAAGAGCTTGTTAAGACCTTTGAATATCTGTATGAAGAGCACGATAGTAATTTCTACTGGAGGATCCGCAGCAACGCACATAAGTATGCTTATAACAATTTCTCCTATGTGAGTATAACTAAAACTTTAAAGGCCAAATTAACATGAAAGAGATTGCTATCTCAGGTATTGACGGCTCCGGCAAATCAACAATAGCATCACACATCATGGCACTTCAGAGGAGGCGCGGCTTACGAGTTAAAGTTA
>JAGDWP010000053.1:1407-18268 GCA_023269855.1 Nitrososphaerales archaeon | reverse complement strand
ATTGGATAGATGAGTGTGTTACCCTTCGACGAGGAAGAAGTCTTAAACATGCTGGCTAGACCTGTAGCAGAAGCTTTCAAGGAGAGATTCAAACATCTCACCACCCCCCAACTATACGCTATACCTCGAATAATCGAGGGTAAGAATATTTTATTAATGGCTCCCACCGGCTCTGGAAAGTGTGTTTCAGGGGATACGCTCGTCCTTACTGAAGATGGTTTGGAGGAGATCAGCAAGTTATATGGGAGGCTTGTAAGAGTAAATTCACTTGACGACAAACTTAAGATAAGTCAGAAGATTGGCGCAGTCATTAGAAAGAGAAAAAGTAAGCTGTATCTTGTTGTAACGAGAACTGGCCGTTATATTAAGGTAACGGATGACCATCGATTCTTAACTATTAAGAATGGATCATTTGAATGGGTTAAACTTTCAGAGCTAAGGATTGGTGATTACATAGCTGTAGCTAGGAGATTGGAGATAACTGACCAAAAAAACATAAGAATTACATTAAAGGATATTGAGAATGTTCTAGACAAGGTTACAATACGTATAGAGCCATCCCTAAAGGAAGTCTTAAACTTAGTTGAAAATGAAAAAAGTGTCAATGTTAATGAATTGGCTAGAAAGCTTGGAATATCTAAAGATTCTATTAGGAGAGCCTTAAAGGGTTTCAGGGTTAAGGGTTCTACAGTTAAGAAGATACTAGAGTTTGCAGGTGTCCCAACCGACCAAGTGAATGTAGTCGAGATAGGTACGATAGGTGGAAAAGGGATAAGAATTCCTGAGATAAATGAAGCTTTTGCATATTTTATCGGCTTATTACTGGGTGATGGAAATATCAATAATGCACGAGTAATACGATTCTCAAACAGTCAAACCCAACTTATAAACTTCATTAAATCTTATGTTGAAAATCTAAATCTATCATTTGAAAGAGATAAAAGCAGAAAGTATGACTACTATTTCTGCAGTAGACCTCTAGTCTTGCTTTTACAAAGTCTAGGGTTCCCCTTAGAAAATAAGTCTGCGGAAGCTAGAATCCCAAAGATATTCTTCAAGAATAAATCGCTACTGTGCAGAGTTCTTAAAGGATTATTTGATACAGATGGATCCATAAGTAGATACGAAATAGAACTTACTACAAAAAGCCGTAAACTAGCTATAGATATACTACATGCACTTTTATGCTTAGATATCTTCGGATTTTTAAGAGAGAAAAAGATTGGTAACAGAACTTATTACAGAATTGTAATAGATGATGCAGATAATAGAGAACGTTTTTTGAAAAAGATAGGTTTTACAGATAGTAATAAGCAAAAAAGATTATATGAAAGTTTGAAAGTTGATTCAAATCCAAATTTAGATATCGTCTCTAATATTAACCTCTTCTTAAAGAAGTGGAAAGAATCAATTAACAAAGAAAAATGTCCCAAGAACATATATGTTCTTTACAGGAGCTATATCTATAAACCTTACAAGAACCCTACACGGAAGGGATTGTCTAATATTGTAGATTACTTGAGAAACAGTGCATCTTCCACAATGTTATCTGTAGAGTTTGTTAACCTGGAAAAGTTGTGCGGATCCGATATCTTCTGGGATACTATTAAGGAGATAAGAGAGGCTGGTGAAGACTACGTATACGATATAACAGTTCCTGAAACTAGAAATTTCATAGGAAACGGCATTATCTTACACAATACGGAGGCTGTATTACTTCCCATCTTAAGTAAGATGCTTGTTGAGGTAGGAGGTCATGGTGTAAAGCTTCTATATATTACTCCTTTGAGAGCGTTGAATAGGGATTTGCTTGATAGGATTGATTGGTGGGCTCAGAGGTTTGACCTAAGAGTGGCTGTTAGACATGGGGATACAGCTTCCCGTGAGAGGAGGATACAGACTATCTCTCCACCTGATATACTCATAACTACGCCTGAGACTCTTCAAGTTATTCTTACAGCTAAGATTCTTAGAAACTATCTAAGAGATGTTAAATGGGTTATCGTTGACGAGGTTCACGAGCTTGCAACAGATAAGAGGGGTGCCCAGCTATCAGTAGCTTTAGAGAGGCTTAGATTAATAACAGGTGTAGATTTCCAGAGGATTGGTCTCTCAGCAACTATTGGAAGCCCTAGAAAGATTGCTGAATACCTTGTAGGAGTAGGTAGAGAATGTGAGATAATAGACGCTTCAGTAACTAAGAGTATGGAGATCAATGTATTGTATCCTACGCCTACTAGTGAAGACTATGAGTTGGCTGAAAAGCTTGGAGTATTCCCAGATGTTGCCGCCAGACTCAGGACAATTAGGAAACTAATAGAAGAACATGAGTCTACTCTCATCTTCACTAATACTAGACCGTTAGCTGAGATACTTACGAACAGGTTTAGACTATGGGATGAGAATGTACCAGTAGGTATACATCATGGATCACTATCAAAATCGACTAGGATAACAGCTGAACAAGGCTTGAAGAGTGGAGAACTAGTAGGTATAATCTGTACATCGTCTTTAGAGCTTGGGATAGATGTTGGAAGAATAGAATTATGTATTCAATATAATTCTCCGAGGGAAGTTACAAGGCTTGTTCAGAGAGTTGGTAGAAGCGGTCACTCCATTGAGAAGACTGCTAAAGGAGTAGTAATAGTTATAGATTCAGATGATGCTCTAGAATCAATAGTTATTACAGCTAGAGCTAGAAATGAAGAATTAGAAGAAGCTGAGATACCGTTAAACCCTCTAGACGTATTGATGCATCAAGTAGCTGGACTCACCCTCGAATACAATAGAATCAAGATAGACGACATAATGTCAATAGTTAAGAAGTCTTACAACTTCAAAGACTTAACCATAGATTACTTGAAGAATGTTCTACAACATATGTCTACTCTCGGAATCATAGAAGTTAAAGACGACGTAGTTGTCAAGCCTAGGAGATCCATGGAACTCTATGAATACTATTTCTCCAATCTATCAATGATCCCTGAAGAACACCAGTATCTAGTCATTGAGGAGAAGAGCGGGGAATCCGTCGGCGTACTTGATGAAGAATTCGTTGCAGAATACGGTGAGCCTGGAACCAGATTCATACTCATGGGAAGAGCTTGGGAGATACTCCACACTGAAGGAGATAAAATATACGTCTCTTCACTGGAAGATTATGAAGGAGCCGTTCCCAGCTGGGTTGGAGATGAGATACCTGTACCATTTGAGATAGCTCAAGAAGTAGGAGCTCTCAGGAGAGAATATGCTGAAAGAAGAATTTTGGGAGAAGAACCTGAGAAGATAATAAATGATATCGCTGAAAGATATCGCGTAGGTTTTGATGTAGTATACAAAGCTTTCAGGGAAGTTGAAGAACATTTACTGGAGAAAATACCTGTACCATCAGATAAGACAATACTCCTCGAAGTATCTGAACCATACGTTGTTCTACATATTCATGGTGGGTTGAAAGCGAATAGAACAATACAGAAAGTATTGTCGTATTATATATCAGAGAAGATTGGCGCACCAATACATGGGCAACAGAACCCCTACAGAGTCGTACTCCGGTCAAAGCATCTCACCGGTGAAATAGTAATGGAAGCTATCAATGAATTAGTAACCGGAGATTTTGAAGAGAAAGTTAGAAAAGCAGTAGAGTCTTCAACATTGTTTAAGCGGAGACTTATCCATGTTGCTAGAAAGATGGGTGTGATAAAAAGTGAGGCAAGCATTACTGACTTAAACTTGAATCAGTTTGCAGAGACACTGAAAGACACAGTAGTTTATCAAGAAGCGTTAAATTACACGTTATTCCACGACTTCGATATAGAGACTTCGAAGAAGCTTCTTGAACAGATAGTTAAAGGCGTTGTAGAAGTGAAAGTGTGGAGGAGCATATCTTCTAAGCCTTCACCTCTTGCTAAGTTAACGCTTTCAAGATTTGAGCATGAAGGAGAGGTAACTGCAACTGAGGGGTTGAAGAAGCTAGTATTATCATCTGTTAAGACTAGACTCATGTATGAGTCATGGATACAAGTATGTACAGAATGCTTTGAATACTATAGCAAGATCCTAGTCAAGGACATGGATGAGAAACCTAAATGTCCAGTCTGCGGATCAGATAGGATAGGCTTGGCGAGATGCGAGCTTGAAGATATCCTAGGGTTGATTGCGCGGAAGGGTAGACCGATAAATAGGAAGGAGAGAAAGATACTTGCAGAGCTTAGGAGAAACTCTGTACTCATTCAGAAGTATGGAAGACCAGCAGCCATAGTCCTCTCAGCGAGAGGATTATCTCTGAAAGAAGTAGTAAACATACTGAAACAAGAAGATAAAGAAAGCCTAAAACTTATCGAGCTGATAATCGAAGCAGAGAAGAAAGCATTACAGAAGAGATTCCAATAAATAGAATCATTGAATAACCCAGTGTACATACATGAGCAGTACAGAGAAGAATCCTGTTCAATTATAAGTGTAACAAAAGTTTAAATAAAATTAGAGATTCTTGAAAAATAGATTAGTGACAATTATATGAGCCAGGTTAGACAAGTAGTAGAAGCATTAATGAAGCATGGCCCAAAATATACGACAATATCTAGAGAGACAGGGGTACCAGTAACGACTGTAAGATATATATTGAGAGAAAAACTGCCAAAACTAGGATTCACAATCCGTCCTGCAATAAACTATGGGAGACTAGGATTACAAAGGTATTTAGTCATGTTAGAATCTACTTTATCACCTCATTATCTTATCAATCTACTTGACCTCTTCGGAGATACTATGTACCTGAGTTATTATGCTTATCTTTTAAATGATAATAAGTTCCTGACAATATTTTCAATACCACCTAAATTTGAATATTCACTTACTAATCTATTAGATGAACTTGCTGAATTTAATGTTATTCAGAGATACGATTTTAAAAAGCTTCTCTATAGAAGAATAATTCCTCTAAGAGTGGATTGTTTCGATTTCAATAATGGTGTATGGATGCAGAATTGGGATGAGATGCAGATAGGAGAAAACGTGCCTGAAATATATGAAGAACCCAGTCCCATTAATGAACTAACATTACTAGATCTAAAGATTCTCTTTGAATTGTATATGAATCCATTCGCAAGCTATACAGATGTCGCTAGCAAGTTAAACATTACAAGGCAAACAGTGAAAAGACATTACCAAAAAGTTTTGCCAATGATATATCTTTACAATGTCTTCTGGATGCCTAGAGACTATCCAGAGTTGGTATGTACTCCAATATTAATTCGTACATATTTAGACGGTGAGGTTCGTAAAATAATGCTTAATATACCATTTACACATGTAGAGATGAGAACAGAAAACTCAGAATATTATACGATTCTCTTCGTTCCATCACTTGGATTCTATAAAGTTCTGAAATACATAGGTGAGAAAAGAATATTCAAACAAGTACACTTCCTAAGTATGGAATATGCAGCAAACTTTACGTTTCCTCTTAACTTGTATAATGATAAGAAGGGCTGGATCAATATTTTTGAGGTGGGATTACAAAAAATATTAAAGGAGGTTAAGTTAACAGAGTAAAGTTCTTTAGTTAGGTAGGCACCTTACCGTCTTTTACCCCTATACCGACCCCTAAAGTCACTGCTACTGCTGCTATTGCTGCTTGGATCAATAGTAGTATTAGTAGTTCTTTGGATAGGCCTATTCTTAATGCAAACTCCTCTAGTTGCATAACTATACGTTAACAGAGTGTTATATAACATTTTTGCCAGAGATCGATTGATTCTTTATAAATTTGTTAAGTCATGTCCTGAAGGTTTATAAATTTATCTTTGCGTTATTAAAGATCTTTGTTTTTGACTGTTTTTCATGCTAGTTAATGTTTTCTTGAATTTATGTTAATTTTGTCGTTATATGTTTATGTAAGTGTCTTAGATGTTAATTTTTAGTTAGAGTAGGGGTAGTGTCTAGGTGACTGGGGTTATATCTGTTCAGCATTCGAGGAACGGTTCGGGTGCTACAGCTATAGCTTTAACACTTGCATATAGGTTATCGTTGATTGGTCGAACATTATATGTTGAAGGTGACTTCTTGAATCCTATTATTGACCAGTTTATTCCATCTAGAGAGCTTATTCACAGATGGGCTAATGATTGGATAATTGGAGAAGCTTTACTCAACGAGTCATGTATTAGACTTGAGAAGATGCTTGGTTCAGGTTTTAAGAATTTCTATGTTCTACCCGCAAATGCATCTGAGGATGCTAGAATAAGAATGGGGAATCTTGATGCTAAGAGAGATGATAGGATCTTAAAGACTCTGGAGAAAGAAAATTGGATCATAGAAGGTAGACCTCTGGACTATGTTGTTATCGATACACCTTCATGGATGCATTACGTACCTATTGCTGTAAGTTATGTCTCGAACTATGTAATTTACGTTCTGAAGCCCAGCATGTATGAATTATCCATCTTCGAGGATAAATTAGAGAGAATATATTCAAACTTCATCAGTATTATTAGACCATTCATCAACATGTATAATCCAGAGAGTGAGCCTGATAAGAGATTTGAGAAAATATTTAGAGAACGAGTAGGTATTGAGCCTGTAAAGATACCGTATGTACGGGAGATGAGTTCAGGAATAAGTTTAGAAAGAATCTTTAGTAAAGACAATAAACTTCAAGACTATTTAATAGAAATTGTTAATGAAGTTACTGGTAGAACCATAGCATCCAATAAACATCTATATGATGAATCTATTACACTGTTTTAGTTTTCCTGTTTAGCTCAATATATCTTATCCATAGTTCAGGGTCTTCTTCACATATCTTCTCTAAATCGAATATTCTCTTTACTTCTATATCATTTAACTCTAGACCGTGAAGTGCTCTACCAAGTTTGTGGAGTCCAGGAAAGACAAGTCTTAATGGGAGATGCCTCTTGAACTTTGTTATCTCTTTGAATTCTATCTTTGTATACCATTTATTATTGATGCAGAATTCTCTCTCTTCAGAGTCTGTTATATCTGAAAGCTCCTTAACATTATCTATTAGTGCGTATCCTATGAATGAGTCGACCTCCCTCTTCATGAGAAAGAATACTAAGTCTCCATGCGAGAATCTTCTTTTCAAATTTGTATAATAGCATTTCTTCTCAAAGACTATTCTCTCATTAGACTCATTTGCGATCCTTAGAATGTATGCTCTCCCCACCTCTATTCAACCGACGTCAATATTAGATTAAGTTAAACTACTATAAAATCATAAACTACATAGATAAATTATCCTACATGTCCGTAAATAAGTCATTATGCCACTAAATAGTGGAAATAATTTTAAGATTCATCATACCTAATAGATTTAAACCAGCAAAGATATATTGTGTCTATTAATGTTGGAAACGATTCATCGGGAGCAGTAACATTTTCGGGTAATAGACGTTTATCCTGACGCTACGTCTTACCAAGTCTGCACTAGTAACGATTCTAACCAGTTAGGCCATGATATCTATGCTCAATAATATTTGTAGTGATGTTTCCAGAAAGCTTTATCTTATCGTATATGTCTTATTGTGTGATTAGATTTGGGGTATGGAATCGTTCCACCTGAAGCTGAAACTATTAGGTCTCTCCTAAATATTTCAAGTATCTTAGCCTTGGTCTTCGGCATATTATGGATCGTCTACGGAGCATTCACGTTAATCTTCCTTTTCGGTATAATCTTTATAGTCTTCGGAGTAGTCGACTTCATAGTATACTTTAACATCAAGTCCATTATAGACTTAGTTGAAACGAGAAGATACCGTGAAGCAAAAGATAAAACACTCATATGGATGATTATCGGATTCATATTTGGAGGAGTAATCGTCGGTATACTAATGTTGATAGCGTACATGAAGTATGATGAAGTGATAAGAGCAGCTGGACCTGCTCCACCTCCTCCCCCGCCGCCACCATAACATCATCAATATTTTTTCAAGGCGTACCTATTCTTCTTGACGCCCACCACATAGTGGACAGTAGAAAGAGTCAGAAGGTATCATCTCTCCACAATGTTTACACTTCTTCAATAATTCTTTTTCAGTAACTGGAGCTTCCTCCTCAATTTTCTTCTCTTCAATTTTTTCTTCTTCTAATTCTTTAACTATTTCTTCTAGAATGTCAAGTTCTGGCTCATGCTCAACCATGGATGGCTCCATAATTCTTTCTTCTAGTTTCACTTCTTCACTAACTTCTTCTACATGAGTTTCCGCAGCTTCTTCAACTACAGGTTTCTCAATTTTTTCTCCTTCTTTAATCTCTAATTCTTCCTTCTTCTCTTCAATTATCTCTTCTCCACGTTTTTCAATTTCTGCTATAGGTGTCGGCTTAGGTTTTACTACACTTAGATAGGTCAAGGAGATTAAACCAGCTAACACTGGAGATAGTGGAATAATGATGTAGGTTAAAGGTCTCTCAAGGATTATTGATGGTATTGGTAGAAAGCTTGATTGGATTAGATAGGTAGATATGTATGGTGTGAGTAAACCTAGGAGACAGCCTGTTATGGATGCTGAGACAGCTTTGATTTTATCTTGGATTATTAGAGCAGATATTAACCCTACTATGATGCCGATTATAGCTATTACGATAATGTCTAACATTATGCCAGAAATCGTTAAAGAAGTTATGTAGGAATAGATGAAGATGGGTACTAAGAGAGATAAAACATAAGCCAGTATACCTGCGATCAGAGTGTTTAATCTCAAGTTTTTCCAATATAATTTCTTAGAAACGAGTCTTTAAATGTTTCCATCAATGGAGAGATCATAATCTCAAAGCACTTCTCTAGTATTCTTAAAGTATTTCTTTGTAAAACGTCTTACCTGGAGTTTCAAGCTATCCACTACTGTAGATTGCTATTACAATGTCTCCTACGTTTGTGCCTGTAGGATCTGTGATGACGTGGCCTCCTGCACGCTTGAAGAATTCATATGAATTATTGTCTACTAAGTAGAGTATGGGGTTGAGTCCTTTCATTACTGCTTCACTATATGTTTCATTGTCTACAATTGCTCCAGCAGCATTTGTTGGTCCATCTACTCCATCTGTTCCAACACTTACTAAGCAGGAGTAAGCTATCTTACTAATGTTTATCGAGGTAGATAATGCTAGTTCTTGATTTCTACCTCCTATTCCATGACCTCTAACTCTCACCGTTGTTTCTCCACCACATATCAATGCTATCCGTCCTCTTCTATCAGCTTGCTCCCTCAATACACTTGCTAAGAACTTGCCAATCTCTGAAGCTTCACCCTCCATATATCTTGTCAATATCTTGACTTGATACTTTTTCGAGATTAAGTATTTACGAGCTGCATTACATGCATCTGATATACCTGCAACGATTACGTTCTGAACCTTACTGAACATTGGGTCTCCAGGTTTAGGATTCTCTTCTACTAAACCATTCAATCCATCTTCAATTCTTCTCCTAACATTCTCAGGCACCTTATCCCATAGATTATATCTCTTCAAGACTTCGTATGCGTCTTTGAAAGTGGTTGGGTCTGGAGCAGTTGGACCAGAACCTATTGCTTCAAGCTTATCCCCAACTACATCAGATATTATTAATGAGATTACCGTAGCGTTATTAAGTTTCTTGACGAGTTTACCTCCCTTGATCTCTGATAAATGTCTTCTAACAGTGTTTATCTCATCTATTGTTGCACCAGAGTTTAATAGGAGTTTCGTTGTTTGCGCTTTATCTTCAAGCGTGAGTGGAGGGGAGGGGAGAGGTATTAAGGCAGATGCTCCACCTGAAAGTAGAAAGATGACAAGGGTCTCAGAATCCGCTGAACTCGCATTTTCTAATAGTTTCTCCGATGCTCTAACTCCAAGCATGCTCGGTATCGGATGAGTAGAGGGGAGAACCTTGATCTTCTCTAGTTTTGCATGTGATACTTTCTCTCTAGGTGCAACTATTAACCCTGAATCAATCTTGTCAAGTAATATCTTCTCAATGTATTGAGCCATACCTATAGATGCTTTTCCAGCACCTAAAACAATCAACTTCTTAAATTCATTTAATCTATAACGTGTCTTCTTAACGATTAGTAAGTTTCTGACTCTTTTAACATACTTTTCTAAAGCATTCTCAGGCAATACTTCTTGAATTGCTTTCTCTACCGCTTCTAGCGCATCCGCTCTAATGTCTGAAAGGATTCCAGTTCTTTCCCTGATTAATTGGTCGAAGTTTTTGATAATCCTACCCATCATTACGTTAATGAGAACATCTGTCTTAGAAATAAATCTAACATTTTCTAACTAGATCGAAAAAGGCTACTTGAAAGATTAATCTTATGTATCTGCTTAAATGAGTCGTAGCTCATAGACTATTAGCTGGTTTAGAAGTATCTAGTGAATGGATATGAGATAAATGTAAATAATGCATCTCATAGAGTGTAAGCTTGGATGATGGATGTCTAGAGGGGGATACATTTCTAGTAAAGCAGTTATTCTTGGAAGAGTTGAAGAAGACACAGTAATTTATGGGCCATCGAGGATTGGGAAAGATACATTTATTGATAGATGGGTTCAGATAGGGTATCCATCAAGAGAGAGATTGCTAAAAGTTGCTAAATCTGATAACTCCTCCCTTGATGGTGTAAGTGATGGAGCCGTAATAGGTGATAGATGCATAGTGAGAAGTCTCTCGATAATATATGATAGAGTAAGGATAGGAGATGATGTAGAGCTGGGTCACGGAGTACTAGTACGTTCCAATTCAATCATTGGGTCAAGATGTAGAATAGGTAGTTTTACACAACTTGATGGAGAAGTACATATTGGAGATGAAGTAATAATCCAATCAATGGTATATCTACCACACTTAACCGAAGTCGGCGATAAAGTATTCATTGGCCCAAACGTTGTTGTAACTAACGATAAATATCCAATAGGCAATCTTCAAGGAGTGAGAATAGGGAGGAATACAATCATAGGAGCTAACTCAACAATCTTGGCAGGAGTAACAATAGGGGAAGGCTCAGTAGTAGGCGCAGGCTCAATAGTTACCCATGACGTACCTTCATCAACAGTTGTTATCGGTGCTCCAGCTAAACCATACATGAGTAGACACGAATATGAAGAGAAGAAGACTAGATTAACTAAACCGTAATTTTTTGGAATGGAATATTTATATAACTGCCTGCTAACTTAATCAATGCTAGTAAGGAGGTAGGTAATGCCAGAGATCTGCCCAGTTTGCGGGTTGCCTAAATCAATATGTGTATGCAAGACTATAAGCAGAGAACAGCAGAGAATAAAAGTGAAGCTGGAGACAAGGAAATGGGGGAGACCGGTAACAATTATCGAAGGATTAGATGGTGACAAAAATGAGCTTGAACAATTAGCGAGAAAGTTAAAAGCTTTATGTGCTTCAGGCGGTACAGTAAAGAATGGGATAATACTTCTACAAGGAGACCATAGAGAAAAAGTTAAGGAAGTATTGTTGTCAATGGGTCACAGTGAAGAAAACATAGAAGTAGTCTAGATCGATAGAGAAGATCCTTCAAGAACTTCTTTGAGACCCTTAAACCTATTCCGAACTGTAACCTCTGTTACCCCTGCAGCTCTTGCAATATCCTTCTGAGTTATGTTCTGGGTTGTTTCCTGGCAGGCCATGTATAATGCTGCAGCAGCTATACCTACTGGATCTTTACCTATGGTTGCACCTTTCTTAGCAGCTTCCTGTAGTATTCTTAATGCTTCCTGAACAGTTCTCTGATCTAACCCGACTTTAGAAGCAATCTTATTCAAGTAGATTGCTGGGTCAGCTACTGGAACCTTAAACTTTAAATACTTCAATAGTAGCCGATATCCCTGAGCAATGGTTTTCCTCTTAACTACTGGGTATGCTTTCTCGAGTTCTCTAAGATCTCTTGGAGCACCCATAGATCTACATGCAGCATATACTGCAGCAGCCATTATAGATCTAATGCTTCTTCCTCTAACCAGTCCCTCCTTTAATGCTTTCCTATATATTAGCATGGCTTTCTCAGCAATCGCTTGACTTAAGTGAAGCTTATCGACATAGATCTGTAGAATATTTACGGCTTGCTGTAGGTTTCTTGCTTCAGAAGCATCTACCTGGCTTGTAGCATCCAACTTCTTCAATCTTAGTAGTTTCTCTCTAGCTTCTTTTGGAAGTTTCCTACCGGTAGCATCTTCATCAATTTTATCTATTACTGTTGATAGCCCATGGTCACGATACATTATAGATAGCGGTGCTCCAACTCTACTCCTGTTTTCTTCTTCATCATCAATGCTTCTCCATTCTGGTCCACGGTCTATATCTCTTTCTAAAACTACGTATCCACAGCTTGGGCACGTTACTTCTCCTGTCCTAGGATCAGTTACTAAGACATCGTTTCCACATTCTGGGCAGATCATTCCTTCCTTCCAAACTTTCGCCATTCTTCTCACTCACCTCCATAGAGTAATTTTTTTATATCCCGATTAACTAACGAATAAAACATGTATATTAGTCTTACCTCCTATACAAGTTATGCTTTATTTCAGTATTTAAATATTTCTATTATACACATAATCAAAGGTTATATATACCAATACTGGAGCCTTCAGACCATCGTCGTAAAAAGCTTAGATTACGAGGTTAAAATGGTTTCTCAGAGAGTATTTAAAATGTCTCTTTAGGTATTTCAAATCTAGGAGACATGCCATTTTGTTCCAGTCGGAGTGTCTTCCAAGATTATTCCAATATTCTTTAGTCTCTCTCTAATCTCATCAGCTAGGGAATATTCTTTTCTTTGACGGAGCTTATTTCTCACTTCTAAAATTAGTTCTATTAATTCTATGATTCTTTTATCGCTCAGTTTCATGATATCTTTCTGGAGTATTCCGAGGATGCTTCCAAGTTCTCTGAAAGTGTTTATAACTTGTTCTGCTAATCTCTTATCTATTCTTTCGTTTTCTTGACAGTATTTAAAGAATAATGTTGCAAATTCATGTAGTATAGCTATGGCTTTAGGTGTGTCGAAGTCGTCGTCTAATGCTTCTAAGAATTCTTTCTTCATAGCCTGAAGCTTCTCTATAATTTTCTCCGACTCATAATCTAGCTTCTCATCTTTAGGCATTGTCTGAGCATATCGTATCACGTTGTATAGTCTTTCCAATCCTTGCTCCGCTTGCTTTATAGGCGTTTCAATTAAATCTTCGGGTTTAATTGGATTGATTGGATCAGGGTCAAAAGGTAACTTAAGATCCATTCTATGCCTATATCTTGTTAAGAGAACCCAGTATCGTAAAACTTCTGAGTCGAAGACTTTCAAAGCATCTCTAACTGTAATATAGTTTCCAAGAGATTTAGACATCTTCTTACCGTTAACTGTTAATACATCAGTATGCACCCAGAATTTAACCCATGGTTTAATATCTGTATATGCTTCAGCTTGAGCAATCTCTGCTTCATGGTGTGGGAACATTAATTCTTTAGCTCCTCCATGTATATCTATTCGAGAACCTAAAAGCTTCAATATTATCGTTGTATCTTCGATATGCCATCCAGGTCTACCTAGCCCCCATGGAGAAGCCCAGGAAGGTTCCTTAGGATATCCTTGCCTAATCTTCCTCCACAGAGCCCAGTCAGCATCATTCTTCTTATTTGGGTCTGGTTCTATTCGATGTATCCTGTATTCTCTCGCGGGGTTAACTCTTGAAAGCTTACCATAATCTTCAAACCTCGATGAGTTAAAGTATAATGCATTCACAGTATCGTATGCATATCCTTTCTCTTCCAGCTTCTTTGCAACCTCTATTATCTCAGGAATAAAATCGCTAGCTCTAGCAAATAATGTAACCGATGTTATTCCAAGAGCCCGTAGATCCTCTTTAAAGTATTCTTCAAATTCTCTAGCTAAACTTATAGGATCAAGTCCACGATTTTTAGAGAGTAATTCTTCTATAATTTTCTTACCGTTTTCTGAGATACGTATGATACTGTCTAGTGTTAATCTATTTTGAAGAGCTTCATATTCTTGTTCTAGAGTAATCTTCTCATCTTCATCTTGTACTTGGTCTAGCTTCTTCTCTAACTCTATTATCTGTTCTCTAAGATTCGGCATATCTTCTACTTCTACGTAGCCTGATTTCACTAGATCCATGATCCTCTCCTTAGCATATTCATACCCTACTTCTAGCTGATTCATTATCTCCCATAACTTCCTATCAGACTCTCTAAGCATTGCGAGAATTCTTCTATCAATCGACCTGTTTATTATCTTGTCATCTACGTCTGTTATATTCATTAAGAAGAAGACCGAATATCCCTTATACGAGAGATATCTAGCTAACACGTCATAGAAAATGTAAGTCTTCATATGTCCGAGATGCATGTAATCGTAAACTGTTGGACCGCAAACATACATGAATACTTTCCTTCCACTAATAGGGTTAAACTCTTCAACTTGACGAGTCAAAGAATTATAGATTCTCAACCCATCAGTAGACATTCCCATCCACCTATCTATAAACTATACAATTTTAAACCTTACATCTAAACACTATTCTTAACAGATACTAATACTTCCTGAAAAAGTAGAGAATGCTAACCTTACTTCGTTACAGGATACAATTAAAGAAGCAGAAGAAAATAGTAACCCTAGTTCCCATCAGATTTTAGTCTTTGACTAGTCGATTTAGATTTTGATTTTTGTGTGTTTTGAGCATGTGTTGGTGGAGGTTCTTGGATTTAACCCCGTATAGGTTGTATCTCGACCAGCCAGTCTTTCCAGCGGGATTTAACTCATTTACGAACTTCAATCGTTAACTTCTTCGAATGGGCTAGCTCCTCGACCCCCTGCAGTCTTCTCCCTAAACAGTTATGATAACCCAACCCTTCCCAACATAAATAAACATCAAACAGAACAACTATAAAATTAACTAGTCAAACCTCAAACCTGATGGGAACTAGGGCAAATAGTATTCTTAGAGTCTGAGAAATTTTCAAATTTCTCAGAAAATATTTAAATATTCTGGAAATTAATTTATGTCTGAGATAGTTTGAGTGTAAAGGTTAGGGTCAGTAAGAAGAATACTCTCTATATTCCAAAGTCTATAGCTGATGCTCTAGGGATAAAGGAGGGCTCATTGCTTAAGATGAATGTTAAAGATAATATGCTTGTGATTGAGGTCGTTAGAGATCCGTTCTGGTTAGCTCTTAAAGGACCCAAATTCAGTTCAACAACATTTGAAGAATTTGAGAAAGAGTCTGAAGAAATGCAGGAGGAGACATTCTATGGAGAGGATACTACTTGATACAACATACCTCCTCCCAATAATAGGAATCTCAGTTAAGAAGATTGAAAAAACACTGAGTATATTAGAAAAGCTTTATAGAGTAAATGCAGTTGAGATTTACTATACATGCTTCAATATATTCGAGATAATTGGTAAATTGAGTAGAGTAAAGTATGATGAAAGAATAGTGGAGGCAGGGCTTACATCAATAATAGAGAACTTTAAGCAAGCGTTTCCCACAGCTCAATCATATCTAAAAGCATTAAAATTCAGATCCATGGGTTTTAAAGATTTGATAGATCTTCTCCTATATACTACAGCATCTGAGAACAATCTTAAGATGCTTACGAGAGATATAGAGCTAATAGAGTTTTTACAGAAAACTGAAGGAAAAAGACTTGAAGCAATAATATTGGAAGATAAATTTATAGAAGTCCATGGTTTGCAATAATTCTGAAATTTGGAAAGGTCACTCTCTCCTAGAAGGAGATGTTTTCGGAAGCATAAGACAATATCAAGCTATCTTTAAAAATAAAAATATTGGTTTTATTCCAGATTGTCTAGAAACCATGTTTAGAGCTGTGATATTAGCTGGGGGATTGGGGAAACGATTGAGGCCTTTAACAGAGGATAAACCAAAAGTTCTTCTCCCTGTAGCTGGGAGACCGATCTTAGAATGGCAGATACATTGGTTGAAGTTTCATGGGTTCCGAGACATCGTCTTATGCGTTGGATATCTCTGGGAGAAGATTAAAGAGAAGATTCATAATGGAGATAAACTTGGTGTCAATGTCACCTATGTGGTAGAGCATGAGCCTCTAGGTACAGGTGGAGCATTAAAGAATGCTGAGAGAGAACTTGAAGATTCTGATATATTCATAGTAATCAATGGAGATATACTAACTAATATAGACTTAGAAAAGTTCTACATGAGCCTTAATGGAAATGTCGGAGTAATTGCGCTTGTCCCACTACCTTCTCCTTTCGGTATAGTTGATTTTGATAAAGAGACTCTGAAGATTAAATCATTTATTGAGAAACCTAGGATAAAAGATTACTGGATAAATGCTGGAGTATATATGTTCAGTAAAGAAGTATTCAATTATCTTCCAGAGAAGGGAGATATTGAGAGAACTACATTTCCAAAATTAGCTGAAGAATCCAAACTTAAAGCATTAGTTTTCCCTGACGTCTTCTGGACTAGTATAGATAGTCATAAAGATCTAGAAGAAGCATCCAAGATTCTACTAACAATTCACCCGTTTAGTAATATAAGTAGTAGAAAAAGAGAAATATGACGGCCCCAATATATCAGGTTGATGAGTAGTCAATTTGTTCAAGTAAAGATAGAAGTAGAAGATTTTGACCAGCTAGTCTTGTTGAGCTCGATCATGCCTATATCTTTAATCAACGTAGATGTGGAGAAGAAGCTTGCTTTCGTATTCTTACAACCTCTCGCTTCAACATTACCCGTAATCTACTACTGTAGATTAGAGAAGCCTCCTCAAAATAAATTCGTCTACTTAAACAGGGTTACAGGAAAGATAAGATTCGGTGACGAATTCTCGACAGAGCCAAACGATATAAC
>JAGDWP010000053.1:0-1307 GCA_023269855.1 Nitrososphaerales archaeon | reverse complement strand
TTACAGGAAAGATAAGATTCGGTGACGAATTCTCGACAGAGCCAAACGATATAACCATTCCAATAATAAGAGTGAAAAGTGGAAACCTTATAACATGAGTTTGGAACAGATTATGTAGATTCTACATCCAATACAAATCAATGGCATGATGAATATTGCTAGAAAGATTAATCCTGTAGTCAAGTAGTTTAAGAGGCTTGATGTTATTGAAGCTAGTTTCTCCAAGCTAATTAATGGAGGCTCGTAGGGTTTGTTAAATCTAATTGTTATAGTCTTGTTACTGTCTGCTACATCTGTTAATGATGTCTTAAGTGTTTCTCCATCAGACCTATAGAATACGGCTATCAAAGATACGTTAGCATTCTTTTCAAGAGACGTCTTAGCTTCGCCGAACTCGTCTGTAACAGGTCTTCTAACTTCACCACCATCCTTAACAAATATTAATGTACCTGGCACTGGAAACTCTCTAGAATCTAAAACTCGGAAAACTACTTCTACATATTCTTTCCTTAACATTTTCTCAGAGATCTTTATAGATACCGTAGAGTACGATGTACTTAATTCAAGATTCTTCAATTGAGCTTTCATTGTTTCTATCTCTTCCCTAATCTTCGATAATTCTTTCATCACCTCGAGAATCTCACTTATATTCTCAGCTTTATCTAATAACTCTAGGAGACGTGATTCAACTGCTTCAGCATTTCTAATTCTAGCTCTGAGATCTATGATCTTATCTGTTAAATCTGTTCCAGAGATAACTTTGTTTTCAACTTCACCGATTCTCGAGACATCATCCAGGAAGTTGAATAAGCTTTCTTGCGGAATCTTACTTACTAGATACGCAGTATCTTCTTCGACATTCATTGAGGAAACGTAGCCTCCATAAACACTTACAATCGATAGTATCTTGTCTAAACTATTCTTAACTTCTTTTCTTGGAACTTGGAGACTAATCTCTGCAGTATAGGAGATTAATCTACCTTGATCAGAATAGGTTGTCATATACTCTTGTATTCTCTCAGCTGTTTCTCTTTCTATTCCAACTTCTGAGATACCTTTACTCGGAGTTGTAATAGCTTCGAGTTGTTTAATTTCAGACTCAAATATGGTTAAACCTCTTAAACTGGGAGTGACAGTTAGAATTGATGTGACACTAGGAGTTATACTTCTATGAGTTAGGAAATCAATAACGTATCCTGAAATAATTGAAGACACTAAGATAACAACCACAATCAATACAATTGTAGTCTTCCTTCTATCCATCCCCCAACCACTGTAAGATACCATGAAAAATCCCTTACATATTC
>JAGDWP010000031.1 GCA_023269855.1 Nitrososphaerales archaeon | reverse complement strand
GTCCTCCTCAAAATGAATGGACAGTACGTTGAAGATTTCAGGATAGCGTTAGGAGCAGTTGCACCAACTCCTCTAAGGATCTTCAAGGCTGAAGACTATCTTAAATCTAAACCCATTAATGAGGAAAATATTAGACAGGTTCAAGAGATAGTTGCAGAAGAGATTAAGCCAATAACTGATGTTAGGTCTACTGACTGGTATAGGAGGGAGCTCTCGAAAATATTGGTTAAAGATGCTATAAACATTCTCGTTAACAGGTTGGTGGGAAGATGAAGATAGAATTAATTGTTAACGGTGTTAGAAAGACACTAGATGTTGAGCCAAATGAATTATTAATTAATGTTCTAAGAGAGAAGCTCGGGTTAACAGGGACTAAGTATGGATGCGGTATAGGAGAATGTGGTGCATGTACAGTTATGGTTGATAGTGAACCGGTCCTATCATGCTTAACATTAGCTATCGAAGTAAATGGGAAACAGATTACAACAATAGAGGGGATAGCTAAGGATGGACAATTAGACCCTGTCCAAGAAGCATTCATAGAAGAAGGTGCAATCCAATGTGGATACTGTACGCCAGGCTTCATAATAACGGCTAAAACACTGCTAAGAGAGAACCCAAACCCTACTAGAGAAGAGATAATCGAATACATTAAAGGAAACCTCTGTAGATGTACAGGTTACGTAAACATTGTGAAAGCAATACAGAAAGCAGCAGAGAAAATTAGAAAAGAGAAACTCTAGTTAAGTCAGATAACAAGTCTAATTAAAGATCTAACCGTATGACGGGATGCTGTTCTATTTGAAAAGACTTTTAAGAGACATGTTTGCCAATGTTTAACATGGCAGGAGAACGCCCAACAGCCGCTTTCATACTGTCTTTAATTGGTGGGATATTGATATTGATTGGATCTATAATTGTCGCTGCTTTAGCTAGCTTCCTCGGTGGAGCGATAATGTTGGTACCTTTCGTAGGAGGGTTCGGTGCTCTAATAATAGCGTTTGGAATAATTGGACTCGTATTCGGAATAATAATTATAGTTGGAGCAACAATGATAAATTCAGGTGACCCCTCAAGAGTTAGAACTGGATCAATAATAGTTCTTATATTCTCAATACTAAGCTTAATAGTATCAGGCGGAGGATTCATAATAGGATTCATACTAGCATTAATAGGAAGCATACTCGGATTAGTCTGGAAACCATCAGAAAGAGAATCGTATAGACCATCATATCCCCCGCCACCTCCGCCCCCACCCTAACGCTACCCAGAACCTCATAATTTTTTTATGTTCACGGTCTCTTGATTAGGTAATCGTATAGATTTCTTACATAGTTTTGGAGTGACTCTAGGTCTTTAGTCAATTGTTCAACTTTCATCTCCAATTTGACTATTCGCTCTCTTAGAGAAGATATTTCTGATTCTACACTCATGGTTAAGAATTGTCTTCCAGAACTATTTAAGGTTTCTAAGTTCCAGTATTCACTGTATTATTGTTAGATGTTTCAGTTCTCCCCCCTTCTGTGTCTTTATTAATTCAGCTATTACTGCTACTGCAATCTCCTCAGGTGTATCTGCACCTATGTCTAAACCCATAGGCATGTATAATCTTCCCTTAAGCTCTTCTTCATTATAACCTTCATCTCTAAGCTTCTTCAAGAATTCTGCACATTTCCTCCTACTCCCAAGCAACCCAATGTATCTTGCTTGTGTCTTAAGAGATGCTTTCAACGCTCTGTAATCTTCTTCAACTCCACCATATACTATCAAGATTACGTCATTCTGTGTAGGCTGGATCTTCTCCACCCAATCTTCAAGATCCTTAGAGACAATTAATTCCTCAGCAGATGGAAATCTCTCTCTAGTCACGAATTCTGGATTAAGATCTATTACTGTAAGCCTGTACCCAAGTGTTGAAGCTATCTTAGCGATTGCTTGTGCTAGATGACCTGCACCTATCAAGATTATTCGAGGTACGGGTTTCAGAACATCCATGAATACTTCAACCTCTCCACCACATATTAAACCCGTCTCTACTCCATCACGTACACCTTCCCTCCTAAAAACATATTTCTTTAAAGTTGGTCTACCTTCTCTGAGAGATTCAAGAGCATCTTTCCACACCATCATCTCGAATGAACCGCCGCCAAGCGTTCCAATAAATGACCCATCTTCTTTAACCAAGATTCTAGCACCAGCATCTCTTGGAGCAGAACCGGTCTTTCTAACAATAGTTGCTAAGACAACAGATTTACCTTTCTTAAGCTCTCCAATAACGGTCTCAAAGAAATCTAGATTGTTCATGCTGTCATTTGAATATAGTAATCGTGATTAAATACTTTACCCCGTCTATAAAAGATTGTTCAACATAGTGTATCTTGCAAGTTGCAAAACAAAAAAGAGATGTTTAAGGTGTTTAAGCTAGACCCCATTTTGATAATAATTCATTCCATAGTGGGCTATCCATCAATTCTCTTAAAGCATAGTTTATCATGTTTCTTAACCAGTAGTCTTCAGGCCGTGTAGCGATAGCGTACGTGGATATTCCACCTAACCTCCCGACTTCTCTAAACTTTGCAGCTATGTCTGGTTTCTCCTTGAAGTATGGTTCAGTGAAAGCACTATCACTTATGACAGCGACAGCTCTCTTATCAAGCACTGCTTGAAATGCTAGAGCATACGAGTCTAAGGCGAGCTTCTGGAATTTGTACCCACTTTTTATAAGCTTCTCCGCCCACTCATCACTAGTAGCTCCCAGCTGGCATGCAATGTATTCTCCTGAATTCAGTATCTCCTCCATGTTTCTCGTCTCATCTTTGAGTGCCAATAAGTGGTGATAGTACACGTAGTATGGTATAGAGTACCATACTTTCTCTGCTCTAGCAGCAGTGTGAGTCATCCCTGAAGCGATAATGTCTATGTCTCC
>JAGDWP010000066.1 GCA_023269855.1 Nitrososphaerales archaeon | reverse complement strand
CAGCTAAAAACACCTCAAAGACCTGCCCTAGATGCGGGAGTTTATCCAAAGTAGAAGGGCGGGTCTATGAGTGCAGGAGATGCGGATATAAAACGGATAGACATTTTATGGCATGTGTAAACATACTCAGGATGTGGGGAATTGGGTTCTCCCCGAAAGCTCTCAATGAGCTAGTCGAGAGAGAAGGGTTACGTATGTCTATCAAAGACTACGTAGCTCAGAACCCGTCTATGCTGCTTCAACCACACCACAACAATTAAAAATAACCGAGATCTGGAAATGGTAAGAATAAGATTAAGAAGCTAAGCTATCTTGAATCTATACAGAACAGTCCGTTCAGAATGGATGAAAATAGTAGTTCTCAAAGATTATAGTTTTTAAAGATATTATATGTTTATGAGTTTTCTTAAGAGCTTCTTCAAGTCTAAGAAGAATGAGAAAGGTCTAGCTGAGACTATTCATGGATGGAGGTGGAGTGAGCCTAAGCCACTAGACCAAAGACAGTTACTTGAACTCGTCGAAGGAAACCCAGACCTTAGAGCTGCTATAGAAGTATTAGTCAATGCATCAATAGTTAACGGTTGGATAATTATAGGGGAAGAAGATGATAGAAGAAAAGTTGAAGAATGGATTGCTGAAAGAGAGAATGATTTCATAATCTTCTTAAGAAATCTAATAATGTCTTCAGTAATCTTTGGTGAAGCATACATTGAAGTCTACGCTAACTCTGTATTCAAAATCTTAGATACATACCTGTAGAAGTTATCAGAGATGAATATGGGAGAATAAACGGATACGTTCAGAAGATACATGGAAGAGAAATACTGTTTAAACCCGATGAGATAGTTCATGTTCTACTCCATCCACTTGGTACAAGAGCGTACGGTTCACCCATAGTCTCTTCTCTAAGAAGAGTATTAGAAGGTCAGATGCATGCAGAATTACTTGTAAGAGATGCTTTCATGAGGAAGGGAGTTCTCAGCAAAGTCTTCATAATGAAGTCGGGAACAGAAGCAGATTTTGAAAGACTAGTAAAGATAGCTGAACAATCCAAACCTGGATCAAGCTTCATACTAAAAGGAGATATTACTATACAAGATCTGGGGCATCCATTCCGTGAACTACAGGTACTCGATATCCTGAATGAGTATAGACAAAAGATCGTTACCGTTACAGGTGTTCCAGAGATCATGTTAGGGATAACGAAAGCCGCTACACTTGAAACTTCTAGAAACCAGATAAACGCTTCCACTATGAAAGTTAAGAGTATTCAGCAGAGCATGTCAGCGACCGTTACAGAAGCATTAAAGATCCTTAATATAGAGAAGGCTCCATGTATAGTCTATGAATGCAGTCGTAGGAAAGCTATAGAAGCTGCTGCAATAGTACACACCAACCGTGAAGAATTGACCTCTGCAGAGAAGGGTAAATTCATCATGAGATGTATTAATGAAGGCGTATGGAAAAATGTTGAAGAAGCAGCGAGAAACCTAGGTTTCTCAAAAGACACATTATATGATTGGATTAGAGAGGCAAAGATGCATACTGCAGGAGTGAAAACTAGACTTAAGAGTTTTCTGAATAGAGATACCAAGAGAGCGCTCGCAGCCATGCCGAGACCTGTAAGAGAGAGAATAATCAATGAACTAGACTCATTAACAGAGGATATAATAGAAAAGATAAAGAATCATCTTCCAAATATTCTAGAGGAAATAAGCAGAGAATCCTATGAACTAGACACAGAAGAAGTTATAGTAAGATTCAAAGTAAAGATAGCTAAATTTCTCGAGTCAGGTCTAGAAAATCTAGTAAGATTTAGAGGATTAAGTGGATCTACATATCAAATAGAGAAGGTAGAGAGTAATATAGTTATCAGAGTATTTTCAAGAGAGTCCTCTATCCATCAACTCATGATACCTTTCAAGACTTAAGAGAATTCATTAGAAGACTTTCAAAATTCATTGGATGAAACATCTTGAAATAACTAGAATGAAATTTCCTATGGAACTATTTCAACTGTATTATTATATTCTGGGTAAACCAGGTCTCGGAGAGTAAGATTCCGACCTGACGCTGCTTCTCTAATTCTCTCAATATTATCTTTAACTAGGTTGATAAGGTATCTGGAGCACTCGCAGATTGCTTTCACTCCTTCCTCACCCCATAATCTCTCAATATGAGTGTAAAGACATCTAGCTCCACATACTTCAAAGTAGTTACACTTATTACAAGGTTCAGTTATGGGAGGAGACATGGTTTCCAAGTCCTTTCTCGAAATCTCTCTGATTGATCCTATATGAGACCATTTTTCAGAGACTGCTATAGGACACGAGATAACTCTACCATCTGTAAGTATCGTAAACGATTCTGAGCCTGAACCACAGGGCGGAGCTGGTCCGCCTTCAATAATCCTCTTCAATACTCCTTGGAATGGTGCAATACCTTCTACTACATCATTCTCCAACTCATCAAGCCATTCACTGAATAATCTTAGTAGACCTGGTTTGTAATCTTGGTTTATCCACTTCCACAAGTTTTTCCATGGTTCACTCCAGATGAAGCTGATCTGCCAGTGGATGTGATCGAATAAACCTATAGACAAAAGATGCTTAACATCTCTATATATGCTGCTCTCTTCTGTAACAGTCATTCTTGCAACAATGTCTCCACAGTAACCTTCCCTCCTAATCTTTCTAACATTATCTAATACTTTTCTATATGTCCCAGATCCTCTAAATTTATCTGTTAATAATTCATTTCCATCTATTGATACAAGTATCGTGTCAAGTCTCTCAAGTATATTCTTATCCAACCTGTGTAGGAGCAGTCCATTAGTTTGGATAACCCATTTATCAACAGTGAAAACATCCATGAAATCCCTGATAAAATCTTGATTAAGCAATGGTTCACCACCATAAAATGCGACAACATCTTCTTCTCTAATTAAATCATCTAAATCATTTAATGAATACTTCACCTTCCATGGAACGATCTCAGGATCGAAGCTTCCACCACAATAACTACACTTTAGATTACATCTACCAGTAGTGTAAACGATGAAGAGCATCTGAAACAAAATAGGATAAACAAAATAAAAATATTAACCAGAAAACAGAGTTATCTTTAGAGAGTGAATTACTAACTTATCCTTCAATGATACCTTCACTCATCCGTTACTGGTTTACTATTAAAGCTTCTAGAAGAATTTGAATCACCTCTAAGAGAAGTCAGACAAAACCACAACCTACACTGGCACCATAATCGAATAAAAAAATAAATACACCGATAAAAACTAAAAAGAATCTTTATAGATTGGGAGAACAGAATTCAACAAGGATGCCGCCGTAGCTCAGTCTGGTAGAGCAGCGGGCTGTTAACCCGTTGGTCGGTGGTTCAAATCCACCCGGCGGCGAATTTATATACTACGGTGGGTGGATGCTTCATTCCTATGATCCTTACTTTTTCTATCATGTATTTTCCTGTCTTTGCTAGTATGTGTTTTCATCTATGTATAGTAGAATTTAAAGAAATGTAAGTTATAGGAAGGAGCGGTCAGTGATCGAGGGTTTCTTCATTTTTTTTTGTCTCCGCCAGCAGGGGTGGGTTCCATCATCCCTTGATATGTGTGGCCGCACGCACGTACATTATATATTTAGTTGAGTCAGCTTTTTAATTTTACCCTTCAGGTTGGATAAAAAGCTAGAACATTATTTATGTAAGTTGATTTCTGTCAAAACTCTAATTCTTTTTAAGTTAGTCTCATATGTTAATTATAGAATATTATTCTTGGGTGTCTTCTTGAACGTCTTTATTAGTCTTCTCTGGTTGAGGTTGAGCTTCAATTATTGCTTTAAGTAATTCTTTCTGGTCTAATTCGACTCTCGTCCTCCACCCTATAGATAATACATCATCTTCACTCTTGTTAATGTATCCTCTTCTAATTGCTCTTTCAATATATGTTTCAGCTTTCCATTTGGGGAATTTCGTCTCTAGAATTTCCAGTACGTCTCTTAGAGATGCTTTCCCACCTCTACTAAAGATTATCGATAAGGTGATGGCTAATGCTGCTACTTCATCTATCCTGTAATCTGAGGTTACCAAGTCTGACATCGTTAAGGGATGGGTGAGAGTAATATAGAATCTCGCTCTATCAAGGTCTTGGCTTGATTCATCTTCGAACACAGTCTTTATCTGTAATCCAAGCTCATTCAATTTATGGTTTAACAGCTCCAGTATCTTCATGTAGTTTTTTCCCAACCTGTTCTTTAGCTCCCAACCTCTTACACCTGGGCTCCTATGACTCTTGAAGAAGAGCATCGTAGCAGCGATCATCAACTTCCTAGATATCCTCTCTTCTCCACTCATTTAGCTCCACCTGTTAAGTTTATAACAAGTGATGCAGTATTCTTTCTCGGAACCTTCTCAGTGTTAGGAATAAGCTTCAACTCATTCTTTAGAGGATTCTTTTTAACTTCTACGTATCCTTCCGAGATCAAGAAACTCAAGATGTATGCTCTATCATAAGTTTCTTCTATGCTAGGTTTAGAGACAAACTCCCAATAATCGATTTCACCCTTCTCCCGAGTCTTTCCAATTAACTCACTGTAGAGAGACCTCATCTTCTCTTCTATCTCTTCTCTCTCTTTCTCTAAATATATCTTGCTAAGCTCAATCTCTTTTTCCGTAAGTTTCCAGCCATAAGTTCTCTCATCTCTTCTAGGTGGAAGACTCAGAAAATGCTCTAAACCATGATGTAATCTCTGAGATGTAAGCTGCTCGATAGAGATTATCGGTCTCCAAGCTTTTAGGAAAGCTTGAACAATAGATTTCTTATCTAGTATTGTTAAGCGGGAAGTGATAAGCTGTGAATCTATGAAGAGGGACTTAGCTTTCTCGGTAAGCCATTTATGTTGTAGAGCTATTACAGTTGCGATCTTGTAGATTGTTTCAGCATCCAGCATGTAATAGTCTAGGTCAGGATTTTCTTCAAGTATCCTACGCAGCCTAGACAACAATTCTTTAACATCTATGCTGAATGGATCTAAACCTCTCTTCTCAATGTTTTCACATACTGAGATTATCCTCTCTATTTCTTCTCTACTATATTTCCTAGCTACCCTATTATACACTTGCTCTCCCCACCATAGACCGACCGCTAATATTCTGAACCACTAAGACGTTAACATCTTCATCTATTGGGAGTCTACCAGGGGTTATTATAAGATATTGAGAGCCAGGAGAGCTTCTAGCTGAGGCCATGATGAGCTTAACCATTCTTTCTCTATTTAGAGGGTCTAGGTGGACATCGAATTCATCTACTGCTCTGAATGGGGATTTAACATAGTTTTGGAGAGCTAGTAGAAATGCTAGTGTAGCAACTATTCTTTCTCCACCACTATGAGTGTGTGCATCGAGTAGTGTAGGTTCAGCGCCTCTGAACCCTACATAGAGTTCTATACTTGCTTTTTCGGGATCCTCTAAACCTCTCAAAACAACTTTTCCCGCACCATCAGCATAGGATAGTATCGAGTTATATCTAGGCTCAACTTCATCAACTAATTTACGCAGAAAGTTCCGCCAATTCTCTTTCCTAATCTCTATCTCTTCTAAAGCTTTCTTCAGGTTTTCTTCAACTTGTTGAGCTTTAACCTCTGTCTCTCTATATTTTGCATCTGCTATAAGATACATATCTTCAGCTTCTTCTGAAACATCCCCAAGAGAAGCAATCTTTAAAGTAACCGTCTTGATATCCTCGACAATTAATGAAGTCTTTCTAACATATCTAGGTCTTTCACCTAGAGTAAGAGCTTTAGCAGCTTTCTCATTCTTTAGAAATTCAAGTTTACTCATCTCTGAATAAATCTTCTTTAATGCGTTCTCGTTTAATTCAAGCTTATATTTTGTGACTGCCAGCTGACTGTATTCTTCAATCATTAAGTTAAGCTTCTTCTCGAAATCTTCCAGCGACGATTTATCCATGAATGATTCTATTACTTCTCTCTTTATTCTTTCAGCTTCCTCACCGTGAAATTCTATTTCTCCTCTAAGTTTGACTTGCTCGAGTTTGATAGCTTCAATCTTTTCTTGTAGTCTATTCAGGTCTTCTTCTACTTCTTGGACTTCAGCCCACGCAAGCTCAAGCTCCAACTTCTTCTTTTGTTCATCAAGCATTCTCTTTCTGACGAGCTTCTCGTATTCTTCTCTCCAATATTCTACAGCGGATTTAGCTTCTTCTAGAGATCTCTTCAGAGTCTGGGCTTCAGACTGTACGTTCCTGAGTTTTTCTTCTGCTTCAATTATTCTTCTCCTGAAATGTGATGCACCTATTGCGTCTTCAATCATCTTTAGTTTCTCAATGTTGCTTTTAGCAGCGAATTGTTCAATCATGTTCTGATGCATTATTATCAGCATATTGTTTGGGTTTATTCCAAGCTGCTGTAGAAGATGGTCTACCTCAGCCTTCGTCTTAAACCTATTGTTTACGTAGTGCCAATAGTCTCCATTCTTCTTGATGTATCGTGTTATTACAAGCTGGTCTGAAGTTATCCATGGTATCGGTCTTCTACCATCTACTTCATTGTTATCAAAGATTACGGATACTCTTGCAGCTTCTTCTCCTCTCCTAATAAGGTCGCTGAGCCTCTGACTTCTCTCAGTATATGTTTGTCCAAGAGCTACAGTTATACCTAATAGTATGCTAGACTTACCTGCACCGTTCGGACCTGTGATAATGTTTATTCCAGGCTTTAGGGGGATTCTAGAGTATTCATGGCTCATGAAGTTCTCGAGAATTACTTCACGAATATATGTTCTACTAACTGCTACTTCTTCTCCTGCAGTTTCAATAGCACTCTTCGACTGCTTCATTCTAAACACACTTCCTAGAGGTAACTATTAAGCATCTTTATATGTTAGCCTTCTGATAAGATTTTTAAACCCTTTTATATAATGGTAAGATTTCTACTCTAGAAAAATGGAGATTTGATATCTCTGGAAGGTAAAATAGAAGCTCTGGCCATCTTCATAATAGATGGAAGTGGGAGAGATAAATGGTTAAGATTGAGTTAAAAACAACTCTTGAACGATTTAGACAATTCATCATACTTAATACTTGTAGATCGTTTATTCCTCCAGGATACCTTAAGGATCCAAGTATTTTTCCAGAAAGGGATTCTTCTCAAGGCCTGATATATGTTGAGGCGGTCTCGAAGATTGACTTAGAAAGGATACGTGACATAAGATTTGTCAAGGTTGCTGAAGTTCTCGGAGTAATATATAAGTCTAAGAGTGGCAATACCGATCTCCGATGGAGACAGATTAGAGGAGTAGTTGGGAAAGTAGTCGGTGAAGCTTCTCCAAACTCTATCGTAAACCTTATAGAGTCAGGTGTCTTACCTAAAAGCTCTGTAAAAAAGATGCTTCAACAATTTACTTCAGAGTCTGTTAGAGGAGAAGATATTGGTCAAGATAGCGTTGACGATGAATTATCTAATGACTCTTTTACTGAGAGCTAAATATGTTGACCTAGGTTTTTCCAAGTTTTAATCTACAGTTCTGACATAGCATCCATGATTTATAGTCCGTATCACCTATCCAATTACTGAAAGCCATTACACATTTTCTATCACTGCAATGGGTTAAGCCGTGTAGATGCCCAATCTCATGTACTGCTTCTTTTACTAATCTTTCAATGAAGATCTTCTGATCTGGGTCGAGTCCATAGAATTCTTGTTTTAATCTATAGGTGGAAACTATTGCTACGCCCTGCCATGCTAATCCGAAGATGTAATTGAATCCTGAAGCATAAATGTCTCCTTCAACAATGAGTAGGAGATACTCATCTTTTTTACGTTCTTCACTATACATCTGAACAAGCTTCCAAGCATCATACTGTCCCCTCTTACTATTGAAACTATGATGGTCTAAGATCTTCCCTATCTTTCCTATAGCGACATCTAGGTTATAAGTCTCCATTAATACTCTAGCTACGGTTTCTAAAGCTTTTCCATCATCTAGCTCAGATAGAATCCTCGCCTTCAAAAAGCCCTGCAAAAATCATTAGAGAAATAAGATATAAACTATTTCTTCTTACCATTAAATCTTAAATGAATCATAAGACTCTAGTGAAAACATGGATTATGCTTGATTAAATTGTAAATACTCTTAACTTTTTCGATCCTCTTTTCTAGGGATACCTTCTCAATAATCTTACTCTTTCATGATTATTATCGGTCTACCCTCGATTACTGCTCTAACTAGTTTTTCTCTCCCACTTTCTACAAGCCTCCACACAGTATTTCGTGAAATATTCAGCTTCTCACCTGCTTCTTCAAATGTTAACTTCTCCAACTCTATCATCTTGAGAGCTTCAAGCTCAGCTATGTCTAAGTATATTGGTTCATCAACTTGTTTAGGTAGAGGGTCAAGTCTTTCAATAGATATTATTGATGAGACTGGTATAGGTTTGGGCGGTCTTCCAACTCTTCCACATCTACGTCTCTTCCGCCAGCAGTATCCGTGCATGTATTATGTGATATATCATAAAATTTAAATATTTCGTGATATATCATAAAAATGAGTGGAAATGGGTTGGAGAGGTTTCGGGTGGAGATATATAAGCCATCTTAGAGGGTGGTGGTGTCCAAGACATCCATGGCCTCCTGCATGGGCTAGAGTATGGTATCCATGGTACTGGTATCCGCATCTACTAGAACCAAGTGAAGAACTAAAATTATTAGAAGACTTTAAGAAAGAATTACAGAAAGAGTTGTCTGTTATCGAGAAAAGGTTAGAAGATTTGAGAAAATCGATTGAAGAAAAAAGTGAAAAAAGATAGGTGGTAAAATTGGTTAAGATAGCCGTAGCCACCATGGGTAATAAGGGGTTAGAGGATATAGTTTCACCAGAGTTCGGGCACTCTAGAACATTCACGTTGATAGAATTAGAAGATGGAAAAGTCGTGAAAGTAGACGTAATAGAGAATCCTGCGAAAAACATAGCTCATGGAA
Organism: Nitrososphaerales archaeon; assembly: GCA_023269855.1. Lineage (GTDB taxonomy): Archaea > Thermoproteota > Nitrososphaeria_A > Caldarchaeales > Wolframiiraptoraceae > Geocrenenecus. The sequence goes on along the minus strand of JAGDWP010000066.1, from coordinate 9,317 downwards.
GAGGACCAATAGTAGCTAAGAGCTTAGCAGACAAAAATGTGGAGACAATTATTTCAGGTGAAGTAGGTCCAGGAGCTTCAACAATACTTGAACAATTGGGCGTTAAGATATTGATAGTTAAACCTGGACAGAAAGTTGTAGATGTTTTAAGAGAGAATAAGCTGATAGTTTAGGTGAGTGCTTAGATGCAGAAAGGAGCAAGGAAACGTTACCAATATAGGAGAAGAGCAGGAAAACCACTAAAACGTATAGATATAGGTATAAGATATAGGTATAAATATTGGTAAGAGCATCAAGTAGGCGACCTTTTATGGATTTTTTATTCATTCTTTCTCTAATAGTTTTTGGATTGCTAGCAGGTATTCTAGGCGGATTCCTAGGAACAGGTGGCTGTGTAATAATGCTTCCTGCACTTTATTTCCTATATGGTTATAGTTTACCCTTAGCTATCGGGACAACTATCACAGCCGTCATCATTACAGCTGCTTCAGGCTCAATCGCCCATATAAGGATAAGAAACGTCGATTACAAAACAACGATTATTGTAACCATTTCTGGAGGGATAGGTGCAGCTATAGGCTCAATAATATTTCAATACTTGACAGCTGAACTCCCATTACTCAAGGTGATTATCGGCCTAGCATTCCTATACGTTTCAATAAGAATGATCTATGAAGGGCTTCTACGTGGGAAGAGAATTGAGAAGACAGGCAACATAGTGCCTGGAACAATTTCTGCCAAAATATTGATAGGTCTAGGCATAGGAGTCCTCACTGGAATAATTGGATTAGGGGGAGGGTACGCACTAGTCCCATCCTTCATCTACCTACTAGGATCACCTGTGAAAATAGCCGTAGGAACATCATTAACATCATTCATAAGCATGGCGGTAGTATCGGGTGGATTCAAGATATCTCAAGGATTAGTAGATATAGTGGCCGCAATCTCACTTGGAGCGGGAACAGCTGTAGGAGCACAGATAGGTGCTAGGCTTGTACCAAAAGTACCAGCATGGATGATTAAACTAATCTTCGGAATAGTCTTCCTATACGTCTCACTAAAATTCATACTAGACGTACTCGGGATAAGAATCTAGACACTATTAACATTTCAAGACAGGATAACCATTAAATGATAATAGTAGAGATGAAAGAAAACAATGATTAAATAAACTGGAAAATAGGATTAATTTTTTAAATAGTGGAAGACGCAATTTAATCTGTGAGTGTTGGAGTATGGGTAAGAAAGCAGCTCTTATTAGAGGTGATGGTGTAGGCCCGGAATTAACTGCATGCGCTTTAAGAGTTCTCGAAGCTGTAAATCCAGACATAGAGCTTATACCTGTAGATGCAGGATATGAATGGTGGCTTCAGCATGGAGGCCCCTCCCTCATACCTCCTGAGACATGGAAGATCCTTGAAGAAGTAGATGCCGTTCTTAAAGCACCCTGTACGACACCTGCTGAGCCGGGAGCTCCAAGAAGCGTAGCTGTAAGTATTAGGCAGCGATTCGACCTCTACGCTAATATTAGACCTATCAAGACTTTTAGAGGTTTCCCAAGCCCCTTCGGTGAACTCGATTTCATATGTGTTAGAGAAGCTACAGAGGGATTGTATAGTGGTATAGAGCATCGGCTTACACCCGACGTCGCTATTGCTGTAAGAAAGATTACTAGGAGACAGTCGGAGAAGGTTGCTAGGAAGGCTTTCTCAATCGCTAGAGATAAAGGATGGAGTAAAGTAATCGCCGTAACTAAGAGGAATATAATGAGAGAATGTGATGGAATATTCATTGAATCTATTGATAGAGTTTCAAAAGAATTTCCGGGAATAACTTACGAAGAATACTATATAGATAATATGGCTCAGCAGTTAATTAAGAACCCTGATAGATTTAATCACAACGTAATAGTTGGAACGAATCTCTTCATGGATGTTATAAGCGAGGAGGCTTCAGGCCTAATTGCAAGCATAGGAATGGTTTACTCTGGAAACTTCGGAGACAATTATGCAATGTTTGAGCCAGCTCATGGAAGCGCACCAAAATATAAGGGTCAAGATAAAGTAAACCCGACTGCAACAATTCTTTCAGCTGCATGGATGCTTGAATATCTTGGGGAGAAAGAGAAAGCTAAAGCAATATTCCAAGCAGTGGAAGATGTGATAGCTGAAGGTAAAGTATTAACATATGATCTAAAAGGTAACGCAAAATCATCGGAGATGGCTGCTGCAATAGCTGAGAGAGCTGCTAAACTACTCAGAAGATGAGCTAGTAGGCCGTCTCTTCAACTTAGCTCCACATACAGGGCATCTACCACCCTTGAATACTTCTCCAACCCACTTACAGCTAGGGCAATATGAGACCCACATAATCTTCTTAGATATTCCTCTATGTATTATCTTCTCTACATCAATGTTAAAGATTAAAGCCATGTTTTGAACAGAGTAATCTGCTGAGACTATTACTGGATGCCATCCTCTATCCTTGAATTCTAATGCTATAGCTATAAGCTTTATGTCCGCTTCAGATAATCCTATTTCACCTACCTCATTCTTCTTTTTCTTTACCATCTCAACATATTTCTCTGAAGGTTCAACTATCCTAGCTGTAGCTTCCTTCATTGCTGCAGCCCTAAAAAGTGCAGCTCCACCAAACTTTACTTCATCAATTATCTCTCTACAAGTTACCTGCGTACCCTCCATTGATGTGAAGCCGAAAATAATGGCTGAAGCATCTAGAATGTAAACCTTCTCTCCACGACCTTCTATTAAACTCAACTATTACTCCACTCTCTCAAGTACAAATCATTGGTATACATATAAAATATTTCATCCCTACCCAATCTATTAAGAAGTATTTCAGGATCCTAAAATTTGAATCTTTTCTGAAGTCTCCGAGCAAAATTTTCATTTTCTCTTGGCTTTATGAATGAAATATAATCTTTAGATTTTCCAATTTCAAGCTTAATATTTTTTTCAAAGATTGACTGTATATGCCCGTCTATCAATATCTGTATATTGAAATTTGATTGAATGTTTACTGTAAAGTTTTCATTAAGTGAGAGTACGACTGGTCTAGTATTAGTTAATGGGCAGACGGGAACTAAGACTGCTGCTTCCAATTCATCGTCAACAGCTGGGCCTCCTGCTGAGAAAGCATACGCAGTGGATCCGAGAGGTGTAGATATTATCAATGCATCACTTACGGCTTGGTATAATACTGAGTTTCTCCTCTCAACCGTGTACTCCATTATCTTGCCTGGCGTGATAGGTGAGATGTATGCTTCATTAAGCGCATTCCCTATCCTCTTTCCATCTACCTTAAATGAAAGCATTAAAGCTTTTTCAATAGAGTATCTTCCTTCAAGAACTTCTTTGACAGCTTCCATAGAGTTTTCAGGCTCAAACCTCATTAGGTATCCTCCTCTCCCATAGTTTATTGTTAGCACAGGTATGCCTGGTCGGGGTAGCCTGCTAATACTCTTCAAGAGCGTGCCGTCCCCACCTAATACAATTAGTACTTCCGTATCTGCTGGGATACCGTTCTCTACGACTTTACTAATCTCCATTGAGTAAACCATGAATCCACTGTCTCTTATTAATTCTTCAATCTCTTTTGCTTTTTCAGCTATTGTAGGCTTCTTCAAAGAATATGTTATGAAATACCGTGAACCCATCTCTTCTCCTAACAATTAACTTACACGTCATCTATTAAAGTCTATTAACCATATAGGTAATCTTAAATCGAGTCTGGTCTATCATGGTTATAGTGGTTGCTTGTCGGTGTAGCGGGATGGAGAAGCTTGCAGCTTTATTCAGTGGTGGAAAAGACTCAACATACGCTATCTACTCTCTTGAGAGGAGAGGTTATATTATTGAGTATCTATTAACGATTTATCCTAGCTCGCCTAATTCTCTCTATTTCCATTATCCTAACATTCATCTAACTAGACTCCAAGCTGAGACCATGAGGAAGAAGCACATCGTTGAAGAAGCATCTAATAATGAATTAGAAGCTCTTAGAAGAATTATTGAGAAAGTATCCCAGAATGTTAGTGGAGTTGTGTCAGGCGTATCTTCAAGTAGTTTCCAGAAGAAAGCTATAGAAAATATTTGTAGAGGATATGGTCTACGAGTAGTTACTCCTCTGTGGGGGCTGGATCAAGGTAGGCTTCTAAGAGATATTATAGAATCAGGCTTCGAAGTGATGGTTACCGGGGTAGCGGCTCTAGGTCTCACGGAAGAATGGCTTGGAAAAACCCTCACGTTGAAGGATATAGATAGACTAGAGGAGATCAGTAGGAGATATGGTGTAAACATGGTTGGTGAGGGGGGAGAGATGGAGACCATAGTCTTAGACTGTCCACTCTTTAAAGAGAGGCTAGAAGTCTTAGACTATGAAGTTGTATGGGAGAGGGATAGAGGCTTCTTCATTATTAAAGATGCTAGTTTGAGAAGTAAAGGTTAGCCTTCTCTAACATGGGTAATCATATATCTACCCATGACTCTCCAGTATTCTACGCTTATTCCAGGTTCAAGCTTTGATTTTAGAGCTTCATCTTGAGGTAGGGGTACCTCGATAATTTCAAGTGTTTCGTTATCCATTAAGCTTACAGTGTCTGTTATTGATACGACTTGACCGCTCCTCTTCTCTATTATCGGTACTTCAACCTTGGTGTCTGCTGGTCCAACCATCGTTCTCTTTACGCCGTCGAATATCCCTATAGCGACTAAGCGGACTTTAGCTGAACCATGTTTTCCAGGTTTACTCTTCTCTAACTCAACTATACGGCATGGTTCACCGTCAATTACAATATTATGACCTACTTTTAATGAGCCGAGATCTACAGGCTTACTCATAGTTTTCACATTGATTATATTTTGCCTTAATATAAGATTTGTTTTCGAATAATGTCTCCCCAGATACTACTTTTTGACTCCCTGCTCTATTAGAGTTACGAGAGTAGAGGCCCTATGATATAGTAGTCTAGCTTTCTCTTCCAGATCTCCTAACGGTATATTCTCTTTCTTTGCTAACTCTATCAAATCGATTAAGTCTTCCAGGATCCTTAATACAAAGTCTAATCTAGCTTCTCTCTTCAGGTATTCTTCGCAAACGTTTAAGTCTTCAGTAATCTTAGCTATTAACTTCTCTTGGTCCACTGCTTCTCTGAAAGAAACTTAGTTGGTCTATAATAAAAATTTTTGTCAAGAATACCTATGAGTATAAATGTAGTTGAAATAAATAAATTCTCGTTGTTGGTTCGTAAGTAGGAGATAACAATGTACGCTATATTGAATGATTTAAAGAGAGTTCCGAGAGAGTTTAAGAATAATGTTTTGTGGAGTGTTTTAGTAGATCTGGTTAAGTCGTCGCCTCTATATAGTGAGCATAAATCTTATGTTAGAGATGTTGTTTTAGTAGAGAATCCAGGTATATCTTTCGGAGAGTTGTCTGCTTTACTTAGAATACCTATTGGGGAAGCGATGGTTATTCTTGATGAATTGAGGATGTGGAGGGAGGATGTTGAAGAAGAAGTTGTGAAAAGTTTCCCAGAGCCAAAGTATAAGAAGGCAGCTTTAGGTGGAACATTCAATGAAGTACACTATGGACACTTGATCCTCATTTATTCAGCTCTAAAACTTAGTGAGAGAGTATTGATAGGGGTTACAGGAGACGAATTTGTTAAGACTCTAGGTAAGAATCATCCAATTAAACCCTATATAGAGAGAGTTGATAAGCTAGCATCTATACTTTCTTCTAGAGACTGGCTTAAGAGATGCGAGATAGTTTCATTGAATGATCCATATGGTCCAACAATTGATGATCCATCAATAGAGTTGTTGGTTGTAAGCCCGATGACTTATACTAGAGCTGTAGAAATAAATGAGATAAGAGTAAGGAAGGGTTTGAAGCCTCTAGATGTCGTTGTATGCCCATTGGTGGTTGCTGAAGATGGTAAACCAATATCAAGTACAAGAATAATCTTCGGAGAAATAGATTCTAGTGGGAAAGTTGTAAAGAAGGGGGAATCCTAAGACACGGTTTGAATATTGTTTATTGTTAGAATAAGCCCATTAAGAAGAATATGAAGTATGTTATTATCCATAGTATTGAAGCTATAGTCATAGAGGTTTGGTATGTCTTCATGAAGCATCTAGCTATGAATAATAGCACTAGCCCCCAGCTTACTGGTGAGAATATAGAGAATATTTGAGTCGCAGTAGCTGGTCCAAGACTAAGCCAAACAGCATTCAAATAAATATTGTAACGTATTGTATTCCACTGCCCTGAAGCTAGCTCTAATCTCTCCAGAGTCTTCTCTACACCGTCTTCAACCCACTTAACATTACTCATATTGAATACTGTCTTAGACTCTTGAATTAATCTCTCTATTTCTTGAATGTCTTCAACTCTCCAATCAACTATCTTCATTTCAGGTGTAACTCTGTAAGCTCTAAGATATTTTATATTGATTTCAGGTGAGCTAATAGTTACGACGCCTTGCTCTGTGTACCCTGTGAAGGATCCATTGTATACTGTAACGTCTTGAAGCTCAGTGTCTACTATAATGTATGGTACTTTTGGTTGAGTGATCAGTATAGGGGTTACCGCTGCTGTAGCTATCAGCATAACGATAAAGGAGCTGAAGATGAACGTTATTAAAACGCTTGTCTTCGCATCTTCCTTCTTGATGAAATATAATGCAAGCCTAGATACAATAAAGATTATTGCTACAGCCATCCCTGTATAGATTATTCTAGAGATAAGTAGTTGGGAGAAGGTGGGAAAGGGTAGCTCAATCTTCTCGAAGCCGCTTAACATAAACTTTGCCTCAATCTTCTCCTCAATAAAGAATGAATACAACAATGTTAATGTAATGATTGACGCTGCAGTAAACACTATACCTGATATAAGTTTCTTCTTCAGCTCACTCTTGCTAGATAGTATAGATGCGACAAGTCTTGAAGGCAGGATCAAGCTAAGAAGATCCATGAGTTTCCCCTTCTAAACTCAGCTCATTAAACATTACAGAGAATGTTCGGTAAAGCTTGATATAAGTATTTTTAGACCTTTCTCAATCAACAAAGCTATTTCACTTATATATTCTACTAATTATAGTGAAAGCTATTAGAGCTATGGTAGTGGATAGAATCATGTCGTAGATGAATTCTGGGTAGCGGCTTCCTAGTTCCTCGGCTTTTAGCATGTCTGTTGTCTTGGTTTGAGTTATGATTGTTTTCGATGTATTCTCTGCGTAAGCTCTAAGAGTTGCTTCTTCTGTTGTTGAGATAGTTGCTGATAGAGGCTTATACTCTGGCTCAGACGTTAATGTTCTCGTGATGAACTCTATCAAGATTGGTGGAGCATAATATACTATTACGGCGATGGAGACAGCTATTACGATTATCTTAGCTAGCTTCAAGTTAGCCCACCCTCTCATGTCTCTCCCTATTGATAAGTCTAGAGTTTGGATCACTTATTCCAATATGTGGAACACTATTGTATAGATTGAGAAAGTTAGAGATGCTTAAGATTTTGTAGATATTCTTTCCATGGGGCTTGTTAGCTTTTCCTGTCTTCACCATTCTCGATGCCTCCAGACTTTTATCGCTTCATACCATGTGATAGTCATTGAGATTGATGAGAATGTTAATGCGTAGAGGTCTAGATTTGGGAAGTGGTTTAGAATGTAGAGGGTGAAGAGTGATGTAAAGAATATTGCGTAGAAGAAGAAGCGGGGCAGGATTCTTCCGCCGATAACTATGAACATCTTCAGTATTCCTACATCTACTTTCTCTGAGACACTGTATCTTCCCGTTTCATCTTTAACGACGATCTTCATATCTTTAAGTTTCTCTAAATGATGATGTGCAATACTTGGACTAGAGAATTTTAATTCCCGTTGAACTTCTCTAACACCTAGAGGCTTCCCCTTCCTCAGTAAGAGTAAGTATACTTGGAGAGTTTTACCTCTCAAATCGTATAATTCTTCCCTGCTCACAGCAGTCTACCCATAGTGTCCAACGTAACCATTAATAAATAAACTATACTTGATAACATTGTAGAAATGAAGATTGCAAAGATTATTGGTGTATTAGTTATATTGGTCTCTACGATGTTTAGTGTATTCTATGTTTTATGGTTCTTCGGTCTCCTCCCAATAGACTCTGAGCTTGCAGTTAAGATCCCAGTGCTAGTGATTGTTCTAGGAGTATGCTTTGTAGCAGCATGGATTGGGTACATTATGTTGACGGCGCCTGGCCCTCTTTCTCTAGATTCTAGGAATTCATATAAAATTAACAGTCTCATATGTTGATGGTTGTTTTATCATTCACCTGTGACTACTAGGCGATAGTATACTGCTTCACCTGCTGTTGGAGACTTCCTCTTAATCTCTATTATGTCTCCAGGTTTTGCTCCTAACTCTCTGACTACTGGGTCTGAGGCTAAGATGTATGGTAGCTGTTGTGGTTGGACACCGTATCTTGCTAATACTTCTTTTGCTTCTTCTGGACTTAGTATTCTATGCTGTGGAACTAGTTCATGTTCGAGGATAGAGACTCTACGTAGCTCAGTTTTTCTAGATGCTTTTTCTTTCTTCCTCCTCGTCTTCGACAATTTCCACCCCTTGAAGAAGAAGTGAACCTGTTAATAAACTATAAACACTTTACATAACGTATCATCTTTATACTTTCTAAATCTATGTGTAGGGATCTCCTTCAATGGTAGTGGTTTATTAACTAGTCTTCATAGTGCTCTTCTCTATGATTTCCTTCACGACTTCATCTCTCGTCTTACCTTCAGTGGTTATCCCGAGGCTTTTAGCGATCTCTATTATCTTTTCATCGCTTTCATCTTTTAGAGATTTTACTTCAGCTTCCCGTTCAATCTCACTGTAGAATTCTCTGGAAGCTTTCTCAAATTCTCTCCTAGCTTTACCGATAGCTTCAGCAATCTTGGGAATCTTCTCAGGAGCCCACAATAGAAAGATGATAGCTATTAAACCTATGAAAAGCCACTCAATACCTTCAATCGCCATAAGCATTCCTCCAACCAATATCAGAAAACATCATCCAAGATTAATCGATAACTCAATTTATAAGCTTAATCATGAATAATCTCTATATTTTTGAGGGGAAGAGAGAAACTGATGAGTTGTAGAAGGTCCAGCCTAAGACCGGGTATATTTTTGATGTAATGGTGTTCTAAAGTGAAGGTAATACTCTGGGGGGGTGTAATACTTAAAGCTTATATACTCGGACATCACTATAAAAGATGAATTCCCAGATTAGGGACTATTCCAATCATTAGAA
>JAGDWP010000013.1 GCA_023269855.1 Nitrososphaerales archaeon | reverse complement strand
GTTCGCTGAACTCATAGGATTCACTATTAAGAGGAAGATGGAGAGACTAATAAAAACCCTCAACCCCCACCATTCTTTTCCCATTAAAATTACACATGAAGATAAATAAAACATGCGGGGGGTGGGATTCGAACCCACGAACCCCTATGGGATTCCCCTACAGTTATGTTCAGGGTCTCTTATTCATTTTAGTGAATCCTAAGCCCTGCGCCTTTGACCAGACTTGGCTACCCCCGCCTATCTACTCTATGTTATTTACTGATTTTTATCTTTTAACCGCATGGATATTCTAAAACAAGCTTGTATAGTTTGTTCTTATGTTTTATTAGTAGGGAACTGTGGATTAGCATGTTAATGGTTCTTTCAGGCATTTTAGCTAAGTCGGATTTAGAGACTGTTATTATGACTGGTTCAGGGAGAGTCCAAACATATTCTTCGTTCATCTCGATTCCATAGTCTTGGTGAATCTTTCTCAGATGTTCTTCATACTTTATGTCTGCTTCAACTAGCCTGTCTTCAATCTCTGGTAGATAATTTACTTCAGTAATGTCATACGTTAAGTCGTCTTTCTCAAGAGTTGAGTTGTATCTCCATATCTTTATTTTTAGAGTGTCAGGTAGACTATCCAAGACCATTATCTCCTAAAAATCTTAGAGCATCCAAAGATATAGACTTGATTGGATACTCTGAAATCTCACTGAATAGCTAGTATTAATATAGTAATATCAAAATATCAGTTATGCGGAATTATATGTGGCTGTGATGAATGAACGTCGCGTAGGAGCGGGGGCGGAGCTGTGACAGAACCTCCTCTCATCTGAGCCTTCAATTCATAAAAAATAAGCAATGAACCAGCATATGTCTACTTGTTTTGTTAAGGTTTTTTACTAAGTATCTTAGCTAATTCAGTGTGATTACTAGGAAGATAGCTTTAACATCCATGTTTGCGGCTCTTTACAGTGTCCTTGTAATAGGTTTAGCACCAGTAAGTTTTCTACCCCTTCAAGTAAGATTTGCCGATGCCTTGATACCTTTAAGCATATTTTATGGCTGGCCTGCGATCATAGGGTTGACGTTGGGCTGCTCCGTATCAAATTTAATTGCTGGGCAAGTATTTTTCGGTGGATGGACATTCATCGACGTTATAGGGGGGTCGCTAGCAAATTTTTTAGCATCTTACATTGGGTGGAGAATCTGCATAAAACACACTAAGAATATCATTGTTGTAGTAACTTTTCTCCAATCAATCATAATATCATTGATTGTTGGAAGCTATCTATGGTACATCTTCGGCTCTCCGGAATACTATGATATCTATACTTTTACGCTACCAGGCTTACCTGCTTTCTGGTTATCTATTCTCATAGGAAGCGTAATCTCAATAGTAATTCTAGGAAACATTCTATTGACTGCTATACAGAGAGCAGGATTCCACTATGGAAAGAAACTTTAAAAAGCCTCCACACAACACATCCACTGATGCAGCTAGAAGAACTTTCATCTTCAATTAACAAAAGAAACTTACAGAAACTGATATTAGAGATTGTGAACAATAATATTAGATCAAGCGATTTCGAAATATCCTATACTTCTATGCCTGGATACAAGTCTAAGATATTATTGATACATTCGAGATATGTTTATAGAGGTCTTGATGGGAAGAGGTTCTTCAAGCATGATAAATTCATGGACTTAGAAGAATATGTAAAGAAAGGTTTGAGAGAGTATGTAGCTGGAAGGAGTGATGTTTTCTGGGCGTTATTGATAAGCTTAACAGGCGTCATAGGTTTACTAATTATAATCATCCCAAAGATTAGAAGCATAGTTAATAAGGTTAAGAAGATGATTGATGAAGATGGCGACATAGTATATATGCTCATGCATGGAAAAAACTTAACGATTCCCCTGCTTAAGACTTCTATCGCAAATAACAAGATACTAGTCTTTAATGGATTAGCATTATCACTCAAAATTGCTGGATACTATATTGTTAGGTTAACATATCCAGATAGCTATGTATCATGGGTGGAAGCTTTAGGTCTCGAGCAGGATCCAAAAATAGACGTAATATCTGAACCTTTTCAGACGGTGTCTAAATGAGTGTAAGAGAATTCCTTAAGGAGACATCGATCCTGGCAGTGTTGATGACTGCTCCACCGATAGCTTTACTAGTATTCTTCAAGTTAATGGAGCCGAAAATGTCTTGGTCAACTATAGTCTTGTGGGCTATCCTAACGATATCATGGATGATACTTATTGCTCTACTATATTATAAGAAGAGCTTAAAAGCAATGAGTAAGTGATTTAAAGATGTGAATTTGAGGTTAAAGATAGCTTTCCAAGGAGAGAGAGGCGCATATAGCGAGGAGGCCGCAATCCAATACTTCAATCAAGATATAGAATTTATCCCATGCAGGGATATATCAACTGTATTCAACGTAGTAGAAGCAGGAATAGCAGATTACGGTGTAGTCCCAATAGAGAACAGTATTGAAGGATCAGTCAATGAAACCTACGACCTACTATTATCAACTGGGCTGAGAGTTTCAGGTGAGGTGTATCTTAAAGTAACACATTGCATGATAGCTCACCCCGATGCAGATCCGAGAAACATAAAGAAGGTAATCTCTCATCCACAAGCGTTAGCACAGTGCAGAATATACTTAATGAGTAAGAACCTTGAACCTATACCGAGTTATGATACAGCTGGAAGTGTAAGGAAGATACTTGAAGAGAAGATGCTGGATACCGCGGCCATAGGTAGCGAGAGAGCAGCTAACATTTACGGTATGAAGATTCTTGATAGAGGAATAGAAGACTATGGTAGAAACTACACAAGGTTCCTTATATTGGGAAGAGAAGACTCTGAACCAACAGGTGAAGATAAGACTTCAATAATCTTCTCTCTCCCGCATATTCCAGGTTCACTATATCGTGCTTTAGAAGAATTTGCCATAAGAAGTATAAACTTGACTAAGATAGAGTCTAGACCTACAAAGCATAGACCATTCGAATACTATTTCTACGTAGACTTTGAAGGACACAGGAAAAACAGTATAGTACAAGAAACACTTAACGCTTTAAGTAGGAAAACACTATTATTAAAAGTCTTAGGATCATATCCTAAAGCTAAGATAGTTTAATAGAACTGGGTCGAGCTGATTGACGGGATGGGTTATAATTGTGACCGGCGTAGCATGTGTAGGTAAAACTACTTTCAGCTCTAAACTCGCAGAAAAACTAGGACTTGAATTTATCGATCTACCTGAGCTCATCAAGGAAATGAAGCTATATGAATACTACGATCAATCATCAGGAGATTATGTTGTTGATCTTAGGAGAGTCTCATCTAGGCTTGGGTCTATACTAAAAGGGAAGAAGAGTATCGTCGCATCAGTGCATCTCATTAAACCAAGGAGTGTACCCGTTAAACTAGTTATTGTTCTAAGACTCCGTCCGGACATATTGATGCGGAGACTGAAAGAAAAGAATTATCCAGAATCAAAGATAGCGGAAAATATTACTGCAGAGATTGTCGATAAACCATTACATGATGCTGTAGAAAAATTCGGTGAAAGAAAAGTAGTACAGATAGATGTTACAGGTATTGACATGAATAAGCTAGTTGAAAAAACTGCAGAGGCATATATCACAAGCAATATCAAGAGTCTAAATAATAAAATAGACTGGATTAGCGAATTGGAGAGGATAGATACTCATTCAGAAATTCTACAATTCTTAGCGAAGTATGGTTAGGTTTATTTTAATCTACACATACAAAGTGTGAGGAATGCGGATCGCAGTCGATTTAGACGGTGTGTTGGCCAACTCGATGAAGACTTGGCTTAAAATATGGCATGAAGAGACGGGTCAGTTAATAGAATTTACTGAGCTAGGTGATTGGTTCTTCTGGAGGAAGCTGAAAATTGATGAAGAAACTTTTATGAGAATACTTAACAAAGCATGGGAGAGATGGGTTGAGATACCTCCAACTGAGGATAACATTGGGGAAAAAGTTTCGAGACTGAAGACGCTTGGAAGAATAGACATAGTTACTGCAAGATCCAGAAATACTGAAAAATATGCGATCGAATGGCTGAAGCATAACAAGATAAGCTTTGATAAGTATGTATGGGTTAAGAATAGTGAGGCTAAAGCAGAACTCGAATACGATGTTTATATTGATGATTCACCTAGCTTAGTGGAGATGCTGAGAAATACCGGTAAACTCCTCTTATTATACAGTCAACCATGGAATCGGTCGATTAGAGAAACTTTTAACGTGAAGATAATTAAGAACTTGGATGAAGCATATCTCCTACTTAGTAGAAGGAGAATATTTTAGATTGAGTGAGAATACTAAGTTTGAGAGTTGAAGGCGAATTATCTAAGTAAAACAGAAACATCCAAACTCTTAGAGAAATTAACCGAAATACCTTGGCTCTCACCATTAACGGTGAGAAAGATTAAGTCTGTATTTAAGGTTGAAATAGAAGATATAGTAATCTACAAAATTGATAATGTTATCTTATTCGAGAAATCTAGACTGATTTTTCCAACGCTTATGGAAAAATACAGTGCAAATATAATCGACAGTATACCGTACGTAGTGGTAGACATGGGCGCGGTTCCCCACATTGTTAACGGAGCAGACATAATGAGACCAGGCATAAAGGAAGTAGTGGGGCGATTCACTAAGGATGACATAGTAGTAGTTAGAGATGAGAAGAATAAGAAGCCAATAGCAATCGGTAAAACCTTAGTAGATTCTGAAACTCTCAAATCTATGAGTAAAGGTAAAGTTGCTGAAAATATTCATTACATAGATGATAAATTGTGGAAACTGATGCATCAGCTCAAAGACCTCCTCGAACGTTGATGTAGCATTTTGTAGCGAATGTACAGATTGTCTCCAAACCTAAGAGTTATTAATCTGTAATATCTATATTGTTAACATGCCTAGATTGGCCATAGGGATCATAATTGGATTAACTATAATATTGTTTGCGCTATCGCCAGTATACGCAGAAGCATACAATGTAATCTTACAAGATGAGAACATTAGAATCTCATTATACTATCCTCCAGAAGTCAAGATCAATTCATGCTATAATTTCAGATTTGAAGCTCAAGCTTTCAACACATTTACTATAGAAGAAATCAGATTAACGATTAAAATGTATAGAGATGGCGTAACAGAAACACTATATGACGAAGTTCTAATTAATGATCTTCCGGTTACAAATGGTTGGACGTTTAGCAAAAATATTGTGATATGTATTCCTACCCCTAGGAGGATCGATCCGTTTCTAGAAGCGAAGATTAATGCAAACTATGTCTTCGATGATTCAAGTGAGAAAGAATTATCAACGGAGTGGTATATGTCTACGGTGAGAAGAAAGACGTATGATGAATTAGCCTCTGAACTTGAAGAAGCAAAAAGGAAGATAAAGTACTTAGAAGAAAAAATAGATGAACTTAATGAGGATATTGACAAGCTAGAAGATGATCTAGGCAATCTCTCAAATAATTACAATAAGCTATTATCGGATTATAACTCTCTGGAAAACAGTTATAGAAAGCTTCAAGAAGACTATGCTTCACTCCAGAATAGATATATGAGTTTACAAGATGAATATAAGAGCTTAAACGAAGAGTATAAGAAACTATTAATCGACTATGAGAAGCTGAGAACACTATATCAAGAACTGTCAGATAACAATAAACAACTCCAATCAAACTATAACTCTCTACGTGAAGACTACACTTCCTTATCAAAAGAATACTATAAACTTCAAGGGATGCATCAAGACTTATCGGAAAGATACAATGACTTGAAAAATCGTTACGAATCAAGTATCAACACCATAGGTCAACTCCAGTCAACAATAGAAAACTTGGAGAAAACGATCAGTGAAAAAGAAGAGAAGATAAATGAACTTAACCTAATATATACTTCTGCAGCTAATGAGAATACTTTGACAAAGAGTATACTGTATATTCAAACTGCTGCTATTGCTGGAGCAGGTGCAGGCATATACATTATGAATTTAAGGAGAAGGAAAACTGTTCCACCATCTCCGCCATCAATCCGAGGAGTTGAGACCACGCCTCTAAAAGAAGAAAAACCTGAAAACTCTGGAAACGGCAAGATTCAGAAGATACTTTCAGGGAGGAGAATCACTCTGCCAAGAGATGCTCTAGAAAAACTAAATATTAAAGAAGGTGGAAAAGTAATAGTTGAATTACATGATGGGTTTATTAAAGTCATACCAGTAAAAGAAGAAATACAGCAAAGTAACAATAATTGATTAAGTGTATAGGTAATGATTGAGGAGATTAAGAAACTATATTCTCTAACAGTATCCGACGAACTCTTAATCAAGATAGCTGGGAGCATATATAGGTTTATTGAAGCTTCCAATATCCTTGAATTGGATTCCGAGATAAATGAAGAAATTGAGGAGTAGAAGAACATGATTGAATTGTCTGGAACAACTATTAGAGAAGTCCACCAAGAAATAAAGAATCTAAGAATAAAACCGACGAAGCTTATAGAGGAATGTCTAAGGAAGATTGATAGACTAAATGATAGGTTGAGGATGTTTATTTACATAGGTAGAGAGGAAGCTATACTGTATGCTGAAGAACTTGAGAAAGAATTAGAAGATGGAGTATGTAGGAGCATAATACACGGGTTACCAATAGCTGTAAAAGACGCATTCTATACTCAGGATATGCCTACTACGGGTGGATCGATCATTCTAAAAGATTTCAAACCAGGGAAGGATGCAGAAGTAGTACGTAAGCTAAGGAATGCGGGAGCCGTAATAATAGGAAAGACTAATATGCATGAATTCGCCTTCGGAGTTACTAATAAGAATCCCCACTACGGTGTTACAACTAATCCATGGGATACAGGGAGGATAAGTGGAGGCTCTAGTGGAGGCTCAGCTGTAGCAGTTTCTGTAGGAGCATGTATCGGAGGGCTCGGAACAGATACAGCGGGCTCGATTAGAATACCTTCAGCATTGTGTGGTGTAGTAGGCTACAAGCCGACATACGGTCTCTTAAGCTTGGATGGGGTAATTCCTCTTGCATGGTCTTTAGATACTGTTGGTCCAATAGCGAAAACAGTTGATGATGTAGAACTATTACTAGAATTGATGGCCAGTAAGAAATTCCAGAATAGTGAACAAGTTGAAGAAGCTGATAGGGAACTAAGACTAGGGTTGCCTAAAAGAATTATTGAAGAATGGACTTCTACTGAAGTTGAGGAAGTGTTCTGGAAATCTCTTGATAAGATCGTTTCTAAATCTAACTGTAAAGTGGTTAAGGTGGAAGACCAATGGTTCAAAGTATTATCAGATACTAGATACATTATCGTGCTTTCTGAATCAGCGACATACCATCTTAAATGGCTTAGGGATAGATGGAGAGAATATGATCCAGATGTGAGAGATAGGATATTAAGCGGATTATTCATCCCAGCTCCCATATATATTAAAGCTCAAAGAATTAGGAAAGCTTTGAAAAAGAAGTTCATGGAGTTAATGGAGAATTTGGATGCACTAGTCCTACCGACAGTCCCAATAGAAGCTCCAAGGATAGAAGATGAAGAATTAATTATTAAAGATAAGAGGATAGGTGTTAGACGTGCATTGCTATCATTGACAGAAGTATTCAACTCCCTCGGCAACCCTGCCATAACTATTCCATGCGGATTAACTAGAAAGAATCTTCCAGTAGGGTTACAAGTAGCAGCTAAACCCTATGAGGACAATCTACTCCTACAAATAGCGAAGAAATTCGAGAATATACTTGGCAGACTTCAACCTCCACCGATCATACACTAATAAAGGGATAAATTACCATTTTTACGAAATCGACATAGAGTCAAGTTGTAAAAATAGTATGTTTATATTTTCGGGATGATCAGATAGTTCAATGACTACGCTTCCTCCTGGGCAGGTAAGAGGGAAGAAGTGGAATATCTATGGCGCTCTAGGTATCCCAAGAGTAGATATAACTAAATGGAGATTAAAAACATCGGGGTTGGTAAAGAATCAGCTCGAATTAAGTTATGATGAACTTTCCCGAATGGAGCAGACAGTGGTTAAAGATGGTTTTCACTGTGTCGAAGGATGGAGTATAGTAGATGTAGTTTGGGAAGGTGTCAGAATAAAGACTATTGCTGAGAAAACAGAATATCATCCTGATTGTAAATGGGTGATATTTAGGAGTATTGAAGGATATACTGCTCCAGTACCCATCAAGTATGCTTTGAAGGAAGATTCAATAATAGCTTTAAAACTAAATGGTGAGCCTTTAACTATTGAACATGGTTTTCCTGCAAGACCAATAATTCCAAGCGTGTATGCATGGAAAAGTGTGAAATGGTTAACAGAACTAATCTTCAATAAGGAATACATGAATGGATATTGGGAGGCACAAGGCTACCATCCAAGAGGGGATGTCTGGCTAGAGGAAAGAAGAAAACAACACATAGAACAATACTAGTTATTTGACACCCCATAAACTTACAGTGAAACCTTGCTCTACAAACTTGTCTTTAATATATCTGATCCTGTCATCATTTGGGGGTTCATGTATAGTCATCGTATAAGGCATTCCTAGGCTCTTATACTTCTCATAAACATCGTGAAACGGTAGTAGATGAACTTCTTCTATATCCTTCAATGATACTAGTAGACCTACTATATTGTTAATATTCTGGTTGCTGTCTGTAATTGTTGGAACCAGAGGGATCCGTATGATTATGTCTTTACCCCTCACGTTCAAGACTAGAGACCTCAAATTATTCAGTATAAGTCTATTTGAAACACCAGTATATTTTCTATGAGTTTCTTCATCTACTATCTTAATGTCGTATAAGAATAAATTCACATACTTAGATATTTTCTGGATGACTTCTTGAGATGAGTAACCTGAAGTTTCAATCGCTGTGTGAATGCCTAATTCCCTACATTCTTTAAGGGTTTCGTAGAGGAACTCAGCTTGAAACAATGGTTCTCCACCGGAGAAAGTTACACCACCTTCAGATGAATCAAAATACTTTATGTCTCTCTGGATTTCTTCTATTAAATCTTTAACTGTTATTTCTTTCCCAATAATGCCTAGGGCTCCAGTTGGGCATTCTTCAACACATTCTCCACACATATCGCATATCTCTCTATTAATTATATGGGTGTCTTCCACGTTATGTATTATGGCATTCTTTGGGCAAGCTTGAATACATGCATGGCAATGGATACATAACCGCTCATAACAACATAGCTGTGGATGGGGCATTAAACCTTCAGGATTTTGACACCATATACATCTTAATGGGCAGCCTTTCATGAAGATAATCGTTCTTATCCCTGGACCATCATAAATAGCGAATTTTTGTATATTAAAGATAATCCCTTTAATCACAATCTGTTGACCTCTATTTAAAAAGACTTCTTCTCAACCCTAGTGATTATCTCATCTTGTAGAGCTTTAGGCAGCCTAACGAAGTAGTCACTGTACCCTGCTACTCTCACCATCAAGTCTTGAAAGTCTCGAGGTCTTTTCTGAGCTTCCCTCAACACTTCGGCGCTCACTACATTAAATTGAACATGGTGACCTCCAAGCCTAAAGAATGCTCTAATGGATTGTGCAAGTTTTCTAAGATTTTCTTCATCTCCAAATATCTCTGGTGAAAGCTTAACGTTTAAGAGTGCCCCACCAGTCTTATCCCAATCACACTTAGCTACACTATTAAAAGTTGCAATAATCCCTTTTCGATCCATTCCTTGAACAGGGGAGATACCTTCAGAGACTGGAAAACCACTCTTCCTTCCATCAGGTGTAGCTCCTGTAACCTTACCGAAATATACATGTACAGTAGTTGGAAGCCAGTAAACTTCCTTTGATGCTCTTCTTATGGGTGACGGTGGATAGCTTCTAACAAGATTACTCAAAGTCTCCACTATTTTTACTGCTAGACTATCTGCACGGTCGTCATCATTACCATACTTAGGCGTCTTTTCCGGGTTCCTAAGCATCTCCATCATCAATTCATAACCTTCAAAATTTCTTCTTAAAGCCTCCATAAGCTCAGACATAGAAAATGTCTTTCTCTCGAAGACATGATATTTTATAGCTGCTAGAGAATCTGTAACTGTTCCAAGTCCAACCATCTGGATATACTGAGTATTGTATCTAGCTCCTCCCGCATTATAGTCTTTACAATTTTCTACACAGTCTTCTATCCACAGAGAGAGGAATGGCACAGGCATAAACCTTGCATATATGGCCTCTATAACATCGTTTCCATGCATCTTTAAATCCAAGAAATATTTTACTTGTTTTATAAAGGCGTCCCACAGTTCTTGGAAGTCTCTAAACTGTTCAGGATTACCTGTTTCTAAACCTATTTTCTTACCAGTTCTAGGGTCTACTCCATTATTCAATGTTATCTCTAATATTTTCGGTAAATTGAAATATCCTGTGAGAATGTAGGCTTCTTTTCCAAATGCTCCAGATTCCACACATCCACTGACTCCTGATAATCTAGCATCTTCTAAAGTCTTACCCTGTCTAAGCATTTTAATTACTACTCCATCATGGTTGAAGAATGGTGGTTCACCGAAACCTGCTGAAGCAATCTTCAAAGCATATATTAAGAAGTGGTCAGGGTTCTTCTCACTAACTAATACAGCAAAATTTGGTTGGAGAGTTCTTAACTCATCATATACTTCTAGGATAAGATATGATAACTCGTTAACATTGTTGCTTCCATCCTCCTTTATACCTCCAACATTTATCTTTGAAAAATCATTGTATGTTGAGCTCTCTTCATGTGTTACTCCGACTTTAGGTGGAGCAGGTTGACTGTTAAATTTTAGAAAGAAGCATGCTAACAGCTCTTTAGCTCTTTCTCTTGTAAGTCTTCCTTCTTCAATGTCTTTCTTATAGAAAGGATAAAGCCAGAGATCAAGTCTTCCAGGAGTAAAAGAATCCCATGGATTTGTTTCATAAGTTATTCCAACATGAATGAACCAGTAATGTTGTAGTGCTTCCCAGAAAGTTCTAGGAGCATGCGCAGGGACCCAGTTACATATTTCCGCCATATCCATTAATTCTTTTCTTCTCTCAGGATCTGGCTCATTCTCTGCTATTTCTAGAAGTCTTCGAGAATACCTTTGAGCATATATTATGATCGCATCTGCAACTATATCCATGGCCTTAAGCTCTTGCATTTTTTCAAAATATTCAGGATCACTACGATCTAGCTTGTTCATTATTTCTTTTATTTTCTCTTTAATATCTAAAACACCGGTCTTGAATATTTTCTCTCCTCCAGCAGTGTGTCCAGGGGTCTTTGCTCCATAAATTCTGTCCAAACACCTGCTTCATAGGCGTTTATCCATTCTTTAGACATGCTTGAAATAAGATATCTCTTATACTCTTTCCTTTCCAGAAGGGAATAATTTCTTCTTCATAAGTTCGAATGACTTCCTCGCTTACCTTACTAGGCATAATGTTTCTCTCATTCAAGGTTTTAAGGTCTTCTATTGTATGAAGTGTGATCTCAGGATAGGTGGGAACCTCCTTGACACCGCTTCCCCTGATACCTACGATCAGCTGACCTGGTTCAATAGGAACCGATACATTCTCCATCAAGTACTTGAAAGCAAGTGCTCTCTGAATAGGAATAGGCAAAGTATGCGAGAGACTACTTCTATAAAACTCTGTAATCAACTTAGCTCTTTCAACTGAAACTCTAACCTCGCATTCCTCAGTAAATTCTCTTAATCTCTTTATCCTCTCATTAAGAGGCTTAATCCTATTCCTCCTCCTTTCCACCTCACTAAATATTGAAGAAGAGATTTCCATCGATAACCATTCGTGTGCGTCTCGTTATTAAGTTTTTATCATAATTAGGAAGCTTCAACTTCATATCAATAAAACACTGTATGACATTTGCTTCAAACCTTAATTCTATCTAATATCAGTTGTTACTCATAAGGACAAGTATGCTAATTTAGAAAAAAGACTAAGATATATTACATTTTGCAATACTAGGTACCTTTTGAGGACATTTTCTCTCTAAGTTTTCTAGTAGCTTCGAAGTCTATTTCATTGGTTTGAGGATTTATGACTACTCCATAAATGTTCTTAGCTACATCCAGAGAAATTAGACCATTCTTGTAGTCCTCAGCTACTCTAACCGGGTCACGTTCAAGGGGGTTGCCCCATCCCCCACTTCCTCCACTTCTAATACTTACAATATCTCCCTTTTTCAGCTTAAAATTGAAAACCCTTCCACCATCCCAAATGACTTCACCATCTCTAATTATTACTATGTGATTGCAGGAGCCAGGTAACCCACCATAATGCACATCCCACCTAGAGCAAATAGAAAGGTTGACTCTAGACGTAGTGCAGTAACTAGATTTCTGTTTTATTCTGTCAAGAACTTTCTAGAGAAAGATAAATATTATACATTTTCATTGATTAATTGTCTTGAGCACCCGTAAGAGTGAGAGACCTAGGCTTGTGGATCATAGGCATTGTAAGATTTGTGCTAGAGCTATTCCTCCAAGTGAGGAGTTTTGTTCAGATAAGTGTAAGCAAGTATTCGAGGACTATAAGAGGAGAGAGAAGCGTAGCCGATACATGTTTTACATTGTTTACGGGATACTTATGGTGGCCTTGCTACTACTCTTTGTCTTAAGACCTTTAATGTCCCCCGCTTAGTATGGTTTATTTTTTAGATGTAGGAGGAAAGCTATATAGTTTGTTGCTAAATGTAGGAAGAAAGTTATTATGAGCAGGGTTATGAAAATGTCTAGTCTAGCCCATTCAGGTATTCCGTAAATCATGAAAGAGAAAAATAATGAAGATAAGATGAAGCCTAATTGATCTATTATCGGTAGCGGTTTACCCCTCTCTAAACCGATCCTCCTCTTCATGAAAGAGCCTAAGATATCTCCCACCATAGCTCCAACACTCAGTATAAGAGGTTCTAAAAAGCTTCGGAAAACATCTGTGAGTATGTATAGGATGATTCCTACTAGTGTGCCAACTACTGTCCCTGAAATTAATCCTTCGATTGTTTTACCATCTCCTAAGATCCTCCTATTATCCCATGCATACAACCCCTTATCTAAAGGTGTCGATCTACCGATTATCTTTACAGCGGCGACAGGTGTAGCATTAGCTACGTACGCGGGAAAGACGAAGATCAGAGCTTCAATTAAGTAAGTGAAGAATTCATTCAATCCTGGATAATAGAAGAATTTTTCTTTAATTTTAGCGTTTTCTAAATATTTCTCATGAATATTCGGTGAAGAGCTCGTTTGTGGTTAGAGTAAAGAACATATGTAAGTGTATACGTGATCTGTGTGGTACTAGCATGTACGAGTTTAGGGATTACGAAATCGAATTCATTAATAAGGCTAGAGTTATGAGGTTTGCTTCGGTATCTAAAGATAATTATCCGCATGTAGTTCCATTATGTCATGTTTACTATAATGGATGTATTTATGCTGTTACGGATTATGGGACGAAAAAGCTTGAAAACATAAAAAATAATAATCGTGTGGCAGTGATTATCGATGAGTATGGTGAGCCTTGGGGGAAGAATAAAGGTATAATGATTCAGGGAAGAGCGGAAATACTTGAGAGAGGAGAAGAATTCAGGAAAGTTGCAGAACTTCTTACAGAAAAGTTTCCATATTATAGGAGAGAACCATACGGTCCAATAATCGAGGGAGATGCACCTATCATAAAGATCATACCTGAGAAGGCTGTCAGTTGGGGTTTAAAACCAAGACGTAGAAGATGAGAATCTTCCCGTACGTATCTAGAGATTACCCACTCAATAATTTATTGAAATAGTGGAGGAAAGTTTATCCTCTTGTCTAATTAGACGATCTCGAAGATGTGGCCACTGTTTAAGAGGAAGAAAGACGTTAAGGTTGTCCAACCTTTATCTAAGAAGATTGATGATGCAGTAGGTAGACTTGAAGTAGTCAGATCTAGACTTAATAATAGAGTCAGAGTTCTTGAAGCGAGAAGCAGGGAGCTCTTCGAAGCAATAGTAAAAGCTCAGGCAGAAAGAGATAGGGATAGAGCAGTACTCTATGCCAATGAACTTGCTGAACTAAGAAGGATGCTTAGGAAAGCTATACATAGTGAACTATCACTTGAAGGTGTAATCCATAGGTTACAGACAGTTAAAGATTTTGATGAATTAGCCGATGTCCTCGCACCGCTCCGAGAGATCCTTCTCCAAGTAGGTGGAGACGTTAGAGGTATAGCACCTGAACTTGCAGATAATTTGAGAAGCATAACTGATACTTTTGATGAAGTATCCGTAGAGCTTGGAACATTTCCTGAAATGATTGGAGCAGGACCATCCATTGACGATGAAGCTGAAAAGATACTTTCAGAGGCCAGCGCAATTGCAGCTGAGAGAGCAAAATCTAAACTAGGCGAAGTAGAAATCTAGCAATTTATTTCTTTAATCTTTTTTCTAGCTAATCTATCAGCTAACTTCATAGCCTCAGGGTAGCGTCCTCCCAACAGGTTAACTATAACAGGGATATCTTCTATGCTAACCTTGTAGCCGGGGCTAGCATAAAATCTACTCCTATCTTTAAACCAGTAACCCAGTAGCTGACCATTTAAGTATACTGGACCCATATAGCCTTCTCCAACTTCTTCTCCAACTAGTAGTTTTTTAGCGATACCGATAGTGGGTTTATCCACTGTTATGCCAACCATTACTGCTAAACCAGCTTTCCTAGGATGTAGTAGACCATGACCATCCACCATAAGTAGATCCCATCCGCTGTCAATCTTCTCAACAAGTTCAACTATTGAGGGTGCTTCCCGCATAAAGAGTAGACCTGGCACATATTCATAAGTAGGCCTACTAATAATGTATGATTGTCCAGTCGCTTGATTTTTCTCTAAATCCCAGAGAACCCCAACAGTAACCATTAATTCATCATTTCTATAAGCTGAATCAACTGCTAGAATCGTTCTAAGTCTTCCTATATCTATACCTGAAGCTTCATCGATTTTTTGAGATATGGCACTTTGCAATTTTTCAAGAAATTTGTTAAGTAGGGGTGACATCTTCATAAATATCCGTAATAAAATCATTTCCAGAAAATTAAAAGATTGTCTTAAACTTAGACTAATCAATGAGAGGTAGGTTAATATTGTTTTTAAGCTGGCTGAGCGATTGTAAGATGGAATGTACAAGATTGAATTCGAAGGCTTGGATGATTGGATACAAGAAAACAATATTGGAAGAGTCTTAGTACAGGTGCCCCTAGGTCTTAGACCGCAAATACCGTTAGTAGTTAAATACTTGAAAGAAAGGAATGTTGAACCGATAATCTCAACTGGGAAGTGCTGGGGAGCATGTGATCTAGCATATGGGGAGGCTAGAGCAGTTGGAGCTGACGGGATCATACATCTGGGACATGCTAAGTTTACAATAAGCGAGGAGATACCTACATTCTACATAGAGTGCAGAATTGCTAATCCAGGACCATTGCTTGAAATGGTTGACATGGTTTCAGAAGCTATTGGAAAAGAGAAGGTAGTAGGTATCGGAGCGACAATTCAATGGATCGAACACCTTGACTTGTTCGCTGAGAAGCTTAAAGAGAGAAGCATTACAGCTTTGACAGGTAAGAGAGGACCTAGAACACCCTACAGAGGCCAAGTTATAGGATGCGACTACACATGTATATGGAGTATAATCGACAAAGTTGACTGCTCATTAATTATTGGAAGTATTTTTCATGGAATTGGGGCTTCATTAACTACGTCTAAACCTGTTTATGTAGTAGATCCCGAGCTTAGAAAGATACGTGAAGTTAATAGTGAAGTGGAGGAGCTGCTGAAACGACGATATACATGGATAGAATTGTTCAAGAATTCGAGGAGGGTTGGTGTACTGATAGGTGTAAAACCTGGGCAGAGAAAGATTGATTCAGCTATTCGTATGAAAAATATCCTTGAAGACCGTGGAAAAGAAGTTGACTTTTTAACAGTGGATGAACTTAATGTAGACCAGCTTGATAATCTGCCGTATGATGGATATGTTAATACAGCTTGCCCGAGACTATCAATAGAAGACCAAATAAAGTTTAGATTACCCCTACTGCTTCCATCCGAAGTACTGATAGCATGTGGAAAACTTAAATGGGAGAATACCATTTATTCAGCAAGGTATCTGATAAGCTAGTGGAGTAGAGATATGGTGTACGTAGAGGATGGGGGATTTGTTACACCAGGTCAGCCCATATGCGTTGCTGAAGAATACTATCCAGGATTGAATACAAAAATTTTCAGAGACAACGTTGTTATCTCAACTAAGGCTGGATTCGTCAATTATGACAGGAGTAAGAGAATAGTCAATATTAAGCCTGTGAAATCTCTAAAGGACATAAATCTAGGGGATAGGGTGCTCGCAGAAGTAAAAGATGTCCAAGAAAAGATCGCTATAGTTGAGATCCTCGCAGTCAATATGAAGCCTTTAAAACATAAGAGAACCGCTGTCATACTGCCAAACATTAAGACGAAACAAGACCTTACTGAATGTATAGGAGTAGGGGATCTCGTAATTGCAGAAGTAGTTACACTATTCTCAGGAGTGATCGGTTTAAGCATATGGAAGAATGAACTAGGATCAGTTCTACCAATCTGTAGTAAATGTGGTAGACCGCTGAGAAGGAAAGACAAGACCTTAATCTGTTTTAAATGTGGAAACAAAGAAAAACGTAAACTAGCGTATATAGGAGTAGCAAGCTTAGATAAGTGGTTACTAGGTAAAAGCCTACCCGGATGAGCATTTATTAACATCCTTAAACGACATACTTAAAATCATGCTAACATTTTTTAATTATACGTTGATAACCATGTTTAAGAGAGTGAAGGTGAATGCAATTAAGGATAGTAACCTTAAGAGAGGATTTCGTAGAGATTGAGGTTGAGAATGAAGATCCATCGATCCTCGATTCATTAGCTGAGATCCTTCAAAGAATGGACGAAGTAGAATATGCTGGAGTAGTGGTAGAACATCCGCTGACTATGAAGAGTATACTGAGAGTGAAAACAGATAAACAGAAAATGCTTGCAAAAGATGCCTTAACTAAAGCATTGAGCGAACTCTCCAAACTCGCAGAAGAATTTGAAGAAAAAATAAAAGAGCTATAATCTAGGATGTTATTGAGGAAGCAATGAGAGTCTAGTTTTACAATGGCCATGTAATCTTATATACAGCTTAACATTTCATTCTCATTTTCCATTGAACCATCTACTCGAGCTCCGAAGTATTCTATTCTTGTTAAGTGGCATCTAATAGTCTTGTATGTTAATATATTCTTCTAAGCAGAGTATTACAGGGAAGTGGTGGTTAGGAGGCTTCGGACAGGTGTAGAAGGGTTCGATAAACTAATCGAGGGAGGCGTACCTGAAGGCTTCTTCATAGCTGTTACAGGTGAACCAGGATGTGGAAAAACAATCTTCGCTATACACTTTATCTACCAAGGAGTTCTTGATGATGATAAATCAATATATGTAACGACTGAAGAGAGTAGGGAATCAATAATAAAACAAGCTTCTCAATTCAATATGGATTTCGAGAAAGCAATAGCAGAGAATAAGTTAATAGTTATTGATGCTTTAATGGGTAGAGAAGATAAGTGGAGTCTACAGAACCTAGACCTTGAAGTATTAGTTGGAAAAATAATTGAAGCTAAGAAGGAGCTTGGATATGGTAGAGCAAGAGTAGCGATAGATTCGATAAGCGCATTCTGGCTCGATAAACCTGCAATGGCTAGAAGATACTCATACTACGTTAAGAAAGTCTTATCAAAATGGAATTTCACAACAATTGCAATAAGCCAATACGCTATTACAACATCTGAAGCCTTTGGTTGGGGGATAGAACATATAGCAGACGGTATAATAAGGTTTAGAAGAAGTATCAAATCTGGAGAGTTAAGAAGATACGTTCTGATAGAGAAGATGAGGCAGACAAACCATAACAAGTATCTACATGAAATAGATATTATTCCAGGTAAAGGCCTAATCATACTGGGTCCATTAGAGAGAAGAAAAGAAGATCTCAGTCTCCCAAAAGAAGTCTTCAAGAAGATAATTGAATCCAGGAAGAAAATAGAAGGGGAGATTCCTTGAAGAATACTAGGATTTTGAATCATTATCTGAGGGATGAAGTAATACAGGAAATAGTTGACTTTTCAAGAGATAAATGGATAGCGGTTCATTGTAATAAGTCTGGTGATGACGGTAAACAGTTAATGTTTAGATACTTTCCTAATAGTAAGAAACCTCTAAAAACAAATTCGAGAGAAGACTTCAAAAGATTATTAGTGACGATGAGAGAATATGAGCCTCGAACATTCTATGCCTCGGTAAACATCTATGGAAACATCAGTAGAATAGAAGATGTCTTTGATAGAGGTAATATTGTTCG
>JAGDWP010000100.1 GCA_023269855.1 Nitrososphaerales archaeon | reverse complement strand
TATTAAGAGGAAGATGGAGAGGTTGATGAAAGCCCTCTAACCTCCCCCACCATTCTTTTCCCATAAAACTCATACAAATTAAAATATGTTGTCCGGGGCTTTTCTTTCACGGAGTATTTGAAATAAGACTTTGACTTCTCTATCAATCTTGGATTTCCCGTGTGGTAGGAGGTTTCCACTGAAAGTTTTAGGTATATGGAGAAGCTCGTGGATTATGATCTTGTCCTTTTCATCTTCGGAGAGATTATCAAAATTCTCAGATACGAATTCTATAACATAGTGAGGCTTCATTCGTAAACCTGTTAGAAAAGCTCTTGAGACTCCATGTATCCTCGCGTAAGCATCAGATTTTGAGCCGTAGCTTCTCACACACTTAACCTTGTCAACGTCAATGTATGTAAGACCGATCAGCCTTACTATCTTTTTTACTCTTTCTTCAAGATCTAGAGCGGGAACATATCTAATCTTCATAATCTAGCACTAAATTAACCACTCACAATTGAAAGATAAAGATTATTCTCGAGTTTTAAGGGTTAGTAGCGTGAATTATATCGTTTAATTGTTCTCTACATTGCTTGTCTAGTCTTTCTTCATATTCTTCAATTTTATTGAGTATCTCAATTGTTCTTAACACTATTTTGTATTCTCTTTCTGATAAGATGGAGGCTAGGTTTACGCCTTTACCTGTCTCTATGAAGAGGCACATAGCTTTTACTGGGAATACGGTTGGAAGCTTGTTCAATACTTCTTCGTCTGTGACTGGGAGGCTGAAGAATCCTCCATTCCTCCGGCCCGCCACTATTGTAATTTCTCCTCTAGAGACTTCTTCAATAACGCTTTCAACGAAATCGTAAGATTGCTGGGTCTCCACTACTTCTAGTTCTTCTGCTATAAGTCTTTCTTCTCCGGTCTGTTTACTCATGATAACTCTTATCTTAGCAAATACTCCGAGCTTGAAATTTCTAGGAATCTCTCTCAAATAGATTATCCAAGACTTAACACTTGGAGAAATAACTCTGACTCTATAGTTGATTATGTGTCTTCTTAGCACGGGCTCAAATGATACAATATATCCATATATCTCTGTAGACTCCACATTCATCAATGTTGGCCTCCAGCGCCCCCCAATACTCATTAACATACTATGAAGTGTTGGATAAAAATCATATATTTAGCCTTATTATTAATTAAGTAGATTGGTATGGAAAGAGTCAAGATTTCAAGCTGGATAGATGCAAAGAATATATCTGAGAGGGAGATCGAGAAGAGGCTCAATGGAAAGATTGAAAATACATGGATTGACAGTATCTGGTTAACACCTTATAATAAGGGGAACAAGTGGAATGTTAAATTAAAAGTAGTAGTAAGTAGAGGGTTACTGGATAAGAAAGGTTACAACGTCTTCGTTAAACTTGATTCATTGACAGGTGAAATAGAAGAATTCCAAGCTGTTGAATCATCTAGTAAGTAAACAAAGATTCTCAGGCTGGCTCAGCGAGGGCCATTTATCTTCACATCTCTGAACTCGGCAAAGTCTTCATCGCCAGCCAATCTCAAGATATAAAATCAATTATTTTAAGATTAATAATAACCATATCTCGTTAACCTTCTAATCTTCCCTCTTTTCATAGAAGATCATCGATAGATAGTTTCTTGGTAATTGTATTCCATGTCTAAGTTTTGACGGATTCGTCGACCTGCTTTCATGAAGTTTTTCTTCAAGAATCTTTAATTCAATATCATTTAATCTAAAATCCATCGCACCCGCTATATCTAATACATGCTCAACTCTTTTCACTCCAGGTATTGGAACCGTGTTCTCCCATCTAAGCATCCAGTTTAACACTATTTGTGTAATTGTTTTTCCTCTTTTTTCCGCTATTTCTCTTAAAGCTTCAAGCAAGGGTTTAATGCTCTCTAACTTCCTAGAAGTAAAGTAGGGGTTAGACTTTCTAACAAGGTCTCGAGGCTTATTCGTTCGAGTATATCTTCCTGTAAGTGCGCCTTGTACAAGTGGACTATAAGCAATTATGGTTACCTTCTCTCTTAAGCAGTATTCTATCATGCTTTTTTCAATGTTTCTCTTTAACATATTGTATTCTACTTGGTTTGAGACAATGTCTGTCTTGGATAGAGATTCTCTAGCTTTGATAAGCTGCTTTAAGTTGAAGTTGCTTACCCCTATAGACAGTATCTTACCTTCACTCCATAGTTTCTCTAGAATCTTCATAGTTTTAGGTATCGGTATGAGGGGGTTGGGCCAATGAACTTGGTATAGATCTATATATGATGTGCCTAAACGTTTCAAGCTATTTTCTAATGCTTTCCTTAAACCTTTCTCAGTAACCCTAGTAGGAGAAAACTTTGTAGCTATCACTACTTCGTCCCTCTTTACATTCTTCAAGCATTTTCCAAGAATCCTCTCAGACTCACCATTACAGTTCAGAATCCCATCTCTAAGACAAACATTTTCTATAATATTATTTTTCTTAATTCTTCTAGGTTTAGTTCTTAATGTTGCTCCACATCTTGGACAGTTCTTAGTATTTATTAGGAAAGCCTCTTCACATCTACTACAATACTTGTAACCCTTACTGTATCTAGGAGACTTCGACCCAACTATATTATTGAATAGGTTAAACTCTATAATGTATTCATCGATCTTCTTATTAAATTCATCGAAGAATATTATTGTATCTTCTATCTTTTTAGAGTATAGCTATAGTTCATTATCTTTTGTAAGCTGTTTTATAAATGATGGTGTATGCATTCTAACAGAATTATCATTTATTATTGTTCCCTCATAGCTTGAACCTTTCAGATATATTATTGCTTTACATGTTCTTGGGATACCTGCTTCTAATCCGAAAATCCTACTAGTCTTAACTTAAAGTATCCACTCTATACATCTTAAACCTTACCAAGTATAAGTCTTCTGAGACTTTTAAGCCCCAGCTCCTAACATCCTCCAAGCTAACAATCATATCCTATCAACCA
>JAGDWP010000080.1 GCA_023269855.1 Nitrososphaerales archaeon | reverse complement strand
AATAGATATTTGACCTCCTCGCTATCCTAAAGGGCGATAAGATTTGGAAAGCTAATTAAAAAGTTGCTACAAAAAATCTTTTTACTCGAGAAGAAGTCTAGTTATTTCATGTAATGGTGGTATATATATTATACCATGCTTTAACTCATATTTTTCTGGATACATAGGAGCTAGTCCTACTTCCATAAGGGAAGCAAGTATGGGCCCCACCTCTTTATCCACAAAATCAAATAAAAGCTTGATATCTTTATATAGGCTATACACAGCTGATAAATTCTCATCTGACAGCATCTTAACTTTTAAACCAATGCTTTCCGCTTCATAATAATCCACCACCCTTCCATGATATTCGTATCCCCCTGTCAATTTCTCTGCCACCTCCTTAGCTCTATTTTCATCACCTTTAAACATTCTATCTTTAGAAAGCTTGACTATGAGTTCTTTTATATGCTTCACCAGCGAGTCGTAGTGACCAAGTTCCACTATTGGTACTCTTTTCAAAGCAGCTTCTATTATATCCTTGTTAGATATTTTCATCTTATTTATTATTTCTAGAGAGGTATTGGAAAAGCACAATCTTAAATACCTGTGGATTATAGTTCCACGAGCCATAAACGAATGCTATAAGTGGGGATGCGAATACATAAAGAGATCTGAGGACTTCAAGGTTGTCTTTGTACTGAATAAGCTAGTAAAGGGTAAGGAGACACTAGATACCATATATAGAGTGCTCTTAGACTCTGAATACAAGTACTATCTCGATGCCAGAACAATTCTCTTCATACCTACGGACAAGATCAAGGTCACTATATGTGTGCAAAAAGATGGTGTTGAGAAATGCCCAAGAGAGTTCACAAAAATTGAAAGTCAGATCCAACAAACCATTATACAGAATGGTGAGAGGGTTATTGTAGAACTTAGAGAGAAATTGAATGAAAAGGAAAATGTTGAGAAATGGTTTGTTATGTCAAAGAAGGTTATGGTGCCAGAAGAGGTTAGGAGGGATCCAACAACAGCTGTGTTTAAACGTGAAAATGTTGTGAAAAGACTTATTGCAATAGCGTTCAGATTGGAAGACGATAAGCTTAAGCCAATCAAGGGCATAGTTAAATTCAGCGTCTTCAGCTACATGCCGCTAAGAGAGGCTGAATCAGGTCTTAACTATTTATTACATGCTACATGACCAGCTAACGTTGTGCCTATTAAAATTTATAGAGATTCCTAGATTATTGGCTTATTGGTGTGAAGATTGAAAAGCTCATTCTGTAAACCTCTAGTGGAATTAGCTGAGAAGAAATTTCGTGATGTTCCGAAGGAGGCTGGTGTCTACGTGATCTTCTGGATTAGGAATGGAAAACCTGTAGCCATACCAAGGATTAGGGGTGTTGATGAGAAGGGGATACTCTACATGGGCTCAACCAAAAATCTTAGACAAAGGATTAGAGACTTGTGGAGAAGCATTCAAGTGGCTCGTGGGCTTAAGGATCAGAATAGTT
Source organism: Nitrososphaerales archaeon (assembly GCA_023269855.1). Classification (GTDB taxonomy): domain Archaea; phylum Thermoproteota; class Nitrososphaeria_A; order Caldarchaeales; family Wolframiiraptoraceae; genus Geocrenenecus. The sequence goes on along the minus strand of JAGDWP010000080.1, from coordinate 1,615 downwards.
ATCCTCACACTTTCGGGGTTTCACTACTCTACACAGGATTGTGTGATGCAATAGCTGATCGAGAGCTTTGCATATACTTCAAGGTGTTTAACAATGAGGATGCTGAATATTGGGAGAAAGTGATGCTTCTTGAGTACACTAGGAGGTATGGAGAGCCTCCACCTCTTAACCTCAATGTTGGAAGAAAATATCTTTTAATAGTAGATTTAGGAGTTTTTGATGAGTCAAGGTTTGTAGAAGACCTAGATCCTGAGCTTCACAAAGCCCTAGGATTGTAATTACCTTGAGAATTAACATGTTAAGACTAGGATTAGAGCTTCACCCCATCTTAGAAGCTTCTTGATGAGAGCTCAGGCTTAAACAGACCTGGGTTAAACCCTCAATCCTAAAGTCATGGAGTCGCTCTTAACATATGGTTTTTGGGCTAAAGCCTAGCATGGTTCAAACTAGCTATTTAACGCTACTTTTAAATTAAAATCCTCTAAAGTTGAGAACTACAAGCATGTGTTTCAAGAGCTCTGCAAATCTCTGTGGGTAGGGCTTTTAATCCTCTAGCTCCACAAATCTGGGAACTACATCCAACTTTTATTGAGGAAATAAAATAGAGTATTCTATTCAAAAATATGTTATGTTGTGAGAAATGCTTGGAGATTGTGTGAATATTTTGCTATTTATTTAAGCTTCTTCTCTATGATATCCCATTGTTCTCGCCACTCTCTTACATCATTTAATCATAGGCTTGCTCCTTTGAATCCATCTGGCTATATAAATTATTTGGTTGCCTTCTTCTCTTACCTCCTTAAGCTCGTATCTTATTTTATCTATATAGTTTTCCGGAAATCCTTGTCTAGTATGTAGAAATCTGGTCTCTCAAGAGGATCTTTCCCCTCATAGTCTACGAGTATCTGAATCCTGTTAAAACCCTTAACACCCTTTACCGCAGGCCATTCCCTGCCTTGCTTGGTCTTCACCTCAACAAGAATGACTTTGCCATTCTCAATATTAACGGCTATTACATTGGTGTTCTTCCACTTACCATAGGTTATTTGGGCGTGAAAACCCTGCGACAAGGCTCAGAGGAGACAACATATTCGCTAGCAAGCCCGAGAAAAGCTTTATCAATCCCCGTGGCAATTACCACATAAAGCACATTCAACATAACGATATAAGTATTCATGTTAGAAACCATGTTTGGAAACGTAAATAGCGAAGGGGATGAGGGACTGGTAACAGCAAGGTTAATGAGCAAATGATGTGAGCTGATGAACAAATCAAAACAACAGCTCTAAAGCATTGCATGACCTTCTACACCACCAGAGATGTGATAAGCAGTCCCACGGGATGTGTCAGAAGAGAAACATCTTATTGGAACATGCTTTGCAAAATTCGAATCAAACAGTGTCAACACTACATAGTTGTCTAGCTTCCTTCTCTCAATACCAACCTTTCTTCCCCAAATTCTAAGAAAGTTGTTTTCAATCTTTATTAAGGTGTGTTAAGTTTATTTTTCTTCTCTTAAAGTAGTATTAGTTTGGTGGTACAAATTATTGACAAGGCTTTTCTACTAGCTATGCTGTTTTATCTTGCTGGTGGTTCTATTAAGGGTGTTACTAGG
>JAGDWP010000118.1 GCA_023269855.1 Nitrososphaerales archaeon | reverse complement strand
TATTATAGAATGTTTATCCTAGACGGTATAATCTTTAAATTAATATGGGATAGATGTGTATAGTTCTCAATAAATTATATTTAAATAATAATTTACGAATTGATTCTGCGGATAAAATTGGAGAAGAAAGTGTTCTCAGTCATTATGTTGATTTTCTTGATATCTTCTTCATCTTTCTTTCTCGTTGATGCGGAGGAGAAAGCAGTTTTAGAGAGATTAATTGAAGTTGATAGGTATGGTTTTATCTATGTGGTTGATACAGTGCCAGTTGAAGCTGGCTATGTTGAAGTTGGTTTTCCTCGACAGTTACTGCCATCTCTAGTAGACTATTATACTCCTAATGGAAACATCGAACTTAAAATCGAGGATCAAATATTCTGGCTTAAGATAACTCCTACTCAAGCCGCTACTTCTGTAAGATTGACAACAATCTTCGGAGATATGCTGAAGAGAAGTAGTGCAGAGACGTTTAAGGTAGAGTTTTCATTGAATCCTATAACTAGAAAAAACCTTGAGATTCTCGATATTAAGATTATATTACCAGAACGATCTAACATTAGTAAAGTTTCACCTAAGGCGATAAAAGTGAATGAGAATAATATAGAGGCATCTGGAAGATTATCTATAGATACTACTCAGATTCAAAATCTAGAATTAGAATTCAACATCGGAGAGATCAGCATAGTTAAACCTCTCTATACATATCTTACACTAGATTTATCATCGAATGAAGCAGAATACAATATCAAGCTTAGCTTGATTGATGGAAACACTATTAATAGCTTCTCCCTTAATTTACCGAACGGCTCATCGGTCCTTGAAACTAGAGACCAGTTAAGGAAGCTTTCAAGTAGCTATGATGAGAAAAAGAGTATTTTGAGAGTATCCTTTGATAGGTCTTTAAACGTTGGTGAGAGCCAGACAGTAATAATTAGGTTTAAGCCTCCTGATGGTTTCTTCAAGCTTGAAGGAGACCGTTTATCAATTTCTCCCTACCTACCATTTAATCTTAGCACTCCAGATTATAGAATCAGGATGATCCTGCCCTCAATAGAGTATGTTTCTTCAAATATTGAACCTGTCCAAGTTAAGAAAATCTATCCAGAGAAAACTTACTTAACATTCTATCTAGGAATAGTTTCTCCTTTAACTTTCGAAGAGAAGACGCTTGAAGTAACGGTTAAGCAGACTCCAAACATATTCTCCTTCATCCCGATCATGCTTGGAGTATCCTCGATAATATTCTTCGCAGGGGTTTTAATATATTTTCTGAGACCAGTCTTTAAACCATCCATTAAAGAACATGAGGAGAAAGCTTTCAAACTAATTGGAGAAGTAGAGGAATTAATTAGTTCATGTAATATAGTTAGTGAACTTATCGCTAGTAAGAAGATACTCGACAAAGGTTATGTTAGAGAGAGAATGCTTGAAGTTAGAAATAATATTGCCAGAAACGTAGGTCGAATAATGAGCTACTCCACTGATTTAAGGAAGACATATCCAGAACTAGAGAAAAGTATTGAGTCGCTAACTGAATTTTCGAGAAGAGTTAATGAATCGGCTGAGCAGTTGTGGACTCAGACTCATAGATACCTGACAGGTTCTATAGGGAAAACATTATTTACTAAGCAGGTGGATGAAACGTATAAGAATATTCTTAAGAATTTAGATATTCTTACGAAGGAGTTGGAACATCTAAGAAAGAGCTTAGCTAGGTAGAGCCTCCTCAAACCATTTAACTAATTGTTCCTCAGGATCTTTCATCATTCTCCATATCTTTCTAGAATTCTCTCTGAAAACTTCAGTATAATAATCAATCTTCTTCAACATATATTGTAGAGTCTTCAAAGATTTTTCTAGGCTACTGTAATGTTTCACTAACCCATGTCTATATAAGAATCTAAGTATTGTCGGTTGCTTACCAGGATAGATTGATATGCATGGTTTTCCAAGTAATGCAGCCTCCTGAGTCATTGTTCCCCCTCCACCGATAAATATTCTTGAATAGTATATGAGGTGACTTCCAACAACTGGTTTACTCACTAACACCACGTTATTATCGGCTAGGAGTTTCTCCGCTACCTGAGTCTGCTCTCTATATCTAGACATGATGACAACCTTTAATCCATGACTTTTAATAATTTCTATAAATTTGGACAGTGTCTGGATGTACTGAGCATCACTTATCGTTAAGTATGAAGCTGCAGATTCTGGAAGCCTAATTAAAACGTATTCATCTTCTATGTTAAGATTCTTCAGTATCGAGATGTCTGGATGAAAATCTTTCAGCCAGAAATATGGGTCAAGCACTCTGTATTTCTTTATTTGGCTAGGTTTTAGACCATACTCCATCCATTCACTGTTATCTATGACCCAAGGTGTTATCACTCTTTTTGAGAGAGGGGCAGTGAGAGGGTTAACTGGAGAATGAGGAGAATCAGACATAAGTATGTGAGGTTTTCTAAGCCCATAAGCTATTCTAGAAGCTTCAACCGAGCCGCTTGAAGACACGAGATCTATTTCTTCAATAGGCACTTGCCTCAATAATAGTTCAAGTCTCTCAACGCTTGCTTCAAGCTTATCTCTTAAACTATATCCACCAAATCTACCAATAACTCTTATCTCCCAACCTCTAAAGACTTCCTCAATCAATCCATCTAACTGTTCATACCTTCTAGCTGTAAGAAGAACTCTATATCCCCGCCTTCTAAAGATATCCACAATAGAAGTAAAATAGAAAAGCTGCTTAGGGGTTAAGATATCGAACCAAATCATCCTCTCTAAGATGATAATGCCAGACTATCTACTATAATGTTTTTCGCTAAATGTAAGCATAGAAATTGAATAAAAAAGGAGAAAGAGTACGGGGCCTCATTTAGAAGCTTAACCTCTCCATGATAATTGTAAAAGCTACTCTCTTAATCATTGAGCCTCTCATTTCCAGTTTATTTTTGACAGCTTCATCTTACCTATCTATACATTAAGCAAATAATACTGTACCCTAGTTCCTATCAAATTTTAGTCTTTGACTAGTCGATTTAGATTTTGATTTTTGTGTGCTTTGAGCATGTTTTGGTGAAGGTTCTTGGACTTAACCTTAACCCTGTATAGGTTGCATCTCGACCAGCTTTTCC
>JAGDWP010000085.1 GCA_023269855.1 Nitrososphaerales archaeon | reverse complement strand
GTTCGCTGAACTCATAGGATTCACTATTAGGAGGAAGATGGAGAGACTAATGAAAACCCTCAACCCCCACCATTCTTTTCCCATTAAAATTACATAGAAGATAAATAAAAAGGTGGGCCCGGTGGGATTCGAACCCACGACCAACGGGTTATGAGCCCGCTGCTCTACCAGGCTGAGCTACGGGCCCTCGATGTATTCATTCATTTGGCTAAATTTAATCGTTACCTGTATTCTCCTAGGAGAATCCTCTCTATTTTAGTCTATCCAATTTGTTGGGTTCATTGAAGTTTAAATTTTAATATTTTGAAGCTATTTCCAGTATTGAAGATAGCTGTTGTAGGTATCGGCGTAGCGGGGTCGTATCTCCTTTCAAGACTTAGAGATGAACATACTGTTGAAGGATTCGAGATGGCTTCGCCTTCCAGATATTATCCAATGTGTGCTTGGGGGACTTCTCGGAACGTTATGAAGAATTTCGCCAAGAATGTCGGATTAAATTTCGATGACTACCTACTCCACACTGGGAGAGAGATGATAGTTGACCTAGGTGGAGAACTTTACCCCATTAGATTAAAAGGTCTATGCACCTTCGATAAGAAGAGATTCGAAGAAGACTTGATAAAAGATTGTAATGTAAAGTTTAACGTAAGAGTGAAATCGATACCAAATGGATACGACCTCATCATAGACTCAACAGGCTTTAACAGATCTCTTCTACCCAAAATAGAAAATCAATACTATATTCCAACCATTGAATATCGTGTAAAGTTTAAAGATCCACCTTTCGACGATTTTTACATTAAACCTTTTAGAGGGCTTTCAGGTTACCTATGGTTCTTCCCTCTAGGTGACAGAATATACCATGTTGGTGCGGGAGACTACTTTAAGAGACACTGTAAAGCTGTTGAAGAATTCGTCAAGAAATATAATGGAGAAGTCTTGATGAAGGTGGGCAGACCTGTCAGGATTACTCCTCCACAATACTGTCAACCATTCTATAATGGAGCTGTTGTAGGAGTAGGTGAAGCTATAGGCACAGTTTACCCAATGCTGGGTGAAGGAATAATCCCCAGCTTATACTCTGCAGAAGCATTAATAGAAAACCTGGAAGATCTCGAAAAATATAGGAGAACGATCTTAAAAATCTTCAAACCATACAATACTGTCTTCCAATTCATCCAGAAAGGATTAACAGGCAAACTCGACCTAAAGAAGGACTGGATACTTCTATTCAAGATATATCTTCACATGAGGTTTAGAGAGGAAAGATACGGTACACAGGCGAGGATACGAGATTTCTATAAGGTAGTAAGTGCTGCATGGCGGAAAATGAAGACGTCAAGAAACCAGTCATCAACCATAGAGTCTTCTGAACTTTCATAATAAGAAATATTTCATTTAAGAGTCTTCTCCAGAATCTTAACATATATGTCTGCAGCCTTAACTAATTCCTGCACTTCTACAGCTTCATCCACTACGTGTGCATCCTCTATTCTCCCCGGTCCCAGAATGATAGTAGGTATCCTCGCATGGTTTACTAGAAAACTCATATCGCATGTTGCTTGGAAACCTTTAACCATAACCCTCTTACCAGTTACTTCCCTAATTGATTCCCGAGCTATTCTTACGAGAAGATTTTCAGTAGGAGTTTCTGCAGGCGGGATATAGTTTACCACCCTAACTTGGAAATGCTTCCTGGGAATATCCTCCCTAATAATCTTCTCCAGAGTTCTTAATACTCTATTAGGCTTCATTGATGGCAAAATTCTGAAATCTAGAGTTACACTACAATTGTCTGGAACAATATTATCTTTTATTCCACCTCTTATTAGCGTAGGAGTGCATGTTGGAGAACCTAGAAAAGAATGCTGCTCTTTAAACTTTATCTTCTGAATCTTTTCTATGAATTGGGATGCATAGTAGATTGCGTTGACCCCATTGGATGGAGTGCTTGCATGTACTGAACGTCCATGAAAATCTACTTCAATTACTAGTCTCCCCTTATGCGCTATGCATACAAAAAGGGATGTAGGCTCTCCAACTATTGCGTAATCCGTTCTCAGATTACTTGCAATTATCTTCTTCGTACCCTTACCTTCTACTTCTTCATCGGCCACCGCTGCCAATACTATCCTACCTCTGATGGGCCAGCTCCTATCAGCTAGCTCTCTTAACGCTCCAAGAAAAGAGGCTAGGATCCCTTTAGCATCTACTGCCCCCCTACCGCATATCTTACCTTCTCTTACTTCACCACTGAATGGTGGGAAACTCCATTTTCCCCTATCTCCAGCTGGGACAGTATCAAGATGAGTGTTCAACATTATCGAGGGACTCTGGTATTCTTCCCCCCATATACCGATTACATTTGCTCTAGAATCTTCAAATCTGTCAATCACGGTCTTCATACCAAGCTTAACTAGTTCATCTGCTACAAAACTAGCAATATCAAACTCTCTACCAGGAGGATTCTCACTATTAATCTTTACAAGCTTACTCGCTATCTCTACGATATAGTCTTGACTAACCATAACAATGGAATAAGAAAGCAGTCGAAGATAAAAATATTAGTAAATAGTCTGAAACCTCTTCAATAATGGTTGTCAGCCGACCATCCTGGTTATGTAGACTTATCGATGTTTACTGTTTAGGTTGTCTTAGCAGCTATCTCTACTGTTGTAGCTTCTTTCTCAACTTCTGGTGGAACTTTTACAACCTTTGTATTCCTTAGAGACTTCTTCTTTCTAGGCGAATTCCTCAAAAGGATTCCACAGTAGGGGCATCGAACACTGTCCGTCAGATAGTAGACTCTACATCTCGAACAGTATTTATAACCATTTGCGTAGCTCCTTCTTAAAGACATCTTGGGTTGCTCTAACAACATTCTGCTCCCGCCTCCTGCAATATGAGTATAACTAGAGTCTCTTAAATCTTATCTAATAGGTGTATATAGTTCTATATAGGGGGATAGCCGTGGAAGTAAGTGAGCAATATAGGAGAATACAGCAGGTAGGTGAGGGAACCTACAGTATAACATTGCCTAAACAGTGGGTCACAGAGAAGGGGTTGAAGAGGGGAGACCTACTGGCCATTATTGAAGAGCCTGACGGCTCATTAAAGATCCAGCCTCCCATGAAGATGCAGAAAGAAGTTACTGCAACAATAAATGCTGAGCTATGTACTTCCTCAATACAATTGGCTAGAATGATAATTGGATGCTATGTTCAAGGCTATGACGTTGTCAGGATTCAATCAATGAAAGGCTTTACAGAAGATCAGGTAAATGAGATATCTAAGACTATTGACAGGCTACCTGCTTTCGAGATAGTAGAGCATAATCCTCAAAACATAATCATCCAGAGCTTCATAGATCCTGGAAGATTCCCCATAGAAGGATTATTGAGGAGGCTTCAAGTAATGGTTTCATCAATGCTAAGTCAATTGGCAGACTTAATAAGTATTGGTGACGAAAATATTATAAGGAATATTGAGAAACAAGAAGAAAGAATCGATGAATTATACTTCCTAATAGTGAGGCTGCTGTTTACTTACCTTAGAAGAAAGGAGCTTGGAAAAGTGTTAGGGATAGATAGCCCTGCATACGTAGTAGGTGCAAGGATAATAGTTAAATCACTTGAAGAGATCGCAGACTACATCTACGATATCTCCCGTGAATGCTTGAATCTTAAGAGGAGAGGATTATGGCTTGACAAGAATATGTCGACAGAGCTTCAGAAGATAATAGACATAGTACAGGAAATTTTCGACAAATGTATGAAGGCATTCCTCAGCCTCGACATTAACCTTGCAGATGAAGTAATCAAAGAGATTGAAGAAAAAATAAAATTCAGTAAAACAAGTCAAGTCTTAACAGGTGACCCGAGAATACTTCCATCTGCTAGATATATTTCATGGGCCATAGGATACATCGCTAATGACTGTAAAGTTATCGCCGAAATAGTGTTTAACAGATTCGTCAGAGAGAATACTCCAGTATGCAGTGTCAGCTAAGTAGAAAATCATTAACCTAGAAGACATTAAGAACTCTATACGAACGGAGAAGACGGAATCTTCATACCCACATAATATATAGTTAATATTCGATAGAATTGAATATTTGATTGATTTGACTAATATAATTTAATAGCTTTGTCAAGTATTATTTATCTTCTTTTCAAGATGAATGTTAATGGTAGAGCCGATGCAATAACTATGGAGGTTATAGTGAAAGCAGCCAGTGAACCTAGATTGTCTAGTAGTAATCCAATGAATGTAGGTCCGATTATGAATGCTATCCCTATAATGCTTTCAAGAAAACCTATGGACATGCTTCTATATCCTGATTCAACACTCTTACTTATGATACTGAATGATGCGACAAAGTATGCTCCGTTAATCAATCCTGCCACTGCTAACACTGGAAACACAACCTCCGGACTAGTATAGAATAGCAAGAATGTCACTATTGATTGTAATGTAATAGTTAAGGTCATTGTTTTAGCTTCATCTATCTTCTGAAGCCTGCTAGCTAATACGTATGCTAGGGTTCTCATTACTCCGAAAACTGTGAAGACTACTCCTACCTCGAAGTTATCCCATCCAGATTCATAGAGCCATGAAGGAGCTAGAAGAATTATAAAGGCCATGCCGATAGTAAAGAGCAAGACTATAACATATACTGGCCAAACATGTAGAAATCTTCTATCAATAATCTCCACCTCTACATTATTCTTTAAACGTAGCTCACCCATTAAGTATATGAATGGTATAGCTACTGCACACACTATTCCCGAGATTGCAAACAATATTCTAAGACTCGTTAATTCAGCTAATGCTCCACCTAGTAAAGGTCCTATAAAGTATGCGGTAGACCATGAAGCTGAAAAGTTTGAGTATATCTTCCACCTAGTGTCTTCTGGGAAGAATTCAGCTATGATGGACTCAGCTACAGGCCAGTAGAATACCATCGATATTCCTAGGAGGAAGTTGGCTAAACCTATCTCGATGTAACTTTGAGAAACGGATAAAATAATGAATCCTATTGATGAAAGAATTGAACTGAAGAGATATAGCTTCCTCATGTCTCTTCTATTGATAATTAAGCCTGTAAGAATTGGTAGGACAGCGTAAGGAGTTGACCGAATGCCTCCCATAACCCCGATTAAAGTATAACTTGCCCCGAGCTCTTGAAGAAATATAGGAATAAAGTAAGCGGGAGAAGACAGTCCAAGCCCAATTATAAAAGCAGATGCATGTAGTTTTAACTCAAGCGAAGATATTCTTTTCAAGAATCATCTCTCCTTAACATGCTTCATTCAATCTATATCGTTAGTACAATTCACATAGTAGATAAGTCAAAAACCCTGCTACAACTATCGCATAATAATCGGATACTTCATCCCAATTAAGAAACAATCCTAAGAGAATAATTATCACTATAATGAATCTCTTCAAGAATCCTGAAGCATTCATCACTTCTATCAAGATATCTTCATTCATATAAATATTGCAATATGCTTGATCAGTCCATACACATACAGCAAACCCTCATCTACGATTGATAAAAGTGTTACATTATCTCTTCTCATTCAATCTATATAACCCTCTCTCTCCGATGAATGGGTTGTGAACCTTCTCTACGCCTATTGTTGTTGAGGGGCCATGACCCGGATATACCGAAAAGCTATCTGGTAATTTCAACAATTTTTTCAGTGAATCGAGAAGCTGTTCTAGATTTCCTCCAGGGAAATCATATCTACCTACTGCTCCAGCGAAGAGGGTGTCCCCTGTGAATACAGCATCTTTTGATAAATAAGATACGCTTCCCGGAGTATGCCCAGGAGTATGCATTACCTTGATCTCGTATTCTCCTACAGTTATCTTGTCTCCATCTTTAATGTATCCATCCGGGTTAGGTGGATTACTATAATCTCTTCCAAGCAATTTTTTACAGCTTTCTGCAGCTTTTTCAAGTATGGGTAAATCCTCTCTATGGATATAGAATTTACATTCAAAGTAATCTTTGATCTCTCCTACAGCTAAAACGTGGTCGAAATGCCCATGAGTAGCATATATTGCTTTCACTCTAATCTTATTCTTCTCAACTGTCTCGATTATCTTCTCTGAATCATCCCCAGCATCTATTAAGATTCCCTCACCTTTAACATTATCGAAGACGAGATACGCATTACTCATCAATGGTCCGACTACGACCCTCTCAATCAACAACATAATCCACCACTCCAAGAAACAAGGTAACTCCATATAATTTATATCTACCTACACTTAGAATTGATTCTAACTATTCAAGACTTCACGAAATGTCTCCGATATTGATATGGTTCAATCCTACTAATACGTTTCTACTTAGGGTTGTGTGATTATGTAAGTTTTAAATTGGATAGCCTTGATTGAGTGTCTTGGTCGTGCATGAAGCCTACGGATGTTTTGAAGAACGAGCATGTACACATTAAGGAGATGTTATCAATATTGAATAAAATTCTTGGAAAAATCGGTCGAGGTCAAAATGTGCCTGTCGAGGACTTATTGAATGTATTGAATTTCATTAAAGTCTTCGCCGACAAATGTCATCATGGAAAAGAAGAGAATATTCTGTTCCCAGCGATGGAGGAAGCGGGTATACCACGGTATAGCGGGCCGATCGGGGTCATGTTAATAGAGCATGAAGAAGGTAGAAGGTACGTGAAAGCTATGAGTGAAGCAGTTGAAGAATATAAAAATGGTTCTCTAAACGCTTTAGAAAAATTTATGGAAAACGCTGGAAACTATATCTCACTACTTGAACAGCATATTTGGAAAGAAGATAATATATTGTTTAATTTAGCTGATGAAAATATTTCTGATAGAGTTAAGATGGAGCTTATTGAGAAATTTGAAGAATTCGAGGTAAAAGAAATAGGAGAAGAACATAAGAAACAGCTTAAGATATTACAGGCGCTTAAGGAAAAGTATTATTCGAGTAGATAGTTTTCCGAAGAGTCAAGGTTAACCCCATGAATGAGTTCGCTTACATAGGATAGCCAATAGTGGACATCGATGATAAGTCATTGGATGTAAGTTAAATCGTTTTAGGACATAGAGAAGAGATATTTAATAATAAGTGTTTAGACGTTATCTTAGAATGAAGATTCCTGAAACTATTAATACATACTGTCCTAAATGCCGTAAATATACTGAGCATAAGGTGACATTGTATAAGAAGGGGAAGGATAGAGCTTTAGCTGCAGGTGCGAGGAGACATGAAAGAGAACTCCATGGGTATGGTGGTCAGAAATATCCATTACAGCGTAAAAAGTCTAAGACTACTCAGAAGCAGACTCTCAAATTAATCTGCAAAGAATGTAACTATACTATCCATAGAGAAGGCGTCAGATTGAAGAAGCTTGAGATAACACGTTAGAGTCTATCTTTAACTTTGGAGACCTCTCTCAATTTAGCTTCTAGGATCTCTAATCCTTTTTCTATATATTCTTCTTTAATATCTAAGGGAGGAGAGATAACGATAGTAGATTTTCTTTCCAGCCTTACCAGCAAGCCATTTCTAAAACACTCGTTAACTAGTTCTCTTGCAAGAATACTTGATGGTTTATCTTGCTTAATCAACTGGAAGCCTATGTACATGCCTCTCCCATCAACTCTAGAAATAAATTCAAGTTCTTCCTTAAGTTCTTCAAGTCTCTTCTTGATGAGCCTCCCAAGCCGTTCAGCCCGTTCAATTAACCCTTCATTTTTCAATATTTTCATAACAGTGAGAGCAACAGTGATGGCGATTAAATTTCCTCCAACTTCTGGTTCAATAGAATCTGGTTCAAGATCAAGCATCCTACTTTTCGATACAATGACCCCCATCGGTAATCCTTGAGAGACTTGTGAAGCAAAAACTACGCAATCTGCATGAACATCATAGTAGTCGAGGGTAAACCATCTACCCCCTCTCGCGGGAGCAGATATGGATTCATCAATTATGAGGGGTATTCTATATTCTTCGCATATCTCCTTAAGATGCTTTACATACTGTAGAGGTGGAGAGACACCATCACTTCTTAACGGTTGTAGAATTATTCCAGCAGAATTCTCAGAGATACCTAGTTCGAGGATATTTACTAGATAATCTAAACAGTTTATTTTACATTCTTCTTTCTTGTGGTTGAGGAAACAGTTCAAACAATCTGGATAAGGAACTTGTATGAAACCTGGAGCTGGCTCAAATCGTTTCCATTTAGAAGATGCGTCAGTCGATATTGACTGAGCTCCAAGAGTTAATCCATGATGCGTCCCTGTGAACCCGATTATCATTCTCCCACCTGTGTATAATCTAGCTATCCTTATCGCAGCTTCAACTGCTTCAGATCTAGAGTCAACTATTAGCGCTCTAGCTTGATCTCTTATTGGTGAAATCTTCGATACTTCTTCAATAAATTCTATAATGTCTTTGTTAAAAGACTTGTGAAATGAGAAGATTTTCTTTTCTTTAATGAGCTCTGAGAGGGATTGGATTATTTCTGGATGGTTACTACATATAAGTAGGTTTCCTCCTCCTGATGTAAAATCTATGTAAGTATTTCCATTGATATCAGTTACTCTTTCTCCTTCTACGCTTTTTACAATTAACGGATAGTATGGTTGAAAAGAACGTGAAAAGACTCTACTAGCTTTCTTGAGTAACTCTGATACTTCTCTTGAGAAGATGCCTGTAAAATCTTTACTAATGTCTCCGTACATATTACTCAAATATTCATAATCATCTAGCTCTATAACTATTTACCTAGATATCGTTATCTCGATAAAGCTTACGTATCTTTTCCTATTCTCATTCAATTCTGCTTCATCATAACCTATGAATACGTTTTTAATCTTCAGATTGGAATAAAAGCTCTTCTTTAACAGTAACGCAACATCTATACAGTTACTAATACTCTTTCCCCTAGCTCTAAGCACTATCTCATTCTCACCTCTGTTAAATAATGTAATACATGCCGTAACATATCTCATCTTAGGTTTTTTACCAACTATAACCATTGCCTTGTTCAAATTCTTCTCTAACCCCTTATACCAGACTTAGAAGAATAAATCTTTTATCTTCATATACTTGTGAAATTAAACCATTAGTAGAGTAACGATCCCCGAAACAATCAACGTTGATATAATCGTTAGAAATAAAAACTTAAGAGACTTGAAGGTTTTCGTTGCTGCTTCTTCCAGGAAACTGTTTGACATTACTTTCAAATTCTTAAACGTCATCGTGATTCTTGAGACTTCCATCTTCTTGATATTTGCTAACGCTTCTTTCAATGCTGGCACGGTTGAAGAAGATATCGCTTTTATAGGTATTACTTCTCCAAGAGGATGATAGCCTCTCCCCCCAAGCTTGATCCCATTAACTATGTGAGTGTCTGTTGTTAAGACTTCACAATATTCTATCCCTAAACTTCTAGCTTCTTTCATTATTTCTTCACGCACTTTTGGAACAGCATTATTACTATCAAATACTACGAGGGCTGTAAATTGTTTATCTCTCTTGAATAATAGGACTCTAATGCCTAGAGGACCAATCCCCTCTTCTAAACTATAGCCATCTAGCATTTTTTGACTGTATCCAACGAGGAGTTCTGAATCTCTATCAATCTCCATCTTTGAAGCATGCCTCAATACTTTCTTAATATCGTTGAACCCGTCTCCATCCAGTTCTTTGACATCTTGAGAGAAACTATTGTGAGAATCCACTATAATCATGTTCCTCTCATCTATTCCATCCATTGCCTCTGGTGGTATGTCCTCCATACCGTTCGGATGAAGTGTCACTAATACAAGTGTTGAATCTCCAATGGGTATGAGTGAAGCGGTTGCAGAGCCTTCCTTCAAGATCATTGTTAGACCAGACAGTTCTGAGAATTTAGAGTTACAGCTCGATATATTCTTCGAGATCTCTTCAGCTACGTATTCACAATCTCTTCTAGATATTATGTTTCTGGTGTGGTCTGATAATCCTCTAACGATTACTGTCTTAATACCTTTCTTGGATAATTTCTCTTCAATCAAGTATGGTAGTATGCTACTACCAAAATCTCTGAATGGTCCAGGGTGAAAACCTGGTACAATTAAAGCTATTTCAGGTTTTATCTTTCCGACTTCTCTAAAGATTAAGCAATCCACCCGTATATCTGAGTTTGTATCAAGCTTCTCAGCTAACTCTTCTAATGAGTCTTTCTTTCCCTCGAGAAATATAGCTAACATTGCTGATAATAGTTTTATTGGTTTCAATCCATGAACTCTGGCAAAATAATTAACAGTAGAGGAGTAGACTATGTATGAAGCATTCCCGACAAATTGTCCAATAACTATGGGGGCTAAAAGATTATTTAGAGCAGGTTCAAAGAATGGGATTATGAGCAATGCAGAGATCGTTACACAATATTTCATAGAATAGCTTAGATCATCTTCACTTAACGTTCTAACTACGAGTCCTCTAAGTAGAGTTCCTAAAGCTGTAAAAGATGAAAATAATGCAAACCCAATATTTTGAAACTCTGTAAACTCGGAGAATAGGTAGTTGATAGTTAACCCGATACTGTTTAGAAGCATTTCTATTGTTGTTAAACCGTTAAGCCTCCTAAAGTTTACTAGTCCCCTTCTAATCTTTGAAAACAATAGGTTAATCGCCAGGATTGAGTAAAAAGAAACGGCAGCAATCCATATTTTCGAGAAGTCATTCAATGATACTAAGACGATTGTAATAGTTATGAAGACAATACTTAACCATAGTAAGTTTCCTCTACCAGGTAGACCTTTTATGTAAGGGTAGAGCGAGGCCAGCCTCGACGTATGGTTTATCTTCCTCAAATTTTTCATGAATCCACTAATCACGCGAGTTTATTAATTGTTCGCTATTCCCACTAAATAAACTATGTGTTATCATAAAGATAATGATTGAGTCCTCATACGATTCCCATACTGTTAGTCAAGCCATGTCTACTTTACATTATCTCTAATCTCACATGAATATCATTTTTATCGTTTAACTACATAGCAGAAAACCTCTACAAAAATCTGGAAGGTTTGAATTGACTGTGGAGGGTAATGCTCTTATTAAATATATCTAGCTATTAAAAACTCATTTTCTCGAAACTATTTCGAAGTGCTAAGAAAAATGTTAAGAATATGTGTATTCTAATTGAAGTATAGATTGAGTGTCTTGAGGATTCTGAGAAGCAATGGCGTAGCTTTAGAAATCAATGATTCTAGACTAGTCTTTGACACTAAGCCTATAGGTAAGAGTATCCAGTTTATCTCTCATGCTCACCTTGATCATGCTCGCAACTTATCTCCTAAAAACGTTATAATGAGTAAGGAAACAGCCTCAATCCTAAAAGCTGTAGGTAGAAAAGGCGAATGGACACTCTTGAAGTATAAGGAAAAAATTAGGATAGGGGATGGGTTAGAAATTTCAGCCAAACCTTCAGGTCACGTTCTAGGCTCGGCTCAATATATAGTGGATGCTGACGGTTTAAGATTAGTTTACACAGGTGATCTCAATATTTATGACAGCTTACTACATAGGGGTGCAGAACCCGTAGAGTCTGATATACTGGTAATCGAGTCAACTTATGGGATACCTTATTATAGATTTCCGAGTAGAGAGAAGACCTACGCTAATATTGTTAAATGGGTTCTCAAAACAATTTCTTCAGGGGAGATACCTGCATTTAAAGTCTACTCTCTTGGGAAAAGTCAAGAAATAATAAGAATAATCAATACATATACAGATATCCCAGTGGTTGCAAGCAGTTCGGTTTCAAGAATATCTGAGAAATACAATGAGCACGGCATATCTCTCGAATACTTCTCCATAAACAATGATGAGTCAAAAGAAATACTGAAACAAGGCGGATGCGTATATGTTTCAAGCTTTAGAGAAGATCTTCCAACCGATAGGAGAGTTAGATGGGCTGTGGCCTCTGGATGGGCTTTAAGATATAGGTATTCAAGTTATGATATGGCCTTCCCGCTCAGCGGTCATTCGGATTACGATGGATTAGTAAAATATGTTTTAGAGAGTCAGCCGAAAAAAGTTTACACAATCTATGGATATGCTGAAGAATTCTCTCATAATCTCAGGAGAAGAGGAATAAATGCTAGACCTATCTCTGAAGCATGCCAGTCTAGCCTCTTTTAGACTGTGAGCACTCTCCGCATTTTAGACAGCTTATTAATATAATATGTTTATAAGTGGGTTTTCATAATTTACGAATGGTGCCAAGAAGTTGAGCGCTAGAAGGAGACGAAGAGAAGCACCGATGCCTCAGTCAGCTGCTGGTCTATTAAGATTCTTTGAAGAAGAAATTAAGGGAATAAAGATTAGAGCTGAACTAGTATTGATTCTTGCAGCAATGATGATAGCGATGATTATAATTGCAAATATTTTCTTCTAGTATGTTTCTTCTATGGCTTTTTGACCTACACCTGTAGATATCCAGATTGTTCTACCTTTGTATTTCTGGGATTTAACAATTCCTTCAGACTCCATATTCTTTAAATGTCTTCTTACTGATGAACTGCTTCTACCAACTGTCTCAGCTATTTTCTTAAGGGTTAAAGGTTTAGATTGAATCAACTCGAGTATTCTCGACCTTGTATCTATACCTCTTTTAACATTCTTTATTCTTGCAAGGTATGCTCTTGGATTGACTGAAGACATCTATACTACATTCTTCAATCTCCTAGATATTTGTTTGTTCTGCTTGGCCATACTACATAAACTTCTCTAGGGAAACTTGTCTTGCAGCTGTCTCACTTGTCTCCTCTACTGCAAACATCTTCCTAATACTTTCAATGGCTATGAGTGCTTGCTCTTTCAGATACTGATTTCTAACATACTTACCTAGAAGCTCTTGTGTTAGCTCTACATATTTCTCTATAGCTCCTCTGAAAACAGTCTGCGATAGTTCTCCTCCACAATTGTTACACCGACTACTTATTGGAAGCCTCCGATATTTTGCTCCACACTTCTTACATCTAAACTCCTGCGTAAAGAATGCTCTAGCATTTCCAATTATATCTGGAAGCAAATGTGTCTCCATTATCTTCTCAATCATTAAAGCAGCATCTACACCTGCTAGTCTCTCAGCAATATCTATCTGACCAATGAGTTTATCAAGCATAGATGAATGCCTCTTATACGCTGATTCTTTTACAGCGGTCACTAGAGAACTCTGAGGATGAGTGAATCGATACCCAGCGTAGGATTCTAGTCTATCCAAGTAGCTCTTGACTGTTGGAATAATGCTCGTTACACTAGATACGTGGTCGCCTCTCCTAGCCCTCTTATAAAACTCTAGAGGATACCTATCTACTACGTCTAGGTTATGAGCTTGTTCATCAACTTCTCCAGGGTAAACTATCGAGGTTATCAAAAGTGGAGAATCCATTCTTCCCCCAACCTTATTCGGTAAATAAAGTCTTGAAAAATTGATCAAAGGATCCAACAGAAGCATAATGCTATCTTCGTCTCCGTCACAATCTCTCCTCTTAGCTGCGTGAAGGATTGGATGCGCAAAGCATACTAGCCCATCGATTATACCTATAACTCTCGCAATTGACGCAGCATATGTGTGGGGTGATAAAACAGCTACGAGTTCGCCTACTATGTCTTCGGGTTTCTCAAAATTATAGTATGGATCCATCCCAGCAAGTTTTCTAAGTTCATCATCAATGAATTTGGATACACGGAACAAGTATTCTGCAGCTTTACGAGGTATAATAATGTCTTGGATTTTAAGTTGGATAATTTGAGTGGGAGAGGTGAGAGGTTCTCCAAATATGTCATGCGTGTATCCTAGTTGCCTAAGTTTCTCTACTGATACCGCTATATCACATGGTCTGAAATGAGTCAATGGAGCATTCGTTGCATCAAATCTCGTGGTTCCATCCTTGTAAACATAGAGGTCATACTTAGCTCTCAGTATCCCTTTTGCAAGATCTTCAGGAGTCTTAGTTAAACTATTCAATCCTTTAACACCTTTAATTTTGCTTGGAAGCGGTTCATTGATTTCTCTTGATGCTTCGTATAGTTTTTCAGCTATGTTTATTACGAATTTCTCACTATACGTAATGTTGCCTCTACATTTCTGGCAAGTTACTTCTTCATCGTATTTTTTCTCTGAACCACATGATTGACATTCCCCAATTATCTCAGTTGGTATTCTACATTCAGGACATTTAGCAGTCCATGTCTTCCTACCACAGTTGGAGCATCTTCTCTTAACAAGCTCAACTGTTATCTTACTATTATTGTTATTCATAGTGTTTACAAGGTCTCTAGATGGGCTACTAGTTGAACCTATCGGGAATAAAAGGTTTACAGGTGGACTCATTTTTCTTTGATCAGCTTTCTCAGGTCTACCCATTCTAGCGCTTATGAATGTTCCAGCTTTATCTTCAATAGTTATTCCTGAAAGTTTAGTTAAGACTTCGAGAGGGTCTTCACCTATTAATTGAATATCGTTGAATGGTCGAAGTGTCACGATGAGTGCTTTAAGCCAGCTATTCGAGAAAACTATCCTGTCAAGTTCAACTCTATGCTCAATAAGTACACTATTCAGTATCTCTTTTATCTTTTGAGTCCCAGGAAGGTATACTTCACCATTCTTATGGATTAGATTCTTGATACTATTCTTTAACCAGTTTCTCAAGATGTTTAAGTCTTGAACTCTGATGTTTCGCCAGAAAGCGGTATATCTTGGATGGAGTGGGACGCCGAGTTTTAAGCTAAGCATTACCGCCTCCTCAATTTTTGGAATGTTATTGAATGGGTCTTCAAGAAACTTCGAGGCTTTCTCGAGTATATCTTTATCAATGCTTTTTCCAATACTTGCTATCTTGAATCTAAGCTCTTCGCACCACCATTCTTCACAGAATCCCTGTGGATAGAGTTTAACATTATTCTCAATTAAATCTCCTACAGAGATAAGTATATCTCCTAGAAAAAGTACTTTCTCGATTTTATCTTTAACTTTTTCATACTTCGTGTAACTATCTAATCTTAACACCTCGCCATCCGTAGTTAATATGATGGGAGGTTCAATGCAGTCTACTGGAGCTACTATCCCGCCCTTACCTGGATAATCTAGTTTTAGCTGAGTTCCTGAAACGATATACCATTTAAGAATCTCTAACGTCATAGGGTGTAATCCTACTGAGGCTAAGCCTGTTGAAGCTGCTCTCCCATATCTAATCCTTAAACCGCCGAATCTGTCTGAAGAAGATATTATAGGCCTACCGCCTACTACTTCATCAAAATGGCCTTCATCTTCATTTTTTATCGCATCCATTATTTCTATTACTTCTCTTATCCACTCCCATCCATCTAGACCTATCTTCTCTACAAGTTTTAGAACTTTCTTAGCTCTACCTGCAATACCATCATTTATAACCCTCAATGCTCCACCTCTAAGATAGTTTGTTTCAACTTTTGGTAGGTTGCGGAAAGATGATACAAGTATCCTGTCCGTAGGTATCCCAGTAACTTCTACTGGAAGATTCTTTAAAACATATTCTATGACATTGTCTGGAACATTGTACTGGAACCTTGAAACTTTTCTTTTGTATAATCTCAGTTCTTCAATGAACCTCATTATCTCCTCATAGGTTGGCTTATATCTGTCAAGTCCTACGATTCTCCTTACATAATCTGCTAGGACTACGACTGCTGCAAGCTCTGTTCCTCCAGCAGATCTTATCGGTCCAGCAAAATATACTGCTAAATATCTTGATCCGTCAAGGTTCTTCTTAATCTTAACAGCAACTATGCCTTCTGTTGGTGCAGCAGTTATACATGGTGGGGTAAGAATAGCTAAAGAGGTTCTAATAGCTTGTAGCAATACTTCTTCATTGATTTTTTCTTTTCCAGATTCTTTTAAAATATCTTCTGCTAGTCTTAAAGCCAACTTCTCTAATGGAATCTTACCGAATAATCTTCTTATCTTGTCAGCTACTCCCTTAGGTCCAACTAGGAGTTCAACTCTTTCCGCCAGGTCTCTGGCGAAGAGAACTTCAATATGCGGGGTTGGAGAAGCAATCCTCCTCCTCGCTTCCATAGCGATCTTTTTTTGATATTCTATCTTCTGTAGCAGCCCATCATAGTAACTGGCTAACTCTATCGGTATCTTATCTATCATATACCAAGCGACAAAGCATCCTCCAACTTATTATATCTGACTAATTGTAAAGTTTCCAAATAATACTGTTTAAATGGACAAGGATTGTTGTTAAGTATTGTTGGCCATGGCCCTTAGGTTTCTAAGCTTCTTCCCAATAATGGTAACAGTTTGAGGGGAGCCTTATCCTTATAGGCTATCCTGTTCTATGTTTCTAGCTTTGAGAAGTTGCTCTAATCCATTCTTCTACAAGGTCGTATCCAAGTAGTTTCTTTAAGGATTCACGTCCTTCAGGGGTTACTTTTAACGGTGTCCAAGGAGGATCCCATACAAGTTTAACATAGACTTCTTTAGCTTCAGTTACTTTTTCTCTAATAGCTGATTCAGCAGATGCTAAAACCATTCCAGCTATAGGGCATCCAGGAGCTGTCAACGTCATATCTACTTTTACTCTACCTTCTTCATCTACTTCAATATTATATATTAACCCCAAGTCGTACACATTTACCGGGATTTCAGGGTCGTAAACATTTTTCAGAACTTCTATGACTTTATTTTTTATAGCTTCTCTCTCCAATACTGTTAAACCCATTCTCTCATCTCAATAAGACTATCTCCAGACGTATGATTTAATTATATCCTATCTACAACTCAAGTGAGGCCGTGTCAATATATTCTGAGAGCGGCTCTTTTATTACTACTCCCTCCTCAGGTCTTATCTCAAAAGTGTATATTGCAGAATCAGCCATAGACCAACGCATCTTTCTAACATATATCGTTTTCAATAGTTTTCCTTTAAATCTCACTACACCTAAAACTATTACTCCAGAAGAGAGGAATTCTTCAAACCCGAACCTACTTAACTTCTTTGAAGCAGTAGGTATATCGCATGTGAGAAGTGTAGTTGCACCCATTTTTTCTTCAAGCATGTTTATGATTTCTCTAAGATACTCTCTGACTATAAATTCTTCTCTTGCTCCTAAAGCTAATGCTGATATCGGGTCTAAGACTATTCTGCTGATGGGTCTCCCATGTGCGATCTTCTCTATGGCCTCAACGAATGCTCTACTCTCCTTTCCAAATCTTTTCAAGTCAGATGTAAACAATCTAAACTCAAATGGATGGAATAAACCCATTTGGATATATTCCCAGAAATCCCATCCCAGAGATAATGCACCGTTAAGAACTCCGTCAATTCTTTCATCTAGTGAAACATATATCGTATGTTCATTCTGTCTTAAGCCTTCGAGGAGGAATTGTAAGCTCAATATAGTCTTACCTACTCCTGTTTCACCTGTCACTAAGTATGTCCTACCCCTAATCAGTCCTCCACCAAGCATTTGATCAAGTCTAGGAATTCCCGTCGATACTCTATCAAAATATCTTGACAACTCTACTCTTCACAATAATATTCACTTTGATTCTTCAATATAATTGTTACGATTATCTACAAAATTCGAGGATAAAATATTATTCGAGAGTTTTAATCACGTCTATAACGATTTACAATTGATATAACTCTATTCAGTCTATCCAAGTCCTCTTCAGCTATTGTACCAGTTACAATTATGTCTGCACCAGATTCCAAGACCTGGCGAGCTTGTTCTTCAGTCCTTATCCCTCCTCCAACGATTAAGGGTATATTAATAGAAGATTTTACAGCTTTAATAACATTTGGTGGAATGGGTTGAACAGCTCCTGAACCTGCTTCTAGATACACAAACCTAAATCCGAGGTACTGTGCTGCCAAAGCGTAAGCTACTACAACTTCTGGATGATTGTCGGGGATAGGCAAGACTCTACCTATAGCTGATACAGCCGTATCTCCTCTGAAAACAATGTAAGCTAAGGGTATTGCCTCAATCTGATGCCTCTTAATGAATGGTGCAGCCTGCATCTGTGCTCCAATAATGTAATACCATTCTACGGAGTTTAATAGGGACATATACCAGACAGCGTCAGCATATCTCGTTAATGCTTGAACATTATTTGGAAATATTATGACTGGTATCTTGATGTTCTTCTTTAGAGTTAGTATGAATTCATCCATTTCATTCTGAGAAGATACAGTTGAACCTCCAACCATTATCGCTGAGGTACCGACCGTCTCAGCCTCTTTTGCAATCTTTACAGCTCTATCTACTGTGATACTCTCAGGATCGAGTAGAGTTAAATGTATAGGTCCTTTCTCAAGTCTCTCTAGTAGATAGCTCTCCGTTCTCCCGATCTTCACTGACCCAGTATTCGATGACATTGCCAATACTCACTCATACATCGATAAATATATTGCTTCCGCCTGAGGTTAAATTAGTCTTGTTCTCCTGCTTCTTCAACTGGTGCTTCATCGGAAGCCTCATTGCCTGATCCTTGAATACTTTGCTCTTCTATTTCTAAAGTAGTTTCTTTTGATTGAGATGTAGTCTCTTCAACTACTTCAACTTTCTTCCTCCCAGTAACTATATCATAGAATTCAGAGTATGCATCTACTTCACTGTAGGCTGGATACCATCTAACTCTTGCTTTGGCTTTACAGTTACTGCAAGATACTTCGACATATTCTTCACCCTTTATACGTTTTACAGTGACCGCTTCAACATTACAGATTGGGCATAGGAATATCTTGGGAGGAGGCTTTATGATCTTCTTCTTAACAATCTTTCTCCTCCTTCGACCCATCTCAACCACCACAATTTAATTAGAGTAGAAGCTATTAAACGCTTGTTTCCATAAGATCCTATTGGAATGAGGAAGATTGTGGGGCTAGTAACATTGGATATGAAGTTTGCAAGTTTATTCAGAGAAGCAGCGTCAAAGATGGGTGTAAAGACGATTCACATTCTCGATATTGATGAACTTCCCCTTTCAGTTTTAGTTGTCGTAGCAAAGAAGAGTGAACTTCAATTAAAAAATGTCAAGCGTAGGGTTCTATATGTAGAAGATTACCCAAGCCTAGAGGAATTGATTGAAAGAGTTATAGAAGTATTGAATGAAGTTGAAATATATCGGAATGTGTTGATTGCGATTGACCCAGGAAAAACTATTGGTGTTGCCTACTTAGTAAATAGCAAGATTATAAAGACTTCTACTTATTTCAATGAGGAAAGCATGTTTGAAGATATAAAGACTTTTCTAGAGAGACATAGAGAAGCAGATGAGAAAATAATCGTAATAGGCTCAACAACAACTCAGGAAGAATTATCAAAATTGCTGCAAGTAATGACTAGACAGTTTAAAGGTGTTGAAGGATTAAGGATTGAAGTTCTTGATGAATTTAGAACGACTAGAGGAGTGATTCCCAGAGAGAAAGGTTTAAGCAAAGATGAATACTCAGCGATAATGTTATCCCTTAGGAAGAAGTTGAAGTTAAGGAGGGTTGGGATATAGTGCCGATTCATAATTTGAAATCTGGTAAAACTCTAATAGTCAATGGTCCAGCATCTTTAAGACTACTCGAAGGTAAAGCATCCATACTGGAGTACCCTTTGCCTCCAAAGAAGCAGGTCGTTGTTAAGAGTTGGAGGTCTAGACCTGTATATGCTCATGAAGATTCGGTCATCGAGTACACCTTCGGAGAAGGTGGATCAATAGAGGAAGTGGATGGTAACACGGTGCCGGAAGGATGGATTAAGATCATTAATGAAGTTGCTGAATCAGACAAATCCATCTTAATGTTTATTGGTCCGCCTGACTCAGGTAAAACCTCTCTCGCTACATTAGCATTAAATATATTCCTTAAAAGGAAGATGCAGTGCATCTTCATCGATCTAGACGTAGGGCAGTCAAACATTTGTCCTCCCACAACCATGGGATATACGGTTCTGAGAAATCCAATACCAGACATCTCACAGGCTAGAGCTGAATACATGGAAGCATTCGGTTATACTTCGCCCACACCCTTAGTTAGCAGGCATCTAGAATGTGCGAAACGGCTATTCAACAACTTACTAAATAAATACTCTCCTCAAAAGCTTGTAATAGATGTTGACGGCTGGCTTCATGGAGAAGGAGCAATCACTCATAAAAAAGAATTAGTGCAAATTTTCAACCCAGACTACTTGATAATAGTAGGTGAGACCTGTCAAGAAATAGGAGAACATCTTAAGCATCATACTTTGGAGGTTAGAGAACTTCCTCCACCATTAATGGTTAGAAAGAGAAGCTTAGAAGCTAGAAAGAAATTGAGAGAGATGATGTATGAAAAATTCTTAAGAAAATCAATTATTCGCTCTATCCCAATCTCATGGGTTGAATTAAGATACATCACGGGTGAGAATAGATCCTACAAGATAGCTTCAATTATAGACAAGCTTATAAATTCTTTCAGTGAAGACAAAGGAATAGTCCTGGAAGAAGGATTAGAAGAAATCTGTAAAACTTACAAAGCTGGTATCTTATGCTACTTATATGATATTAATTATAATTTTTCAGGGATTGGTCTGCTAACATTGTTTAACCCTAGAAAGAATCTTATGAAGATCTATACGCCTTTCCAATCTCAGATTAAACAAGTAACCATAAGCAGCTTGATAATCTCAGTAGAAGGTTCTGAGATATTCTCTATCCCCCCTCCAATTCTGGAGTCATGATAGTCAATTTATATGCTATACCCTTAACCGTAAGGGTTTGAGCATTGGCTCTTGGGAGAACAGCTATATCCCCCTTCTTGAATGGTCCATAAGTTTTTAAGTCTTCTCCAACGATCTGAGGAAAATCTTGCTGGAAGCATACAACATCATAGTCTGACTCAATAGTCTTCCATCCACTATAAGCAGTCGCCATAACAATAGACTCAATATATCTCTTGTGTTCAGTTAGAATCCTGTGGAGAGACATATAGATATTCTTTTCAAATCCAGACATATTCTCAGGATAAGAACCAGACTCTACTGCTCGAATAATCTTACCCAATCTTACTTCAAATAGTGATTGAACAAGTTTAGCTACAGCTTCTACTTCAGCTTCTCTTAAACTCGTAGACAACATAGTCTTATCAGAGACTCTTAGATAGCTTTTCAATCTTGAGAAATATTCTCTTAGCTTGTCTTCGAACCCCTCAGGTAGTTTGCCAAGCTCATCTACAGAATTCTCTATCTTCCAAAGCTCATAGACTAACTCGTAGACTGATACTTCACCTGACATCTTCCGATAATTATAAAACTACTCAGATAATAAAATTGTTTTCCAAGGTGTTTTTTCATTTAAAGCTAGTTTGCAGCCAGCCTCGATACTGTAGCTAATTTCTTTGTTATTAAGAGTGTGGCCGCGGGAAGTGGAAGCCTTACCTTTACATTTTCATATGGACCGTATTCTTCTCCATGTATTTTAAATTTTGGAGCTTTCAGAACGTATACCTCAATTCTTCTATCTTGATGTAATGCAGCAGCATGATAAAATGGGTCAAAGTCTTCAAGCTCATCATTTTCAATTATTTTAGCGAGTAACCCAGATTTACCGTTAAGAGTGTTTCCAAGCCTGATTAGTCTATGAATGTCTGAGGTAACTACAACATCGATCCTCGCAGAAGCGTAGGCTATTGCTGCTTTAGCTAAGAATTTTACGACGCTTTTCGGTAGAACATCCCATGCACATCGTTCACTCCATTCTTCTGAGGAATCTTTCAATACATCTATATACTTCTTGGCTAGAGTATATTCTCCAGATAGTTCAGATAGTTCATCTAGATCAGGCTTTAAAGCAAGCTGGATCGCTGTTCGAGCTATTCTCCCCCTCCATCCAGGATCAGATACGTCGGGTCCAACTACTCTTATCATCCTATTCTTTCTAGAGTCTTCAGGAAATCCTAGCGACCTTAATGAAATACCGGTCCCCGTAATGTAGTCCACAATCTCTTTCCTCTCCTGTTGTCCAAGCTCTAGGATCTGTTCATCCATGACTATGATGTGGTAGCCTCTATTACCTGAGAAGGCTATCCTAATCTTACTGAAGCCTAAGTCATCCTCTAGAAAATTCAATAGCTTCCTTGTTTCTTCTTTGGCTGCTTCTAGACATAGTTCACAAACCCATTCAACCTCTTCTAACCCGCTACCACATTTACTGCATTTATCGAATTCAGTAGGATGAGTTGAAAAACATTTAGGGCATACTTTTACATCATGTTTTCTATTGCACGGCGTCTTGAGATGGTCTGCATCTATATCAAATGCTAATTCAGCTCCTATCCACTCCTTCTCTTCCATCGGAGCACTCGGATACTTGTAGAAAGCTGCTGAATGATATACGTGGAGGGGCGTGTTCTTGACTAAGAGCTGTCTCAACTTCTCTGGGGAATCCACATAAATGTGCCTAATCATTGTCTTATCCCAGAATGGGAAGTATCCAAACTCTCTCTCACTTATCCTATCTGGAACATATACTGTACTAGCTTTCTCTAGATAGTATCTCTTAAAGACTGATTCCACGAGCTTCTGGTCAGCTTGAGTCAGCAATACTGCTTCATAAAAAGTATATGCTACCTGATTGTTAAATCTTACTTCTTGTAAATCTCCCTATAGAGAATGTATAATATTATAAGCAGGAATGTTAAGAGGGAGAGCCAGAATAGGGAACCATATAGCAAGTCTATGAAACCTTCAATGGTCATGACCTATTAATCCTCAATGTTATCTGGAATGGGCTCTTTTTAAGTTTAACCGATTCTTAGTTCAGCTTTCTCTTGGCCAGCCTGTTTGGGGAATAGGGATAGAAATCATTTTATGAAACTCTGATACATTAATACCCGAGATGCCTATCCCGATCGGCATAGTAGGTAGTGGTGCAAGTGAATCATCTGCAGTAGTCGTATTATATGATGGTATGGAGAAAGAAGTAAAGAATGAAAGCCTAGTCTTGGTTAGGAATAAGAATGGAGCAAACGTATTAGCAGTATGTAGAGGAGGATTAGGGATAAATGAGAGCCTGAGAACTGGAGCCTACACGCCGGGTGTAGCATATGCAAAAAGTAGGAGGATCCCGAGTAGTGTAAAAGAATACTTTCTTTTTAAACTGCAAGTCATCGGCGAGATAACTGAGAATGGCATATCTCAGAATAGAATGATAATTGCTCCAACATCTATTGTT
Organism: Nitrososphaerales archaeon; assembly: GCA_023269855.1. Lineage (GTDB taxonomy): Archaea > Thermoproteota > Nitrososphaeria_A > Caldarchaeales > Wolframiiraptoraceae > Geocrenenecus. The sequence goes on along the minus strand of JAGDWP010000085.1, from coordinate 67,817 downwards.
GAGCTATTCACAGACGAGGATAGCCCTATGCATTATCTAGGGAAGAGCGAATTATTTATAGGACATTATTGGGGAAAGCCGAATTGGAAAGTTCCAGTTCTCAAAGAATACATAAATTATCATATCGGAGTCTTCGGTGTAACAGGCTCAGGTAAGAGCTACCTAACAAGATATGAAATAATCCCTCTACTCAGAAATGCAGGTTACGATGTAATCGTAATGGATTGGAAGGGAAGTGATTATGCACCGTACTTCGAGCCAACGTTTACTCTCGATCAAATAAAGATAGACAATATGACGGTTGTAAGATATTTTGGAGCTTTAACGAAAAACTTCCACTACATTGATAGAGAAGAAAACCCTGTCGCTGCGGCTGTTGAAACAGCTCTGAGACAAGTAGAATGGAGAGGTAGAGACCCGGCTGAAAGCCGCCAGTTAGTTTTACAGAAAGCTAAACAAATAATATTGAATTCTCCAGGAGTCAAAGAAGACACTAAAACGCTCCAATTAAATAGACTTGAATCATCTTTCGAGATAATCACTGAAGAAGAATTTGAGAGGTTTCTCGGAACAATTGAGCCTTGGGAAATAGTTCAAAAAGTAAAAGAAAAAGGTGTAGTTGTAATTGATATGAGCAAGGGTATCAAAGAGCAGAAACTATCAGTTTTCATAGCTATAACAAAATACTTGAAGAGACTAATGGAGAGAAAGCAAACTCTGAACATTGCTTTAGTAATAGATGAGGGACCCCAGTATGCTCCCTGGCAACCGAGGGGTATAGAGAGAGATACAACAGACATGATTATAGACTTATGCGCTCTAGGGAGAAGCTATGGTTTATCAATAGTCATATTATCGCAGGGAATGGCTGGAGAGATAGGGTTAAACGCTGCTGTAAGAAGAAACCTGAATACACAATTCATTGGAAGAATACATCCATTAGACGTAGAAGAAGCACAAAAACTCGCCGCATCCTATTACATATCTCCAGAAACATTACTAACTCTACCAGAAGGACACTTTTACTTTTTAGGAAGAATGAACCCCTCACCCATACCCTTGCTGATAAGCTTCCAGCTACGATAAAACATGCGTAGAACATTACTTTGCTCTGGAACCTTAATAAACGGGCTGCCGCTTATAGTCTCTGGAGGCGAATAGAGATATTCGAAGATGAGAAGCGGTCAGCTATAAGTAAGTTACCCTTCAAGCTTCAGATGGATTTTTACGAGTATGCTAGAAAAGCAGCTACAAGAACTGCGGAACAGATTAAATCTGAAAGAGAGAAGCTTTCAAGCATTAGTAATTTACTGAAGTTTAGAGATATACCTGAAGTATTGAGTAGGGATTTGAGGGTTGGAGCAGTAGATGGTTCTTCCTCACCTACGTTTAGTGAGAGACTTGGCTATAGAATCGGCGTATACACTGCATGTTACATGGTATTCGATGGAGGTCACGTAATCTCGGATAAAGATGATGAAAGTATGGAAGGAGGATATATGATGATTAATCAAATAGGAGGGATTCAGCAGACTAAGAAGATCCTTTCACTCTTTATGACTGCAAAAGAAAGAGAGATGGCTTTAAGATGTCTCAAAAAATATGATGTTGACTTACTGCTTATTGATGGTTCATTCTATGGGTTCAGAACAAGATGTAGCGAGGTAAAAAAGCTTGATCTAAGAAATCTTGGAATAGAAGAATATAGGACAGGCGGGGAACTCATAGACCATGTACTAAACTTGACTAGAAGACTTGTCAAAACAGGTAAAGCAGTAGGCGTGATAAAGAGAATTAGAACAAGCGCTCTAGATGGATGGATTCTCTCTAATACGTGGCGGAAAGAATATGTCTTGAATAGGAATGATAGGTCTATACTTCGATCCCTACTCCCCGTCGGCAAATACTTTGATTACAAAGATATAGTAGAAGATGAATGGAGCTACTTACATTATACCAGCCTTGTAACATGGTATGATGAAATGCTTAGGAAAGGAATAATCAGTCAAGAAAACAGTGTAGACCAAAATAAGAAGAATGCTTTTGAGTATGTTGACCGCAAGCTCAGAGTCCAGATAACAACAGACTTAGCCTTAGCTAACACGCTTGACATTGCAAAGGACAAGGTTGGTGAAGAGCTTGTAAGAGAGATCATTAGTAGACCTAGGATACATGCTAGATTATCAAGGTATGCGGCCCCTATCTGCTTGGAGCTTGGTGAAGATGTAGATCTTGATATTGTTCTAGCATATGCTTTTAAGAATGTTAATCTTGCGACTGGAATACCTTTCCCGATAGACTTAGTCGATGAACTAATATCTGTGGAAAAAGAGTTAGCTAAAGAATTTGCCGAAGAAATTGAGGCTAGACTGTTACTTGAATCAGAGATTTCTTCAGAAGAAGTTGAAGCAAGGCTTGAACCTTTAAACCCACAGAAGGAGACCTAGCTTAAATTAAAAAATAACCTTTACATACAACATATAGAGGTGATAAGCTCTAGCGAGATACTTGATTACAGCAGCTCTACCATACTCCTACGCTCCTAGACATTTCGGGCATCTTGCAGGAGCATACCTACCAGCTGATATCTATGCTAGATTTCATAGATTGTTAGGCGATGAAGTCTTGTTTGTATGTGGTACAGATGAGAATGCAAGCAGCATCGTTCTAGAAGCTATTAAACAGAATATGACTCCTAAAGAATTATGTGATAAATATTATCCACTTCAGAAAGAAGTCTTCGAGAAACTTGGAATAAGCTTTGACATATTCTCAAGGACTAGTAAGCCCATACATTATGAGACCGTAAGAGAATTTTACATTAGATTATGGGAGAAAGGATACATCTATCCTAAGGAGATTAAGCAATGGTGGTGCCCTAGAGATAGGATGGTTCTTCCAGACAGATTCGTGAAAGGAGTCTGCCCAAAATGCGGAGCAGAAGACCAGTATGGAGATGTATGTGAAGTATGCGGGTCATGGTATGAATCCTTCGAGATACTTGAACCAAAATGCACTCTATGTGGAACGAAACCTGAGATAATTAAGAAAACACATTACTTTCTCAAACTCAGCGAATTATCATCTAAAGTACTAGAATATGTGAAAGTCAAAAAGTATTGGAGGAGGGCAACATACAACAAGACGATTTCATGGTTGGAAAAAGAAGGATTAAGAGATAAAGATATAACCAGGGATTATGAATGGGGTCCTCCCGCTCCTTTCCCAGGCTCAGAGAATCAGGTAATATATAATTGGGCTGAGAACCTGCTTGGATACATTTCTGCGACAAGAGATTGGGCTGAGAATGTTTTCGGAAGTCCGGATGCTTGGAAAGACTATTGGATGAATAATGAGACAAAGCTCTACTGCTTCATCGGTAAAGATAATCTATTCTTCCATACAATATTGTTTCCAGCTTTACTTATAGCTCATGGAGATTACATACTTCCATATAATGTAGTAGTGAACGAGTTTGTAAATCTCGAAGGAGAGAAACTTTCAACTAGCAGAGGCTGGGTAATATGGCTTCACGATCTACTCAATGAATATGAGCCAGACATTATAAGATACTATGCAGCAGCGATCGCTCCTGAAACTAGGGATACAGATTTTAAGTGGCAGGATTTCGCAGAAAAGATTAACGGAGAATTAATCGGTACTTTAGGCAACTTTATACATCGTGTACTAACATTCATCTATGAAAAAATGGATGGAGTAGTTCCTGATCCAGGACAGCTTGATGAGAATAGTAAAGAAATGCTTGAGAAATGTTGTAGTATAGTTGAAAGATACAGAGATCATGTTGAAGCATGCGAGTTTAGAGATGGGTTAAAAGAGATTCTTCATTTAGCTCAAGAAGGCAATAAGTACTTGAATGAGAAATCTCCCTGGAGAAATCTTGAGGAAGCTCCTAGAACTATGTATGTATTGATACAGGTTGTTCATGCTCTCGCAGTAATAATGTCACCATATCTGCCATTCACATCTCAAAAAATATTGGAATACCTGAATATAGATAAAAGAGTTGAAGAATTAAGATGGAGTGACGTCGAGAAAACTCTGCTCCCAGGACATAGAATCAAACAGCCAAAACCATTATTCAAGAAGATTGATGAAAAGGATATATTGGGAAAGATAAAAAAATTAGAGGAGATTAAAAAGAGTTTCAGCTGAGATTCTTTACACCTAGTTCTTCCATTATCTTTTCTAATTCTTCTTCATCGAAGGCTTCACTCTTTTTTGGGGCCTCTTCTAGCGATACCTCAGACTCCTTATTCTTTACACCCGTCAGTATCAATGATACTTGAAGCCTTGAGTCTAGAGAGTTATCTATTCTCGCACCCCAAATGACTAACGCTTCTTCTCCCATTAATTCTGAAACTATCTCTGCCGGTCTAGCTGCTTCACTGATCTTCATGTCTTCCCCTCCTGTCACATGGATTATTGCTCCAGTTAGACCATCATAAGTTACGTCGAGTAATGGGCATTCAAGAGCATTGAAGGTTGCTTCTTCCGCTCTATTCGGTGTTGAAGACATGCCTATACCGAGGGCCGCCAAATTCCCCCTCATCATTATTGTTTTGAAATCTGCGTAGTCTATGTTGATTAAGCTCGGCTTAAGTATAGACTCCGTAATACTGAGTATCATGTTACTTATCACTTCATCAGCTACTGCGAAAGCGTTCTTTAAACTATACTGTGGATAAAGCTCTAGTAACTTGTTATTGTCTATAGCTACTACAGTGTGGCAGTTACGTTTCATATCTTCTAGTCCCTGGAGGGCTATTCTCTTCCTGACGTTTCCCTCAAATTTGAATGGAAGAGTTACGAAACCTATGACTACTGCGCCTTCCTCCTTAGCTACTTCTGCTACTAATGGCGCTGCACCTGTCCCCGTTCCTCCACCTAGTCCAGCTGAGATGAAAACGATATCTGAACCTTCTAATAATTCCCTAATCTCATCTACGGATTCTTCTGCTGCTTCTCTTCCCTTTGAGGGGTCTCCACCTGCGCCTCTGAATTTAGTTGTTCCTTTTCCGAGTATAATCTTATGGGGTGCTTTTATTATCTCAAGATGTTGAGCATCAGTGTTTGCTGCGATTAGGTTTATTCTACTAAGGTTTGAGCTTGATAATCTGTTGACGGTATTGCATCCAGCGCCTCCTACTCCAATCAATGTTATCTTTACGTCGTTCAGTAATCCTGCATCAATAAATATTTCGTCATTCACTTATGTTTGCCTCCGACTGGATAAAATCTCTCACAGCCATTCTTATTGCCTCAGCTCTGTTTGGATAAATCTTCCTTCTAACTAGTTCATCTATTGCTTCTAAGTAGGCTTCTGGGAGATGAACAGTTACTACTTTCATTCATTTCTCACCTCCAATCCTGAGAGCTAATGAAAACTGAAGATCTAAAAAGACTTTGTAATACGAGCGTATTTTTTCCCGACGTATCCAGTAAGTTTTCCAGTGGAACTACCTATCAGAAAATGATTATGCAATAATAAATAAGATACATTTTTTCTTAAACTCTGCAATCATTAATCAGTATAGATGAAGAAGACGGTCATCATGAGAAAGATGATAACCAATTGAAGAGAGTGAAACTTTAAAATAATGTACCTGTATTACTGGATGGACGTACTACATGAGAAAGCATAAATATACTGAGGATTATGAAGAGCTTTTAGAAATAATTGGAAGAATTGCTAGAGAATCAGAGTATGGTTCTCCGATAATCGTTGAAGGTGAAAAAGATGTTGAAGCATTAAGAGCGGTAGGCGTAAAGGGTACGATCATGGTTTACAAGTCAAGGGAAGAATTACTACATATGATTGACTCCATGAAGCCTGTCCATGTAATACTTTTATTCGACTTGGATTATGAAGGAGTGAAGAAGACACTATACCTAAGGAAGTTATTAGAAGGTCTCGTTAAGAATATAGACTTAACATACTGGAATATGTTGCGAAAGTTTAGAAAGTTTGGTCTCACTACTATTGAGTCAATACCGAGAATACTAGACAGGATGGTGAATAAATAGTGTCAGATAGTATGTTTGATTGGATAGCTTCTAAATGCGTCTCAGCACTATTGTTAGAAGTCTCCACGACTCCTAAACCAGGATTAGTTGATAGATACCATGATTTCAGAGAAACATATTTTGAACACTTCCTCATAGCTTCCTTAGCATTATATTCTGTTTTTAGGAAAGCTGCAGTAACTGGTCGGAAGAGACGTGGGAGAGGTTTAGGAAAAGTAATCTATGAAGGGGTCAACGAAATGCTGTCATGCCAGAGAGGTGGAAACACTCATCTAGGAGCAATACTCTTGATATCCCCTATAGCTTCTGCCTCCTCATTATCAGAAACTAAACCGCTAAATCTGAAATCCATTCGGAAAAATCTAAAAATAATCATTTCTAGAATGGATTGGAAGGATACCTTAAACATATTCAAAGCGATAAAGCTTGTTTCACCAAGAGGTTTGGGTAGGATACCTTTCCTAGACGTATTAAATGACGAAACATATCTAGAGATAAGTAAACACAGGCTTACACCTCTAAAAGCGTTAAGCCCATTCATAGATAGAGAGGTCGTAGCATATGAGTGGGTTAAGCTTTATCCTAGATCAATGTATGGGGCCGCAACACTGATAAGGAATAGTAAGAAGATGCCGGTGAGAGATGCTCTAGCTCAAACTTTTCTCGAACTCCTCTCAAAATATCCAGATACCCATATTATGAGAAGAGGTGGAAAACAATTAGCAGAACGAATATCATTTATGGCTTCCAAGATTCTAAATCTAGGAGGAGTCACAACTGAAAAGGGGCTAGAAGCAATACGTGATCTCGATAGCAAGATGAGAAAAAGCTGGAAAATGAGACCAGGTGCGACAGCAGATTTACTAGCTTCCTCAATAGCTACCGCACTATTATCAGGCTGGACCCCATGAGTCTAGATGACAAACGCTTTAGAGTTTGCTGAGTTAATCCAAAAAACATATTTTGATGAGAGATATTATTTGGAGAGATGAAGTCAGAGTCATCGACAATTAAAGAGATACTGCCAACTCTACGTCCAAAAGTCATTTATGAAGTTATCTTAACGACTAAGTCTAGGCAAGGAGAAATTAATGCAGCACCAATTGGTTTAAGATTCATAGATCAGATGCTTTCAAGTCTTCTTCTCATTGTTTATAAGGGAACTAAGACGTACAATAACCTTCTAGATACAAGAGTAGGTGTAGTGAATGTTACTAGAGATCCATCAGTCTTTATTAAATATCTTGCAGGAAGTAAGCATGAACATCTCAAAGAAGAAATTGAAGACGCAGAACTAGTTGATGCACCAAGATTAAAGAATGCAGAAGCCTATATTGAGTTTAAAGTGGAGAACTTCTCTGAAGAAGTAAAGAAAGGCTACTTCTACTGTACAATAGTCAAAGCATATAAAGGTATTGGAATAATTGAACCATATAGTAGAGGGTCTTTCGCATTAATCGAGCTAGCTGTTAACGTAAGTAAGATTGACCCATATCTTGATCAAGGGATAGATGTCTCTGAACTATTGCAGGGCATAGTTTACTGTATTAAAGTTTTGGAGAAAACTATTGGGGAAACATTGATGGAAGAACAAGTTAAGGCTCTATTTTCTTCTCTCTCTGATCGTTCTTTCTCCCTCTTGAGACAACATCTTTCACAATTAGGAATACATTTATAACTATCAAGACTATCAATACTATTCTACCATATGGTGGATAGATTTCTCCTCGAAGGAATAATGAAAGATAACCGAGACCTGTCCAATAGGGGATCTTTATACCTGTCCATCGTCCAACAATGTATTCCGGAGGTATTGGTGAGAAATAGTCTGACCCAGTATTTGCATCTCCCTTAGTTATGAAACCATTATCTACTTTAGCTATAGCTCTATGAACTATCAATATGTTTGTTCCAGGTTTATAGAAAACTATAACATCACCATTTACTGGGTCTGCTCTAATATCTTCAGGAGAACCTTTCTCTATAATTATTACATCCCCTCTTGTTAGTAGTGGTTCCATGCTTCCACTCTTCACAACTAGGATTGGGAAAACTTCTCCTCTAACATTATATATTAATGCAAAAATCACTAGCCCAAACAATATGATTAGTAGTGCGTACGTGAACATGTTTAGGATCCTAGCAGTCTTCTTCATAAGATTCGCCTCCTATATTCTAAGCACTTTCCTAACTACTTTTCCCTTTTTCTTCTTTTGACGTATCTTCTTACTTCTAATCTTTTTAATAAAGTATACTGATATTGATGCTATATTTACTAATGACAGAAGAATGATGAAGAATGGGTTAAGAACATCGATGGGTAACATAATACTTAGATTAGTAGTATCGTTTACTACAATGAGAGAACTGTATTCCGATCCATTATAGCTCATTTCGACTCTATAAGATCCACTGGGAAGATATGTATCTATAACTCCACTCTCATCTGTTTCAAGTTCCTCTACCGGAGTCTTTTCACCTTTAATCGTTACCTTTAACCCGGCTAATTTTTGGCCGAATGTATTATAGAATGTACTTGTAAATTGGTATACTTCAGCTGTTACTGTTAACTCTTTAGATGAATCGAAAGCAAAAGTTTTAGATGCAACTTTAACGTTCTTGAAAACTACTTCTATTTTTAGCTCTCCTCCTGGAAGCCTCTCAGTTAATGGATTATTCATTGAGAGATCTATCTTTGAGGTTTTTTCACCGTTAACGTACAGGTTTACTTCACCGAACTTCATTGGTTCTCCATTCTTCAATTTTATTGAAGCCTGTAAAGTATAGATGTTTGTGCTGAGAGGAACCGTCATCTCATCTTTTACTAAGTTGATCTCGCTTGGTTCAGTCTTTACTTTGACACCTTTATAATATAACCCGCTGATGTATAATGTAGTATTTGGAAGATTGATGATTCTAGCTTGACCATTATTGTCTACGTCTGCTTCTATATCCTTGTCTCCAACTGTTATGACGACTCTGCCACCATCTATTGGTTGTTTATCTCCATCTACGATGACTAATCTTAGATCTAAGATGCCTGATGCAATGAACTCTAAAAGCTTATCTTCAAAGCTTACTTCAGTCTCGCCTTCTCCAACTTTGAAACCATACATATAAATTGTGTATGAATATTTTGTTAACGGGATGTTCTTAAAGTATGCGACTCCCGATGAATTCGTAGTACTGCTAGTCTTTGATTTACCTGTGTGTAATTCTATCAAAGCATCTGGGATAGCTGATTCTTTATCTTTATCGTAGAGTTTGACATACACGTTCTTCACTCTTAGATTTATAGTATATGATGTGGAGGACTGAGGTTGAACAACTAGTTCGCCACACTCTACATTCATTAGATAAGCTTTAAACTTGTAATTTATCGGTAACAATTCTCCAACTTCTGCAGAGCCTGAATTATCAGTCTTAAACGTAAAGTATTCATCACCATTCTCAAGGTAAACTTTTACTTCAGCAGGAATAGGTTGATCATAGATATTGAGAGTAGTTATAGTTAAGTTTACACCTCTTACCTTAATGGAGACTTCTACCTCATCTTTCGTAATATCAATATCTCCTTCTGAGACTTCTACATCTCCATAATACAGTTTAACAAGGTATCCACTATAAGATGGAATATTCTGTAAAGATACGTATCCATCCTTAAACTCTAGTGGTATTTCTAAGGATTCCTTCTTCAATACGCCTTTCAAATAGTTAACTATAGTTTTGTTTGCAAGCCTGCTTGCGTCAATCGTTAGCTTAGCATCATAGAATCTAGCCTTAACACTTCCCTTAGCAGTCTGAGAATTTACTTCATAATCTTGAGAGTAAACAACTATGCCTGCCAGGGTGACAGTAAGCTTAAATTTTCCCAGAGGAACATAATTGAACTTTAATTCTCCGTTTAGAGTTGAAGTCTCTGACACAAGCTTATTGTTTTCCAAGTCTCTTATTTGCCCGATAAGCTCAGTGTTCAAATGTGAAATGATGCTTTCACCATCATAATCATATACTGTAACGTTTAATTTTACAACTTGAGCTGTTATTGAAAATTCTTTATCATTGTTGTATACTTCGATCACTTTTTCATCAGATTGATAAACAGCGTATTCTCCAAGTTTAGCTATCAGGTAATATTTCCCGTTTGGAACTAATTTCAATACTGCATGACCTGTGGAATTCGAGGTACTAGATGAGATAGGTTTCTCATCGAGGTCTTCTCTTATTTCAGCTGTTATGCCTTCAACAGGTCTGTTTAAAACATCTGAAACTCTCACTACAACTCTATACAGGTCAAGTTTAACACTAACGCTTTTCTCGTCTTCAGAGCATTCATAATCCTTCTCAAAAACTCTATTAGCATATGAAATATTTACAAGATAGTTGGCTGACGGCCCCCCTCCTAGTGGAACATATGTGAACTTTACTTTTCCATCACTACCTGTTTTAAGACTATAAGCTATCGTATTATTCTCTCTGTGAATAATCTTTACATCAACATTTTCCAATACATCCCTACCATATTTATCATATATTGTTAGAACCCATTCACTCAAAACATTAACTCTGACTTCTTTCTCCCCCAATTCACTGTAGACAAATTTACTATTCGTATACACTTCAAATCCTCTCGGATACTCTACTACTAGTTTGTACGTCGCAGTCTCATTTATTGGAAGTGATGCTTTCCCTTTTGAATCAGTAGTCTTCTCTGTGATTAATTGTTGAGGGTTTGTAGAATTATATATCTTTACGATAGCGTTTGGTAAAGTCTTCCCATCTATGGTCTTAACATTCAATGTTACATCCGGGCTAGCTTTACATCCTGGAACTACATCTAAAAACAGTATCAGTAAACAGAATATGAGCATCGATATAATTATGTATCTATTCTTCCCCCTTTTCATATGCTTTCTACACTATGAATGTTAGTTATCATCTAAGATATATTTATGATGTTCTCTAGAAATCTCTTTAATTGGGTTTTGGCTATGAGGGTTTATCGAGGGGAGATAAATGTTAAGACTTCTGGAGAGGGTGACATTGTAGATTTAAATGGGAAGATTGAGGAACAAGTAAACAGGTCTGGTGTAAGGAATGGCGTTTTACATCTGTTTGCGATTGGTTCAACGGTAGGTTTAACTACTATAGAGTATGAGGAAGGCTTGATAGAGGACCTTTTCAATGCATTTGAGAGAATTGCTCCGAGAAATGCTGAATATAAGCATCATCTTAGATGGGGAGACTATAATGGTCATAGCCATGTGAGAGCTTCAATACTTGGTCCAAGCATCTCCATACCCATCGGTGAAGGCAAACCAATCCTAGGCACTTGGCAGCAAGTAGTCTTAGTTGAACTAGATACTAGACCTAGAAATAGGAAAGTAGTTGTAACAGTTATTGGTGAGTAGACTGTCTCTCAACTATTGTTTCTAGAGTCCACCTAATAGCATTAACTATCTCTCTAAGCCTGTACTCTTCTCTGAAATTCCTTATCACTATCTCTTTAACTCTTTCACCATCTTGAACAATGTTGTAAGTGAGTTCCTGACCTGGAGGAAGTCTACCTTTCTCAACTCTCTCTAAATCCATTTTATTCATGGCCTCTAAAACCTTCTTCACCAAGAATGATGAGAAAGGCTTCATATCATATGTAACGTTTATGTTTGGGTTTATAATGAATCTCAACTCATTCGGTGAAATATAGACTGTTGCTAACGTATCCCCTGTCCTCGATTTCAAGATTCTTACTCTACCTTCTTCAACTTCTGGCGTAATAGGTATTTCAGGTTTGGTTAATGATTCCTTAGGGGGTTCTCTACTAATTTCTCTTGAAGGCTCTTTAACTTCTGTTGGAATAGCAGGCTTCTTGAAACTCTTCTCAACAAGCTCCTTATCCACTAATTCAACAATCTGTTTCAGCATTTCCAACTCTCTACCAAGCTCATCAATTCTCTGCTCTAGATACTCTTTAATTCTCGCAAGGTTTTTTACTGTTTCTTTATCTTCTTGAGACATATCTATCACTTCCTCTAGCTAGAAGCGCTCTCCGTAATCTTCTTCAGCTGGGAATTATACATTTCTATGAGTTCTTTAACAGTTGTAGCATCTTCTGGATTCTTGTCAAATCTATATCTACCTGTAAATCTTGGGAATCTTATAGCTAAGCCTGTATCCTTTTTTATTAGACCCCATCCTGCATAATGGATAGGGCTTAATGTTATTTCAGCGCCAATGATTTCTAAGACGAGTTTCGGCTCAAACCATACATCTGCCTCCATCCCAGTCTCCACTCTTGCATGCTTGTGAGGTATCCTGTACTGCTCTAAGATTGTCGGTAATTTTTCAAGGTCTTCATCTGTGAAACCGCTTCCAACTTTACATACAGATGGAAATACGTCTCTTTCAGGATCATATGCAGCCATGAGGAGAGCTCCATATTTCCCACTTCTTCTACCTCTTCCATGGAATGCTCCAACAACGACGAGGTCTACAGTATCTATCATCTCACTCTTGTAATCTCGTTTATACTTTATCCAGAGCCAGCCTCTAGCTCCGGCTCTATATATTGCTTCTTTACCTAAACTCTTCACAACAAGTCCTTCGCATCCAACTTCGACTGCTTCATGGAAGAATCTCTCAAGTTCCGCCGGGTCATCAGTGAAAATTGCTTTACTTAAGTTGATTCTCTCATTAGTCTTAATGATTTGCTCAAGAATTCTTCTCCTCTCCTCTAGAGGTTTAAGAGTTAAGTCTTCTCCATCAACGTATAAGACGTCGAAGAAGTATAAGCTTACAGGGTACTCTTCAATAGCTTTCTCTATCTCATGTTTTCTTTTACGATGCATGAGTTCTTGGAATGGCAGAGTATCTCCCGTATCTCTGTCGATTGCGACGGCCTCACATTCAAGTATAGCTGTTTCTGCTAGAACGTTTTCCTGAACCATTTTTACAACATCTGGATACTGTGAAGTAATGTTCTCCTGTCTTCTTGAGAATATTATTACTTCACTACCCTTCTTATGTATCTGCATCCTCTCCCCATCATATTTGTACTCGGCAATACATTTTCCACCCATCTTAGAGAGAATCTCTACAGCCGATGAAAGTCTTTCAGCAAGCATCGGTCTAATAGGTCTACCAATAGTTATCTTAACATTCTTTATCCCATCTAATCCTTCAGTGACTGCGATTTTCGCTACGTAACCTATGTCTGAAGTTATATTATAAGCTCTCTCAAATAGTTCCCTAGCTTCTTTACCTCCGCCGTATAAAATTGCTAGAGCATCGAGTATGGTCATATCGGCTACTCCCAACCTAAGTTTACCCGTGACGATTCTGAGAATGTACTTTGCTTCTTTGGGTGTTGCAGAAGATAGTAAGCCTACAAGAATATTTACTTTAGCATCCATAGCTCCCTCTCCAGTGGTTCTCGCAACCTTCTCTAATGATTGGTATACTTCTTGAACGGTTAATTCTCTCATGTGAAGAGTTATCTGACTACGCTTATGGAGAAGTTTTTCACCTACTAATCCAATATCTCCAAGCTTGCTGTATTCTTCTTTTATGACTTTATCAGATTGACCGGAGGCTAGTTTAACAGCTCTTAAAGCTAGTTTATCAGCTACACCAAGCTCGATCCCTGTGAAAGGTGGATAGATCTCTCCAATAGTAAGGTAGACGATTTTATCAATGATCTCAGGAGGACTCTTCCTCAATAATTCAACGAGGAGATTGGTCATCTCAATCCTACTAGACGTAGCCTCAATCTTCTCATAATATTCTACAAGCTGGGAAAAAAGCATTCCACTCCAAGGTTCTGCAACGTCTAATTAAAGTTTTAAACTTATGAAAACCCGCATCTTACCCCCGTATTCTTACCATAAATCTCTAAAGAATTCAAGAAAGAACATCCAATATTGTGAATGTTAAAAACATATAAGATAGCCAGGTGAAAATAAGAAATGATGAGTTTTTCATCTGTATGTGAAATATTGAGAACTTATAAGGGAAATGCTAGGATATGGAATCCTTCAAAAATTGAGAACGTAAATCTAAATTCAATGCCTTACTCTATCCGAGTCCTACTTGAAAACCTCCTTAGAAACATGGATGGAGAAATAGTCACGGAGGAAGATGTAAAAGCATTAATAAACTGGAGAGAAAACATAGGGAGAGAGATCCCATATTTTCCAAGTAGAGTAATCCTTCAAGATTTTACGGGCGTCCCAGCATTAGTTGACCTTGCTGCTATGAGGGATGCTGTAAAGAAGCTTGGAGGAGACCCCAAGATAGTAAACCCTCTTGTACCTGTCCATCTTATAATAGACCACTCAGTCCAAGTAGATTTCCATGGCACAAGCTACGCTCTCGAACGTAACATGGAGTTAGAAATTGAAAGAAACATAGAGAGATACAGATTCCTGAAATGGGCGGAGAAAGCGTTCAAGAATCTTAAGATTGCTTCTCCAGGATTCGGTATAATACATCAAGTAAATATTGAATATCTTGCACAAGTAATACATTTAACTGACTTCAACGGTAAGCTTGCCGCCTTCCCAGACACTGTTATAGGTACCGACTCCCATACAACGATGGTTTCATCTCTCGGTGTACTTGGATGGGGTGTAGGAGGAATAGAAGCTGAAGCAGTAATGCTTGGTCAGCCATACTATATCTCTATACCAGAAGTCATTGGAGTAAGATTAGTTGGAGAACCTAAAGAAGGTGTAACAGCTACAGACATAGTCTTAACAATCACAGAAATACTGAGAAAGAAGAATCTAGTAGATAAGATCGTCGAGTTCACTGGACCCAGTGTTACAAAGCTATCCGCACCAGACCGAGCAACCATTTCAAATATGTCTCCAGAATACGGTCCGAGAACCGCATACTTCCCAATAGATGTTGAGACATTAAAATATCTCAAAACTACTGGTAGAAGCCTAGAGCATGTAAAATTCATAGAAAAATACTCTAAGAAGATTGGAATATTTAGAGACGATTCATCACCTGAGCCGGAGTATATAGATGTAGTAACTATAGATCTCAGTGAAGTAGAACCCTCAATTGCTGGACCGCTGAATCCAGAGGATAGGATCCCTTTGACGAAGGTTAAAGAAAGATTCATGCAGATATTAAATGAATATATTGAGGATTCAAAGAAGAGAGGAGTCAGCGTAGACCTGTTTTCGAGAGCTCCATTAGAGTTCGACGGTGTGAGAACTGACCTAACACATGGATACGTCGTAATAGCTGCAATAACAAGCTGTGTGAATACCTCGAACCCCACGTTAATGATTGGTGCAGGTCTCCTTGCAAAGAAGGCGGTTGAGAGAGGCTTGTCTACTAAACCTTGGGTTAAGACGAGTTTCGCTCCTGGAAGCCCAGTAGTAGTAGAGTATCTTAGAAAAGCGGGTCTACTCCAGTATCTTGAAGCTTTAAGATTCCATGTCGTAGGATTCGGATGCACAACCTGTATAGGTAATAGTGGACCTCTTCCACCAAAGATTGCTGACGCAATTAAATCTCACCAATTCTATGCGGTAAGCGTTCTGAGCGGTAATAGAAACTTTGCAGGTAGAATTCACCCACTAACGAGAGGGAGCTTCCTAGCATCCCCTCTATTAGTTGTTGCATACGCTATAGCTGGTCGACTTGATATCGATCTATACAATGAACCGCTAGGATTTGACCCGAATGGTCAGCCAGTATATCTTAGAGATATATGGCCCCAAATTAATGAAATTAGAGAAGTAGCTGAGAAAGTGATCAATCCTTCAGATTTCAAGAAGAAATATAGTAAGATATATGCTGGAAGTGAGAAGTGGAGAGAGATAAAGATGGAGAAGACGGAACTTTACCCCTGGGATGAGAAATCTACTTATATTCAGAAGCCACCATTCTTCGAAGATATAGCGATCGAACCCTCTGAGCCAAGCGATATAAGAAATGCTAGAATCCTTGTACTATTAGGCGACCGTGTAACAACCGACCACATATCTCCAGCGGGCTCAATACCTGTAGACAGCCTAGCTGGAAAATACTTGATAGAGAGAGGAGTAAAACCTGAAGAATTCAATACTTATGGTGCAAGGAGGGGGAACCATGAAGTAATGATAAGGGGCACCTTTGACAATGTTAGATTAAGAAATCTTCTAACAATGGATAAAGAGGGAGGATGGACGATCCATATTCCTTCAGGTCAAATAATGAAAATATACGAGGCCTCCAAGAAATATAGAGAAGAGGGAATCCCTATAATTGTAATGGCTGGAAAACAGTATGGTGCAGGTAGTTCTAGAGATTGGGCTGCTAAGGGACCATATCTACTCGGGATTAAAGCTGTAATTGCAGAAAACTTCGAGAGCATACATAGAAGCAACCTCGTAGGCATGGGGATTCTGCCACTCCAATTTGAGGAAGGGCAGAACTGGAAATCTCTTGGATTAACAGGTAGAGAGGTTTTCCATATAGAAGGAATTCAGGAGGGATTGTATCCTAGGAAAAAGCTTAGAGTTAGAGCAGTAAGAGAAGATGGTTCAGAGATAGTCTTCAATGTGGTAGCGAGACTTGATACAAATATCGAAGTCGAATACTACAAGCATGGAGGAATATTAAAGTACGTTCTCAGGAAGATACTCCAAAAATCAAGGAAAGCGAAATAATAATTCAAAACAATTTCCTAACTATTTTTTTATCTATAACTCCGTGATCTCGGCTCCATAATTTCGTGCACTCGTGAGAACATATCTGAACCCCTCGACAGGCTTGATCCTACTCGTTAAGGACTCGACTTCATCTTCTCTTATGAAACTATAGATGGTCGGCCCCCAGGAGCTTTGACCGATGCCCCGTAACCCCGACTTCCTAAATAATTCTACTACTCTCTCTGATACTGGATGGTAAGCTCCAGACTGAATCTCCTTAAAGAAGCTTGATGTAAGAAAATCGAGTTCTTCTATTGACTCAGTAAACCTAGTAAAATCTTTCTCAATTAAGGATGGAAGCAGCTTCATTAAAATAGTTAATGAAGCATCTTTAACGGGTCTAGTACTAAGCTTCTTAAAACCTTCTTCTTCGGCTTGACCTAGTAATCCTAACCCTTCACTATTTGGAATAGCTAACAAGACTTTCCATTCTTTTGGGAAATCTAACCGGAATAAGAGAGTTGGAGGTTTTAAAGGAGAAGCCGCCCCAGAGTCTATGGTTAATCCTCCCTTCTGGAAAAGCCAGTAACCTGCTCCAGACCTCTTACATCTACTGAACATCAATGCAATATCTTCTAGTGATAGGTCTAGTCCGTAAAGTTTGGAGGCCGCTAAACCTATTGAGAGAATGGTTTGAGTACCTGACCCAAGCCCTACATGCCTAGGGATATATTCTTCGCATTTAACTTTCAATCCTTTTATCTCTAGGCTCTTAGAGACTCTGTTAACTATGTCTTTTAACCACTCAGGTCCATGAACATCAATATAGTCAGACTCCTCACATATTATAGACAATCTTGGCTCATTAAGATATAATCCAAGGGAACCCCATCTACGCCCTGAAACCCCTAAAGGATCAATGAATCCTAGGTGAATTCTCGAGCCAGCATTGATCTTAATCTTCAAATCAACACACCTCGTCTTACCTATAGTAATCTCAATATTCATCTTTTTGTTTCCACGATTAATTTATTATTAGGAGCTATAGATAATATGTGAAAAATGGTTAACATTCCAGACGTTCAAGACTGGGAAGCCAACGTCCCTATTCCTATAGATATGGTGGGATTCAAAAACATCAAGATACCGGCTGGCAGGATAATCTTGGGCGGACTAGACTTAATCCTTATCCCAAGATTCGATGTCTACATAGATTTATCTAAGAATAAACGAGGGATACATATCTCCAGACTGTATCAAGCTATCTTAGAGACAATAAAAGATTATTCAGAAAAGACAGTGAAATTGGATGATTTAGGGAGAGAGATTGCGAAAAAGCTTCTTGAAGAAAATCCTGAGTCTAGTAAAGCATATGTTGATGCTGAGCTAGAAGCATACTATAAAGCTGAATCTCCAATCACTAAGTCTAAGTCATATGAGCCATTCAAAATCTACGTAAAAGTGAGAGCATCTAAAAAGTCGGAAAAAATTGAGATGCTGCAGTTTATAGGAGTCGAGTCTGAAGGATTAACGTCATGTCCCTGTGCAAGAGAGGTTATAAAAACCCTTTATCCAGGAATAGATACTACACACATGCAGAGAACTAGAGTTAGAGTCTTTATCCAGCATCCAGAAGACGTTGAAATAAACATATTAGATTTATTGAATATCGTTAAGTCTTCTTTCAGTTCTCCTCTGTATTCCTACCTGAAGAGAATTGATGAAGCGAAAGTAGTAGCAGATTCATTAGAGTCAGCGAAGTTTGTTGAGGATACGTTAAGAGAAGTGGTTAAGAAAGTAATCGAGAAGTGGAGTAACCTCCCAGACAATTCAAGAATCTATGTTGAAGTGGAAAGTATTGAGAGTATTCATCCTCAAAACATTAGAGCCTATACTAAGATAAGTGTAGGTGAAGCGAGATCACTTCTTGAAGAATAAGGGATGATGAGTTTGAACTGGGAAGAATGGCAGCCACTGTATCTTGAAATTGTAAAAGAGATGGGATACTCAGTAGAACAGGACCATTTATCAGCACATCTATTAAACAAACTATTAGTTGGAAAAGCTATGACACTAGAAGAATTAAAAGAGAGAATTAAAGGTAAAAGGATCGCAGTAGTTTTTGGAGCAGGGCCATCACTAAAATCGGATATTGTAGACTTTGTTGACTCAAGAATAGCTGATAGAGTGACTGTTATAGTTGCGGATGGGGTAGCTAGAGCATTTATGGAGAAGGGATTGAAGTTTGATGTAGTTGTGACAGACCTTGACGGAGGTGATGATATATTGATAGAAGCATCGAAGAATTGTTTAGGGATGGTGGTTCACGCGCATGGAGACAATATAGGCAAGATAGAGAAGATCGTACCATTGCTTCATGGTAGAATACTGGGAACGACACAGTGTAAGCCTTTCGGTCTTCTCTACAATTTCGGAGGTTTTACAGATGGTGATAGAGCCGTATTCCTAGCCGATACTTTAGGATTCAACGTAATTATCTTAGCCGGAATGGATTTCGGAGACACGGTTGGAGAATATTCTAAAGCTATGAAGGAGTTTGATGAGGAATGGCTTAGAGTTAAGAAGAAAAAGCTCTCTATTGGAAAGAAGCTTCTTGAAATCTATTCTTCAAAGTCGGATAAAAAGTTATACAACACTACTGCTAGGGGTGAAGAAATTAGAGGGTTTACAAAAATGTCTTTCAAGGAAATTGTTAAAATTATGTAATCATGCTCTATAATATTTATATTTATCTAAAAGCGATTTCACAGTAATCTGTGAGCTATCATGGTTGAATATAGGAAATGTAGAATAGGATTAATTGGGGGTTCAGGAATATACGATCCAGGTCTTCTAAAGAATGCTCAGAAGATAAAGGTTTACACACCATACGGTTCTCCCAGCTCCCATATAACTATAGGTGAATACTCTGGGATAAGGATAGCATTCATTCCAAGACATGGTGAAGGACACACTATACCGCCACATGCTATAAACTACAGAGCGAATATCTGGGCTCTCAAAGAACTTGAAGTAGAAAGGATCCTTGCTCCAAGCGCTGTAGGCAGTCTCCAAGAAGAGTTTAAACCGGGAGAACTCGTTCTCCCAGACCAGTATATTGATAGGACTTGGGGTCGACCTGGTACTTTCTATGACGGCGGTCAAGTAGCACATATAAGTATGGCTGACCCATTCTGTCCCGAATTGACAGACATAGTCTATGATACAGCCATCTCTCTAAACCTACCCATACATAAAGGTGGAACATATATCTGTATCCAGGGGCCAAGATTCTCTACTAGAGCTGAGTCGAGACTCTATAGAAGTTGGGGAGCTCACATAATAGGTATGACTCTCATCCCTGAAGTTAACCTAGCTAGAGAGGTAAGAATGTGCTATCTAACTATAGCTATGATAACAGACTATGATGTATGGGCTGAGAGACCTGTAAGCGCTGAAGAAGTAGTGAAGACTATGAAGGAGAATGTTGAAAAAGTTAGGAAGCTTCTGGAGAAGGTTATTCCGAGAATACCTGAGAAGAGAGGATGCCAATGTGGAAAATACTTAGATGAAGCAATAATGTAGCATTTCAAAATAATATTTAAATTCTCGTCGAATTCTGCATAAACGTGGATGATGCTCCACCAAATTCACTAGTTTTAACTCCACAATGGTTTATTGATAGAATATACTATATACTTATAGTAGTTAGAGAGAGTGATGGAGAATGGCTTTGACGGGTAGATACAATCCTAGGGAAGTAGAAGAAGAAATAAGTAGATGGTGGAGGGATAATAGAATAATCGAGAAAGTTTTCCAAATGAATAAAGGTGCACCCATTTTTGCTTTCCTTGAAGGTCCTCCAACCGCTAACGGTTACATGCATGTAGGTCATGCCCGTGGTAGAGTCTACAAAGATATGATCTTGAGATTTCATGGAATGAAGGGTCTAGATGTATGGAGGAGAGGAGGATGGGATTGCCTCGGTCTGCCGACTGAGCTGGAAGTTGAGAAAAAGCTTGGATTCACAAGTAAGAAAGATGTAGAAAACTATGGGTTAGATAGATTTGTTGAAGAAGCAAACAAGCTAGTTGATTACTACATAAAGCATTGGAGAGAAGCTTCTGAAAGACTTGCAGTTTGGCTAGATTATGATAATGCTTATGAAACGAGAAAGGAGAAGTATATAGAGCATGTATGGTGGTTCATTAAGCAAGCATATGAGAAGGGAGATCTCATTGAAAGTTTCAAGGTTGTCCCATATTGTCCAAGATGTGAAACCCCTTTAAGTAGCCATGAAGTAGCGCAAGGATATGAGGAAGTTGAAGATCCCTCAATATACGTAAAATTCCCATTAGAAGATTCTCCGAACCTATACATAGTGATATGGACTACTACACCATGGACTCTAGCCGGAAATGAAGCTGTAGCTATCCACCCTGAAGAATACTATGTAAAGATAAGAGTAGGTAATGAAGAATGGATTTTAGCAGAAAAATTACTTGAGAGATTCGCGAGCGAAGTTGGGATAGGTAATTATCAAGTCTTAGGTAGGTTTAAAGGATCAGCAATTGTCGGTCTCCGATATAAACATCCACTAATAGAGAAAGTACCTAAACACTTAGAGCATAAACCTCCAGCTCACACATTGATAGCCGCTGAATTCGTTACAATGGAAGAAGGAACTGGATGCGTGCATACAGCTCCTGCACACGGTCCTGAAGACTTTGAGGCTGGATTAAGACTCGGGCTACCCATCTTCAACCCGGTATCAACTTCTGGATATTTTACAGCTGATGGAGGCGAACTGTCAGGTCTATTCTATAGTGAAGCTGGAAGAAAGATAATCGAATACCTAAAAGAGAAGGAACTACTAATATGGGAAGGAAAGATACTCCATAATTATCCACATTGTTGGAGATGCGGTTCTCCACTTCTCTACTTATCAAGCCGACAATGGTTCATAAAAGTAGATAGAATAAAAGAGATAATGATTAGAGAAAACAAGAAAGTTGTATGGAAGCCTGCATGGGCTGGCTATCATAGATTCGGTGACTGGTTAGAGAATGCTGAAGACTGGTGTATAAGTAGAACGAAAGTTTGGGGGACACCTCTACCTATCTGGGTCTGCACAAAATGTGGGGAAAAGAAAGTAGTAGGGTCTAAAGAGGAACTGTTAAAAGCAGAAGTCAAGCCGGCTGAGATAAGACTTCTCAGACCATGGGTGGATCAAGTAATGTTTAAGTGTCCAAGATGTAGTGGATATATGAAGAGAGATATCTTCGTAATGGATACATGGCTAGATTCAGGGATGGCTCACACGGCAAGCATAGACGCATTATCAAACCAGGAACTATTCAAGAAGTTATTCCCCTACGACTTCATAACAGAAGCCATAGATCAAACTAGAGGATGGTTCTACACATTAATATTTACTTCCTGCCTCCTCTATGAGAAAGCACCCTACAAGACTGTGTTGAATCAAGGACATGTTATGGATGCGGAAGGTAAAAAAATGTCGAAGAGTAAAGGAAACGTGATCTGGGCAGTGGAGGCCATGGATAGATTTGGTGCGGACCCGTTAAGACTCTACTTAATCTCTAAATCAGCTCCTTGGGATAACATGAACTTCGTCCCAAAAGAAGCAGAACAGATAACCCAAGAACTAAATATACTGTGGAACGTTTTCTCATTTGCTACAACCTATTTCGAGTTAGACAATTTTAGACCAGAAGAAATTGATGTGTATAAAGTTGAGAAACATATGAGGCTTGAAGATAGATGGATACTTTCTAGAATAAATAGTCTGACAAAGATGGTTACTAGGAATCTTGAGGAGCTAGAGATCCATTCAGCTGCGAGAGCTTTAAGAGAATTCATTATCGAAGACTTGAGTAGACTGTATATTCGGTCGATTAGGAGGAGAGTGTGGGTTGAAGAACAGACATGGGATAAGCTCACAGTATATGCTACTCTCTACTACGTTTTAAAGAAGCTAATATTATTGATGGCTCCTATGACACCCTACATAGCTGAGAAGCTTTACCAACAATTAAGGATGAGCGAAGACTATGAAAGCGTACATATGGCGAAGTGGCCTAGACCCGATGAAGAATGGATAGATGATGAATTAGAAGACTCAATGGAGATAATTCGTCAAACACTTTCCGATGCACTAGCTTTAAGACAAAAAACCGGTAAGAAACTTAGATGGCCTGTAAAAGCATACTATCTATCTCCGAATAGTCTCAAAGTCAAGAAAGCTCTTGAGAATTTTAGAGAATTCCTCAAGATGCATCTTAACACAATCGAAATTCACATACTAAACGTTGGAGAGAAATACCCGGGAGTAAGATACGTTGCTAAGCCATTATATAACGTACTCGGACCAAAATATGGAAAGAAGATAAAGGAGATAGTTGAGAGAATAGAAGTTATTGATGCTGAAAAATTGAAGGAAGAGATTGAAAATAATGGAGCATACGAGT
This sequence comes from Nitrososphaerales archaeon, assembly GCA_023269855.1. Lineage (GTDB taxonomy): Archaea > Thermoproteota > Nitrososphaeria_A > Caldarchaeales > Wolframiiraptoraceae > Geocrenenecus. Next base: position 44,632 of record JAGDWP010000085.1, on the reverse strand, counting down.
TAATGCTCAGAGATGGTACATTGATTAAGATTGAAAGCAACGATGTTGAATTTGAGGAAGTCTTCCCTGAGAACATACGTAAAGAAGATGGTAGATTTGCAGTAATATATCTAGATGTTACGGAGACGAAAGACTTGGTAGCTCTGTCTCTAGCCAGAGAAGTAATTAGAAGAATACAGACAATGAGGAAAGAAATTAATCTACAGATTACTGATTACGTATCTGTAGATATAGTGGTTCCCGACAATGAATGGAGAGAATACCTTAAACTTACAAGCGAATTGATAAAAGAAGAAACGAGAAGCCAAGAGCTTAAGATTATGCTTGAGGGAGAAGCTGGAGGATATGTGAGAGAGTGGGAGATCGAAGGAGACATAGTAAAGATAGGTGTGAGGAAATTGTAGATGTCACTCTTCCAAGTTCTTAGAAATGTCTTCAGGAACCTTGATGAAGACCATTTCAAGATCCTGAGGATAATAGAGAAGAATCTTAAAAAATATGAAATAATCCCTATAGAAATAATTGAAAAACAATCTGGACTAGATAAGTCAAGTGTTGAAAAATTATTGAAAAAACTAAATTACTATAAACTCGTGTGGTGTCCTAGAGGAAAGCGGAAAGGATACGTATTGAATTATAATGGCTTAGATCTACTTGCGTTAAGAAATCTTGTTAGGAGAAACATTATTGAAAGTATTGGAAAACCATTGGGGGTCGGGAAAGAAGCAGATGTTTATGAAGGATTATCGCCAAGCGGTCAAGAGCTCGCAATTAAATTCTTTAGGATAGGTAGAACAAGCTTCCGAGGGTACGAAAAGAAGAGACCTACTCTTCACCAATACCATTCATATCTTTATGCGTCAATAGTAGCTGCGGAAAAAGAATTTGAAGCTCTGAAAATTCTTAACCCTAAAGGTGTCTCAACACCTGAACCCATCGCTAGAGATAGACATATTGTTGTAACGAAAATATTTAGGGGGGTAGAGATTCCTTCAGCACAATATATTGGTAATCCTCTAAAAATCTTAACGAGGATCCTTGACAATATTGTTAGAGCATATGAAGTAGGAATAGTTCATAGTGATTTAAGCGTTTACAACATACTTGTTACTCCATCTGAAGATATAATTCTGATTGATTGGCCTCAATGGATTTGGAGAGATCATCCCATGGCTAATATTTATTTGAAGAGGGATTTAACTAACTTAATCAGATATTTTAAGAGGAGATGGAATATCGAGAACATACCGAGGAAGTATCAAGATTTTATCGATGAAGTCTTAAAGGAAATCTTTAATACAGCCTAACACATGATTTTGTTAAAAGGTGCTACTAGATGACCCCCTTAATGTTAACAGGTATGCTCTTAAGTTTCATAGGTGTAGGATTAATACTTGGAATAGTCTTTTACTACACTTTTCTTCCAATAAATGATCCCGTTAGAATATTCCTTGATACATCCTACGTAGGTCTCACATATCTACTATACATTATAATTATAGGTGCAGCAGTAAGCGGTGTCGGTCTACTCATCTATATTAGAGCTGTAAGAACGGGGATAACTATACCTGCTGGCGAATATTCGTACACTCGTCCAGCCTCGATTATTAGAAGACCTGCTCCAAAAAAAGAGATTTTGAAGCCCTCCATAGAGAAAACGGTTACGCCTCTTAAACCGAAAGGTGAAAACATAGTTGAAGAGATTGAGAAAGAGATAGAACAGATAATTGAGACTGTTGAGAAACCTGTAGGAGAAAAAGCTGTAGAAGAAAAGAAGCCCATGATTGAAGTTATCTCGAAGGCAACAGATATGGTTTGCCCTCATTGTGGGAAACTTAACCCTGTAGGCTCTACTAAATGTGAAGCATGCGGTAAACAGATATTTACTCCAGAAGAACCAAGTAAGTCATGCCCAGTATGTAGTGCACCCTTGACATTGAGTCAAAAGATCTCTGGAGACTTATATGTTTGCGGAATATGTTTCTCAGAGATCCGAATCCCTCCCGAGATACAGAAATTAATCGGCATAAAATAGTGTCTCCTAAGATATCTCCGAGACTAAATGCAAACATAAGTTATCCACACTTATGTTCTACTTAACATATTGTCGTTCGCTAAGAGTATCATGGCGGGCTGAAATATTTTGTCAATGTTCTATAAACGAAACGTTTAAAACCTTCTTAGAAATATGAAATAACGAAAGATTCTTGAACACTGTGGTGTCACCTATGGAAGCAGGTAAAAGACCTCTAGCGATTATCACAAAATACTTGAATAGAAATATCAGAGTAACATTGAAGAATGATTTAATGTATGAGGGTACAGTAGTTGAATGCGATAGCTACATGAACCTCGTAATAGAAAAAGCAGTTGAATATCAAGACAATGACAGGAAAGCAATGTATCCCAGAGTACTAATCCGTGGAAACAATATAATGTACATCCAGCTAATACCTGAGTCAACAGAGTAAATAGATTGTCCACCCTCAGTAGAATCAGGGAGAGCGTTTCGAGATACTAGTAAAGAAAGAGCGTAAGCTCAACAATATATACACAATTATTCAGAGAAAGCAGTTCACTGCAGCTATGATGAACTATCTCGACCTTTCTAGAAAAACTTTAGCTATCCCACTTTTTGCATGTTTAATAGTGTAATAGAAGTTAAATAGTCTATTGTTATCGTAAATCTAGGTTTCCAAGATGTGGAAATCCCAGATTATAGTGGAGAGAATAGATAGGTTGCCTGTTGCTTCTCAGCAAACTGAGTTCGTGGAACGAAAGGGCGTCGGCCACCCAGACTATATTATTGATTCAGCATGTGAAGCTGCTAGTAGAGCACTGTCAAGATACTATAAGGAAAAATACGGGTCTGTACTTCACCATAATTTGGATAAAGGCTTACTTGTAGGCGGAAGCTCTAGAGCATGGTTTGGAGGAGGAGTAGTCGAAGAACCAATCTATATACTGATAGCTGGTAGAGCAACGATAAAAGTAGGAGAAGAAGAAATACCATACAATGAATTGATAAAAGAAGAAGTTGAGAAGTTTATTCGAGATAACTTTAGATTCCTAAAACCTGATGAACATGTAATAATAGATACAAAGATTAGACCTGGAAGCATTGACTTGAAAACCGTTGTTGAATATAATGAGGGCATTCCTCTGGCCAATGACACTTCATTCGGTGTAGGATACGCCCCCTTAACATCTCTAGAAAAGATTGTCTATGAGACAGAGAGAATGATAAATTCTAAAGAATTTAAGTCAAGGATACCTGAAAGCGGTGAAGATTGCAAAGTAATGGGTCTACGAATAGGAAGCAAATACTACATAACAGTCGCAGACAGTTTAATCGCACACTTAACACCAGACCTTGACCACTACCTATCAGTCAAAGAAGACATTAGGAAAGAAGTTGAATCACATGCATACAAGATACTTTCAGAAGAAAAAGATGTTGAAGTAAATGTTCAAGTGAACACTGCCGATATACCTAGTAAGAATTCTGTATATCTTACGGTTACTGGAACATCTGCTGAGAGCGGAGACGATGGAAACACAGGTAGAGGAAACAGAGTTAATGGGCTAATAACACCTAATAGACAGATGTCTCTTGAAGCTACAGCTGGGAAGAATGCGAGATCGCATGTAGGCAAGTTGTACAATTTATCTGCTAGAATGATTGCTGAAAGAATATATAATGAAGTCCCAGGCTTACAAGAAGTATATGTAAGACTTCTAAGCCAGATAGGTAGACCAATAAATAGACCACTGGCAATATCTATCCAATACATTCCAGGAGACAATGTAGATGAAAAAACGTTAGCATATGAAGCAGTTGAGATAGCTAAGGAAGAGATAGAAAAGGTAGTCAAACTAGAGGAACTTATACTTTCATCCAAAGTAACCTTATTCTGATCCAACATACTTATCTAATCCATGTTTCTTCCCGAGAATTTCAACCGACTTTCTCGGAGTTAGACACTTAAACTCTACATTATTTATTTTCATCTCCCTAATCGCTGAACGTTGGACTCCCGGAGCAGCAATGATAGCTCTCGGTCTAACACCGTATTCTCTTTCCACCCCTTTTACATATTCAACTAGTTGACGTATGTCTTCAACTGTTGCATTTCTTCTTTTTAGCTCAATAACTGTCAGTCTACCCGATGAATCTATACCGAATACGTCAATGAATCCTGAAGGCTTAAGCTTCTTTTCTTCTTCTATAGGTTTGAAACCAGCCTCTATAATTGATGGATCAGCAAGTATTGCTCTTTTCATATCTTCTTCAGTTGCATACATGCTGAAATCTGCATCATCATTTAGTTTTTGAGAAAAGATATTGTAGACTTTGTGAAACTTAATAGTTAATACTTCCGATGGATTTGTCCTCCTGGCTTCTATAATCAAGATATCATCATCTATTTTCAAATCTATTTTAGAATTGGGTGGCTGCCAATTAGTGGGTTCATAACCGGTTGGTCTATGAACTAACACACTGTAATCAGATTTTATCATAATGACTCTTTCCCCGAGACCAAGGATAGAGGAAGCTCTTCCCTCATAGAATACTTCAGATAAACCAACGATTATCGTAAACTCTCTGTTAATAAGAGCTCTCCTAATCTTATCTAACGCTTCACTCAATTCCATCCAGCTTCATCCAAACAATTAAATTTCTAATTAATAAGTCATCAAACATTTTTAACGATGGGAAGCTATCCTTTCTAAGGAAATCGAATTTTTCTATAAGAATTCAATAAAAATCTAACATATATCCCTAGAATAAGATTGTAACATCATTATGTCAAGTTTCAGTTAAATATTGGTGAATCAGATACTATCATAGAAGTAGACATCGTCTCTGCCAATATCTTGCTATAATCTGTCTAGAAAACTTCTGAGATTAGTCTTGCCAGTCTGAGGTGATGTAAATGAATCAACTAAAGAATAATAAGGTAGAGTTTGCTCTGTACACTAAAGCCTTACTTGACTCTATTCATTATGGTGCGAGCTCACCTTTTATCCCAATATATGGGGTTGAGCTTGGAGCTTCACCTATTGAGATAGGGTTACTATATGCCTTAACTAATTTTTCACTAAACTTCTTTCAGTTGATTTGGGGATACGTTAGCGATAAACTAAGACAGCATGTTTTGTTTATTGTTTTAAGCGGTATTCTATCATCTTTAATCTTCATCATCTTGCTATTTACAAGATCCTCTTCAATCTTTATCTTCCTGGTAATTCTACATTCGATAATCGGATCAATGTCTATCCCTGCATTCATTGCTTATTCATCGCAGGCCGTAGATCGGGAAAGATGGCGTAGATTTTCTGAAAATGTAAACTCTCTAAATTACGCTGGATGGATTACAGCGACACTTACTGTTGGCTTGACATCGCATCTAGGTTTGAACGGTTTCACAATAGGCTTCTTGATAGCAGCTATGTCTGGTATCTTGGGAACTGTGATTATTTGGATATTCTGCAAAAAACTAGAAACAGATTACACGAATAGTAAGTTGACGTCACTTAAGTGTTTTAAGTTTAGTACCTCTTCGAAGTTTCTCAACTTCGTACTTCTCTCAACAGGGTTTGGTTTCTTTCTCTCAATGGCTTGGCCACTATTCACTATTACACTGACTAAAGTATCTAATTTAACACTTTTCGAGATAAGCATTCTAGACGTCGTGTATGGACTATCAGCTGTATTCGGATTGGCCCTACTTAGAAACTACTTTAACATGCTTAACATTCCTAGAATCCTATCGTTAACCAGTTCTCTCATGGCGTTTACTCCACTGGTATATGCTGTGGCCCCTCAGCTACCGTACCTGATTGCAATACATGTATTTGTAGGTGTGTTCAGCGCATACTATGATGCTGCATCCTTAACATACATATTGGAGAATACTCCAATAGAAGAGAGGGGGTTCTATTCAGCTTTATACAATCTATCAGTTGGGTCAGCTTTTCTTGCAGGCTCCCTAATAGCAGGATATGCTTTAGAATTGCTTCAAAACTCATGGACATTGTTTCATGCTCTAGCATTCCTATACCTCATTACAGCTTTAGGCAGACTCGTGATAGGGCTCTTATACAGAAAACTGTGTTAAACTTTATATTATCTCCCCGAACATCTTATGATTGGTAGACAGAGAGAAGTTGACCGGGAGATACGTTCTCCTCCTTATCCTCGACTTATCTGATGGAATGAAAGCTGTGGAAACAGCCATTAACATAGCTTCTTCTAGGAGACTAGATTTAGTGGTGATGTATCCATTCAAGAATAGGATGGTGGAAGAAATGGTTACGCCGAGCATTAGGAAAGGCGTAGGAGATCATACAACCCTGATCTACTCATTCTCCAACAAAAGCTTCTATGATGAATTGAGGAAAGCAAACTATTTTCTAGAAAGAATAAAGGACATGGCAGATGAAAGGAACGTGAAAGTAAAATCAATACATGAAGTAGGAGACTTACTGCCTTCACTAATGAGGGAATCAAGCAAAGCTGAATACATAGTTATAGGCTATAATCAGAAAGATCATGATAGAATTGTAGATAAGATTAGAAGCCTTATAGAGAAACCAGTTATTATTGTTAGATAGAAAAACTATGCCTATTCATAGGGTTCATGAGTTAGATGGAGTATAACTCTACTCAGTTTTCACGATGTAGTATGAAAAGACTTTTCTAAAGACTTCCTCATCGATAATTGGTTTTCCCTCTCTTTCGATTTTCTGCCTTGCTGGTGGCGTAACGTGATACGACGGTATTCTCTCTTTTATTCTTTCTTCGAAGGTTGGAGTATGAGGGTCTTGGTAGAAAACCCCTATCGGGATCTTTTCATCATATTCTTGTGACTTCATCCATGCTTTAATAATTTTGTCATCTCTTTCTTCGATCTTCTCTACAATAGGGTTCCATCCAGTATCTTCAAGTTTGTATACTCTCTTCTTATAGTATTCTACTGTGTGTATGTTGTCGTAGGTTACGCAGGGTTGTAGAACATCTATCAATGCAGCTCCTTTATGCTGTATAGCTTTCTTGATTAATTCTTTCAAGTGCTCAGTCATCATAGAGTATCCTCTTGCTATGAATGTAAATCCTGAAGCTAGAGCTAGGCTTATCGGGTTAACTGCATCCTGTATGTTTGGTTTAGGTAGAGACTTAGGTCTCAACCCACGCTTCAACGTTGGTGAAGCTTGACCCTTCGTTAATCCGTAAACTGTATTATCATGTAGAATAATTGTTAAATCAATGTTTCTTCTTCCCAGTGCTACGAAGTGTCCAGCTCCTATTCCAAGGAGGTCTCCGTCACCTCCATTTACTATGACTGTTAAGTCTGGATTTGCAAGCTTTATTCCTGTAGCAAAAGGTATTGCTCTTCCATGAAGTGTGTGAACCCCGTTGACGTTAACGAAGTGGGGGGTCTTGCCTGAACAGCCAATACCGCTTACAATGACTGTCTTCTCAGGCGGCAAGTCTAGTTCAGAGAAGGCACGATACATAGCTGCAACTATCCCGAAGTCTCCGCATCCAGGACACCAATCGTTCCAAACATCACTTTGATACTCAGATGCTTTACGGACCATACTTTAACACCACCCTGTCCTCACCCCTCAATATTCTTGATACACCATCTACTAACTCGTTTAGATATATTGGTCTACCAGTATACTTTACGATTTCTTTCGTAATCTTGATGCCCGTATTAAGTAGAATAACCTTAGCAGCTTGAGAAAGGTAGTTATGTTCAACAGCAATTATTTTTGACTTGTTGAATCTTCGAAGTATTTCTTGAGTCGTCTTTGACGGGAATGGTGAAAACATTCTTAGGTGGAGGTATGCCGTTTTTATACCATGGTTAGCGAGAATCTTCAATGCATCCAATGCTACTCCTTTAACAAAACCCCATCCAACCAGTAGCACCTCAGCATCTTCAGGACCATAATATTTTAGACGTTTATTTTCAGGTATTTCTTCATCCGCTATCTTTAATTTCTCCATTCTCTTCCTATACATACTTTCTCTATTCTCGGGATCTTCATCTATGTGCCCAAACTCATTATGTTCGTCTCCAGTATACCACATTATTTTTGATGAGCCAATGAAAGCTCTTGGAGATAACGGGGTAGAAAGATTGAATCTTCTATACTTGTCCTCAGCTTCGTTAGTCATTAATCCTCTGCTGATCTCTATATCTGACAAGCTTGGGAGAGGCAATGTTGTGATAGAGTTTGCTAAAAACTTGTCGAGTAAATGTATAACTGGGGTCTGATACTTCTCCGCTAAATTGAATGCTTCAATAGTATCGTAGAATGCTTCCATATGATCTCCTGAGGCCAAGACTATTCTTGGAAATTCTCCATGAGATGCATATATTGTAAAGAGTAGGTCGCTCTGACTACCTCTTGTGGGCAGTCCAGTTGATGGTCCACCTCTCTGATAATATGTAATCACCAATGGTGTTTCATTCATACCCGCCCACCCTAATCCTTCAACCATTAAGCTGAAACCTGGACCACTAGTAGATGTTGAAGCTCTAACACCTGTAAGAGCAGCACCTATTGCTGAAGTTATTGCAGCTATTTCGTCCTCGGTCTGTAGGACGATGACTGACCCTATCTTTGACCCGTCTACTTCTAATCTTTCATAAGATTCAATCGTAAAGCTCTCATCTGCTGCAGGTGTTATCGGGTAATAACTCTGAAACCTTACTCCACCTACAATCTTAGCCATGGACACTATATCGTTTCCACTAACTATCATTAATTCTTCATTGTTTAAACTTGATGGAGCAAGTTCTAGAATTGGGCCGTGTTCAGCAGATATTATATTGTAGACCGATTCTATGATGCTTTTATTCTGCTCTACGAGTTCGGGTCTATCATGGAACCGTCTAATCAAAGAATATTCTATAGCTTTTTTCTTTAAGTTTAACAACCCTGCTACTGCTCCAATAATTATGGAGCTCACGTACCTTGCAGCTTGAGAAGCTGAAAGAGTAAGCTTTTTGGCAATCTCATTAACTATCTCAGAATAGTTTAATGGAACCAAGTGGATTCTGTTGTTTTCTGAAATGTGTTTAACCAGAGACTTGATGGAGCCGTCTATCCCGAATTTATTGAATTTTTCCCGGAGTCTATTCTTTAAGTCTTCCTCCATGCTTGGAGTCGTGTCAAGAGTTTTCTCCTCAGCCCAGACATCGTATACGAGTACTCCCTTCTCTTGTAGAGCGTCGAAATGTGTAAAGATTGTTTCATGGTCTAGTGCTGCAACCAGCTGAACTGGATAAGTCAATGAAGTGGGAAGTTCTTGTGAAGAGATTAGGAAATGAACATAGCTATGCCTCCCTTTGATGTTCGAGAAATATTCTCTATCTGATATAACTCCATACTTTAGGTATGCCAGAGAGTAGGTAAGTATTTGTGCGCTTGTTTCCAGACCAGCCCCCTGAGGGCCTCCAATAATTATTGATAACCTATTGAACACATTATTCTCTTTTCAAGTCTTTCTAAATAACTTTTTTCCCATACTCGGCCATAAGATATTACATAGTGTGATCTTAGTGATGTTTTATCTACTAATCCGCTGAGTATGCTTCTTCGTATGCTACTTCATCCGTGAAGTATTCTAGTGGGATGAGTTCAGCTTTATGCTTAGCTAGTTCTTCATGGTTGAATATCGGTTTACCACATTCAGCGCAATACAGGAATCCTGTTTCAGATAATCTTTCAAGAAGACTTTCCCACGTCTTCTCTACATAGTTTTTACAAACTTCTCTCGGTTGACTAACAATCTGTTGCTTCTCTAAGCAAACTACTAGATAGGGGTAATTTGGATGAACTGTGAAATGGGAGCACCTATGACAATCTAACTCATTTCTCATTATTCCACATGCATAGATCGCTTCCTCCAGCTTAAATCTTTTTACTTCCCAAAAAAAGCTTGTATTAAATGCTCTAAGAGGAAATTAGAAATAACGATGTTGTCTAAAAGCGATTTAATAAAAGATTCATTACTCTATTACAGCTGGCTTAACTCTTCTTGTAGATTAATATCCCTCTGAACGAAATTTATGCTCATGGTTAGACCTGTAGATTTTAAACCAAAGCCGATCGATGTTGATTTTCTAAGCAAGTCAAATGAGTACCCGTTGACGGGGAAGCATCAAGGTCATGACGTGAGAGCTGAAGGTATCCAAAGGTTAGATGCAGAAGGTAAGCCATATCCTACGAAGCTGGGAATACATGGTATCCAGGTTGCAGTAGACTGGGATTGTCGTATAGCGGATGGAGCATGTATGGATGTGTGTCCAGTGGATGTTTTTTGAATGGGCTCTAAACCCAGGTAAGAAAGGGAGCGGTAATGATCTCTGGCCTCTAAGCGGTGAGCTTTATGAAAAATATCGGGCAGACAAGTCTGACCCTGTAAGAGAACAGGATTGCATATTCTGTATGGTATGTGAAGCAGCATGTCCAGTTAAGGCTATTAAGATTACTCACCATAGGCAACCGCTAACAAGTAGAAATCAGAGACATTCACTATTCAACACTCTCAATAGCTATGGGTACCTCTACTTCTAATTCTCTCCGCCCTCTAAAAATCCTCAACTTAACTTTACCATATTCTACTGATTCCTCTATTATCCTTCTTAACTCACTTACATTCTTAAGTTTATGCTGTTCTACATGCGTGATAATATCTCCTTCAGTTATGCCATATTCATGTGCTGGGCTTCCTCTCAATACTCTTAGAACGACTAGTCCTTCACGGACGGGTAACCCATAGTATCTAGCTATCTGTTCATTCAATGGTGCCGTGATAACTCCGATGAAAGCTCTAATAGGTCTACCATATTTAGAGATCATTTCAATAAAACGTTTAACAGTGTTTATCGGGATGGCGAACCCTATACCTTGCGCAAACGGTATTATGGCTGTCGTAACTCCTACAACTTCACCATCCATATTAATTAGTGGGCCACCACTATTTCCTGGATTAATTGCTGCATCTGTTTGTATCAAGTCTTCTAGTATGAATTCTTCACCTTCAATTACCCTGCCTTTAGCGCTTACAACACCTAAACTAACATTTGGACCAGGCAGACCAAGGGGGCTACCTATAGCTAGTACAAGTTCACCGATGCTTACTTTATCGGAATCTCCTAACTTGATGGCCTTAAATCTTCCAGGATCAGTTTTCAACAATGCTATATCCCTTGAAGGGTCGAGTGATGCTATCTTAGCCTCTAGAATCTGGTCTCCAATTAAGAGCCTAATATATTCTGCATTGGCCACAACATGGCTATTAGTTACAAGGTATCCATTCTCGGAGATTATGAACGCTGACCCTACACCTCTAACTGGTGTAACCCTTAGAAAAGCATCCATAGTTAATGAAGTAGTCACCACGCTGGCAACACTTTCAGAGAGCTCCTCTACAAGCTTAGTAATCTCTATCGAGAGATTCTTTAATAAATTATCTCCAAATGATTTACTCATAGTTTCAACAATATCTTACTAGGTCTCTAAATATTTAATTTTTCCTCATGCTTCAGAATTTTAAGAGGAGATTCTAGTTAATGAATGATTAGATCTTTTTGAAGACAATCCTTATGCCATCATCTTTGAAAGAGATGTCTAGAAGTCTTAGATCTTTTCTATACGCTGTTTCTATGAACTCTAAGTAATTAATATTGTTTTCAAGCAGTATTAACAGGCATTCACCATATTTTAGTCTAATTATTGTCCTCTTAAACATCGTGAGAGAATATGGGTAAGTTATCCTGCTGAGGTTTAGGAACTTGATTCTTCCATCCTTAACTTCACATCCACAGTCTTCCAATTCTTTTAGGATACTTCTTAGACTCTGTCTGAGAACGTATTTGTTCCGTGGTCTTCCAATACCTCCGTTTTTTTCTTTAACGACAGCAATCCAATCATTTTTTTCCAGTACTCTCAAGACGCTATAGAGAGATTTGAAAGAGCATTTTACTTCTCTAGCAATATCGTAGACTGTGGCCCCCCATGGACACTTATTCAAGTAATCTAGAATCTTAAATTCTATTCTAGAAAAAATATGCGGTGGTTCTTCTCGAATTTCTTCGAGAAAACTCATTATTTATAGGATGTTTTGAGTAGTATATGAGTATTTCTAGAAGAATGTGTAGAAAGAAATTTCGACATTATCTTATCTATTATATAACGCCGTGAAGTATCCATAGGAAGTAGAGTGGAATGAATACTAGCGAGATCGTGTTTAGAAGTTTTATCAGTATGTGGAGTGATGGTCCTACAGTATCTTTTAGTGGGTCGCCTACAGTGTCTCCTACTACTGCTGCTTGATGTGCAGGTGATCGTTTACCTCCAAGATTTCCCGCCTCAATAAACTTCTTAGCATTATCCCACGTAGCCCCACCCCACATCATCATTATAGCTAATGGTATTGTAGAAGCTGTCGCTCCTATGACTAGAGCTCCTATACCTGGTCCACCGAATAGAACGCCAACTATCAATGGAGTTATTATTATTAGGAGAGCAGGAGTAGCCATACTCTTCAAAGCATATTCAGTACTTATCGAGACGGCGCGATAATAGTCTGGTTTAGCGTTTCCATTGAGGATGCCAGGTATCTCTCTAAACTGTCTTCTCACTTCTTCAACCATCTGGAATGCAGCTTTTGAAACTGCTTTTAACGCGATGCCTGAAAAGAGGTATGGAAGCAGAGCACCTATAAGAACAGAAATGATAATATCAGGTTTCAATAAAATAATATAATCTATGAATTCCTGCATACTTCTCACCAGTGTAGAAGCACTTAACTCGAAAATCCCTACTTGACGAGCAACATAATCTTGAATAAATGCTTGGAATAGGAGTAGAGTAGCAATAGTTGCTGAGGCCATAGCGTAGCCTTTCGTTAAAGCCTTCGTAGTGTTGCCGACCGCATCTAGAGGGTCTAGGTTAGCTCTAACTTTTTCTTCTAACCCCGCCATCTCAGCGATTCCTCCAGCATTGTCTGCAATCGGACCTGCACCATCTAAAGTCATGATAGTTCCAGCAAGAGAGAGCATCCCTCTAGTAGCTAAAGCTGTTCCAAAAACTCCTTTCACAAAATCTATCAACCATCCATCCGCAACACCAGGTAGCGGCATACTCTTCCCGGCATAGAAAGCTATACCTAAAGCTGCAGCTATGATTATAATAGGTTCAGCTACAGCTCTCAATCCCACTGATAAACCTGAAAGTATGTTTATTGCTGGACCACTCTGAGCTGCATGAGCAACTTCTTGCACAAGTTTAGATCTTACACCTGTGTATCTGTTAGTTGAGAGTACTACGAGAGTAGCTCCGATTATTCCAGCTGCTCCAGCTGCAAGCATGTAATGCCACTGTTGTGGGAATAATATGTAAACTACAAGAGCGTATGTTAGGATTGAGATAATTGCGGAAACGACAATGCCGAATGCGAAAGGCTCGAAAGCTTCTCTGAACTTTCTGTAAGAGAGTATCCCAATTACTCCTGCGATAGTAGATATTACACCGACAGCACCTATAGCTAGTGGAAGAACCATGAATAATGGTTGACCTGTTAAAACATACAACACCCAACCGATAATCATTCCTCCAAGTGTTTCAGCGGTAACCGATTCAAAGATATCTGCACCTCTACCTGCACAGTCTCCCACATTATCTCCTACTTGGTCAGCTATAACCGCGGGATTTCTAGGATCGTCTTCAGGTATTCCTGCTTCTATCTTTCCAACTAAGTCTGCTCCTATATCTGCAGCTTTCGTATATATTCCACCACCCAGCTGGGCGAATAATGCTGAGAGGCTTGCGCCGAATGCGAAGCCGGCTAAAGCATCTAACGCCATTCTAAACTCGATTTCTTCAGGATAACCTCCGCCGATCATACTATACAGTAAGAAGAGTATTGATAGACCGAGTAGACTGAGACTATATACTATGAATCCTAAGACTCCTCCACCTAGTATGGATACCTTTAATGCCTCCAAGCTACTCTTCTTACCTGCCTCCGTTACTCTTACATTCGTTCTAGTTGATGCATCCATACTGAAGAAAGCGGCCACTATTGATGATGCTCCTCCAATGAGGACGGATACTGCTGTGAGAATTGCTTCTTTCAAAGCAATTTCAGAAGGTATCTTCATGCTGACAGTGTAGATAACGTATATCATTAACAATACGATAATAGATAAACCAATCGTGAAAGACATAATAGTCTTTATCTGTTTAGACATGTAGGCTTTAGCCCCTTCTCTGATTGCATTCCAGACTTCAATCATCTTCTCTGAACCCTTAGGATACTTCTGAACAAAATAATACAGGATAACTGCTATGAGAACACCCACTACTCCTGACAAGATTGAAAGAGAAGATATAACGAATATATCCCACTGCACGGCTTCAATACCCCCGATTATAATCCGCTTCTTTTAGAAGATAAATCTTAATGCTTCAACATTAACATAAAGTATATGCATTGCATAAATCACCACAGTAGTAATAATTAATTATTACCGTTCACGTTGATAATATAGGGAGACTTTGAGCCTCAGTGGAACTGCTGATCTACCGCTTCACTCAGGTCATGTACCACCATGGTTAATGGCTAGAATGAAAGACCTCGCTAACGCTATAATCAAAGTTATGGTTGAAGAGCTTGGAAGAAGAGAAGTAATTGTAAGAATTGGTGACCCCTACTGGTTTCAAGCATTCGGATGCGTCTTAGGATTTGACTGGCATTCCAGTGGTTTAACAACAGTAGTTATGGGAGCATTGAGAGAATCAATTAGATTGGATACGCATGGAATCGGAGTTGCTGGAGGTAAGGGAGCAATGGGTGTAAGGACCCCACAAATGATCAGTGAAGCCAAGATACCTGAAGAATTGAAGATTCAGCTAATGAGAGCTAGCAAGCTTTCAGCAAAAGTAGATAATGCAGTTCTCCAAGATGGATATAATATATATCATCACACAATAGTATTTACCGAAGATGGAGATTGGACAGTAGTACAGCAGGGAATGAATACATCCAATAAATATGCTCGGAGATATCACTGGATAAGCAAGACTCTTGAAAGCTTTGTAGAAGAACCCCACAGCGGGATAGCTGGAGACAGAGTAGAGAAAACAGTTCTCAACTTAACATCTAGTAAAAGTAGAGAAGCTAGGAAACTCTCAGTAGACTTGGTCTCTGAAAACCCTTCAAGACTAATTAGACTACTAAACCTCATATTGAATAAACAGGAGACTTTAACACGTTGGATAGATTTAGAATTTGAAGTACATTTTCCTCCACATCTCTACATGCCTAGGAAGATAAATTGGGAAGCTGTAAGAAGAGCATATGATATAAAACCTAGAGATTATGAAGAATTGATCCAGATCGAAGGCGTGGGGCCATCGACTCTAAGAGCTTTAGCCTTAATCGCTACACTTGTCTACGGGGTCAAGATTGACTGGAGAGACCCTATAAGATTTACATTTGCTCATGGTGGAAAAGACGGCGTACCGTATCCAGTCTCCAAGAAGAGAATGGAGGAATCAATAAAAATCTTGAATTCTATTCTTGAATCGGCTGACATAGATAAAGAAGAGAAACTAAAAGCTTTTAGGAGATTAGCAAATCTTGAGAAAAAACTCTATCTATAAAAATATGAAGTTTGTGGTCGATTTTCAGATAAAATCCACATCTTAAAAAACTATCTACGATTCCCATCATGTAGAAAAGAAACTATGAGTTCTAGTCCACTCTTAAAAGATGTGATAGAGGCATAGTATTACTCTGTACAAACTATCTCTTCATGTTTAAATTGTATCTCAGGTTATAAATGGTAAGAGGCGTGGAAATGGTTAGATTGGAAACTGCTAATATTCTTGTCAAGGAGGTCATGACTAAAAACTTGGTTACGGTTAGACTAGGACATACCGTTGAAGAAGCTATCAAAAAGATGGTTGAATACGATGTTGAATGTCTCCCAGTTGTTGACTCTGATGGAGTACTGCAAGGATTGATTACTTTCAGAGATATTGTTACCAAGGCATTAACGAGTAAAGTAGAATTGGCTAAGCTTAAGGTTGAAGATATAATGACTAGAAATCCTGTTGCATGCAGTCCAACATCAACAGTATTGGATGTCGTAAAAATCATGAAGAATAAACATCTGAGAAGAATACCCGTCGTAGATTCCGACAATAAACTATTGGGTCTCATCACGGACTTTGATCTAGCACTTCTAGGCTGGGAAATTAAGTAGAATACATGTCCAAAATAGTAGCGAGATGCGATAAAACCTTCTGTAATTCTTAATACTTATTTCTGACAGTTTTCATCTTATATCTAGTCGACATGGGTGTTTATGAATTCTACAAGCTAAAGAATTTTCTTGAAGAACATAAGATAGAGTATAAAGTATACGAGCATGAACCTGTTTATACATCTGAGCAAGCTGCTAGAGTTAGAGGCGTAGAATTAAAGACCGGAGTCAAAGCTATGGTTCTCAAAACAAATGAGGGAAAATTCATATTAGGTTTAGTGGCAGCTGATAGGAAGATTGATCTGGATAAGCTTACGAGGTTTGTCGGTGTTAAGAAGCTTAAGCTTGCTTCACCTAGCGAAGTTTTAGAAGTTACAGGATGTGAAGCTGGGTCAGTACATCCATTCGGGAATCTATACAATCTTCCAACATATCTCGATAAGTCTGTTCTCGAGAATCTTTGGGTAAACTTTAACGCAGGTCTACACACAGTCTCCATAAGCATGAAGTCAGAAGACTTAGTAAAACTAGTTAAACCAATAATATGCAATTTTTCAAAACAGTAATCAATTTAATTTCATCTTCATACTTATCTTACTTCTTTAGACAATGTTAGTCGTTTATCTTTTTAATAGTTTGCGCAGACTGTTTTTCTGACTCTGGCTCAACATGTATTGTCAATGTTAGGTGTGGTAACTCTTGCTTTACTTCTTGCTCTATTAGGTCAGCGATATCATGTGCTTCTTTCACAGTCATAGTATCATTGAGGACTAGATGGAGTTCTGAGAATATTTGGTTTCCACTTCTACGTGTTTTGAGTTCATGATATCCTGAAAAAAGACGCTCATGGCGTTTAAGTATTTCACGTATTTTCATGTCAGCTTCTCTCGATACTGGATCTAATAGGTAATTTGATGATTTTATAACAAGCTCTAACCCCGTTTTCATGATCAATGTAGCTACACCTATGGCTAGGAGCGGGTCAACAAAACTGAACCCAGTAAAGTGTACTATTCCGAGGCCTATCCAGATAGCTATAGAAGACATGACGTCAGACAATAGGTGCTTAGCATCTCCTTCTAAGGCAGGTGAAAATTTAATCTTTGATTCTCTTAAGAGTAGATATCCTATTCCAAAGTTAAGCCCTGTAGCGATAATCGACACAGTAATTGCAATATCCAGGAACAGTAATTCGGGAGGATTGAATAATCTACTGACCGCGGTGTAGATGAGGAATATCGAGGCCATGACGATGAGTATTCCTTCGATTAATCTAGATATTTCTTCAATCTTTTGATGACCATATTGATGGCTTTCGTCAGGAGGCTTCTCAGAAACGTAAATTGAGAATAGCATTATACTTGATGCTGCGATATTAATGATTGATTCAAGAACATCTGATAATAAGGCGACCGAATTTGAGATGATGTATGCAATAAACTTGATTATGAAGATCGTGAGGCCTCCTACGACCGCTAGGATCCCTGCTGTAATCTTCTTCACTATTCTCAGTTATGACGCAGGTAGACCATCTCTTAAAGATTTATGCGCCTAACCTTAGTAAGACATTAAAATCAATCTATAATGGCATGCGAAACGTTAACTTCTAGATTAATTATTAAATTGGCTCCCTTCTGGCCAAGAGTGATTCACCAACTATTGAGTAATTTGATAAGAATGATAAAGATGAATACTTAGTGTTTATTTGAACCGTATGTCTCAGGAAAGGAAGATAACTTATGTTACAATGTTAGCTGATGAAGATGCTCATTCCATGTTTGAGAAAGCATTGAGAAAAGTAGAACAGGAGTATCTTGGAAAGCGTTACCCAATGTATATAGGTGGTAGAGAAGTATTCTCGGAATATGGAGAGTTTGAAGACAGAAGCCCAATAGATACTTCAATTATTGTTGGGTATTTCCAGAAAGGTGGTAGAGAACATATTAGAGAAGCGATCTCCATGGCTGACGAGAATTTTAGTAAATGGGCTAACTTAGACTGGAGGGAGAGGATAAGAATTATGCGTAGGGCTAGCGAATTGATTGATGAAAGAAAATACGAGATAGCAGCTGTCATATCATACGAGGTTGGTAAGAACAGGATTGAAGCTCTAGCTGAATGCTATGAAGCCATTGATGCTCTAAGATATTACGCAAAGATCATGGAAGAAAATAATGGATATGAGAAAGAGCTTGGACCAGGCGGTCCAGGAGAAAGATGTAGAATGGTTTGTAAACCCTATGGTGCATGGGTTATAATCTCTCCATTCAATTTCCCATTCATGTTAGCTAACGGAATGATCCAGGGAGCATTAATAACTGGTAACACAGTAGTTTTCAAGCCTACAAGCGAAGCACCCTTGCCTGGACTACTACTCTACGGAGTCTTTATCGATGCAGGCGTTCCACCAGGTGTCCTGAATTACGTGACAGGTCCGGGAGATGTTTTTGAAGATGAAGTAGTTACGAATGAGAAAGTTGCAGGTATAGCTTTTACAGGTTCAAGAGATGTTGGGATGCGTCTATATAGGAGGTTTAATTCTTCTCAATCATATCCTAAACCGATTGTATTAGAGATGGGTAGCAAAAACCCTGTAATTGTTACTAGTAAAGCAGATGTAGAAAAAGCTGTACAAGGAATCATTAGAGGAGCTTTCGGATATGGTGGGCAGAAATGTTCAGCTACTTCGAGAGTCTATGTTCAGAGAGACATTTCTGAAAAATTTATTAAGAGATTGATTGAAGAAACCAAGAAACTGGAAGTTGGTGATCCACGCAAACGCAGTACATTCATCGGACCCATCATAAATAAGAGAGCATTAGAGAGTTTTATGAACTATATCGAGATGGCTAGAAGAGATGGTGGAAGAATACTTTATGGAGGCCGTGTTCTAAGAGATGGAGAATATGGCAAAGGCTTCTATGTCGAGCCAACGATAATAACCGGATTGAAGAGAGGGCATGAATTATACAGTCGAGAACTATTCGTCCCAATACTTATACTGGATATGTTTGATAGTCTAGACGAGGCATTAAAGGAAGCTAATAACACAGATTACGGACTTACAGCTGGAATATTCTCAGAAGACCCTACTGAAGTAGAATACTTCTTGAAAAACATAGAATTCGGTGTAGTATATGTTAACAGGAGAGGTGGAGCTACGACGGGTGCATGGCCAGGAGCACAAACATTTGTAGGCTGGAAAGCTAGTGGTGCCACAGGGAAAGGTGTAGGTGGACCAAATTATCTTCTATCCTACATGAGAGAACAAAGCATAACAATAGTTGAAGAAGAGAGGGCAAAGTAAGAAATAAAATGTTATGGAAGATTTAATTGAGGAGTACTATCAAATATTTTAAGAAAAATGACGCCGGAAGAGATCTCATCCCTTCTTCATAGACGAAAGATAGATTTATGGATTGGGAATACCATAGAAGTCACTGGTATCATTCTAGGGCTAATAATTCTCTTCTCAGTTGACTTGATTCCATACTATGTCTTCAAACTTTTAGCATTGCTTTTCTCATGGTTCTGCTTCTGGTACTTCTCTCACTGTATAGCTCACTACATTGTCGGAAAAATACTTAACATAAATTTCCTATACTATTATGTCGGTCGCTCCGGTCTCATAAAACTCGAATTACCTATTATATCACATATTTTCAGATTCATTCCAGTTCTCGGGATAAAGATTGATAGAGCATCTTTGAGGAAAGTATCAAAGCAAAGGATAGCGATTATGTACATTTCCGGAGCTTTGGCCTCCATGTTATGTCCATTAGTATCTCTTACATATTCCTTGATCAACCTAGATTACTATACCACACTATTGATAGGAATCCTAACCCTTACGAATATATTATTCACATTACATTTCAGCTCAAAAGTGGGAGACTTCTCTAAAGCGATGAATGTTTTATGTAAGAGTTAATGGAAGATATTTAACTTGTTCTTGCTCCTTGCATAATGTATTGAAAGTACTATAACTGACACTAAAGTCCACGATGTAATAGCTATTGGTCCAAGTCCTGCTGATTCTCTTGGGAGATCAGTTATTACTATTGTTAAACCTCATAGAGCATTAACTGCACCGTGGAGAGAAGCTGCAGGGAGAATACTTGAAGAGATTTTCCCAACATAAGAATGAGGGATTGAAGCTGCCGCTGTAAATAATGTAAATAAGAACGCTCCAACTAATCTATTTTCAGGATAATTGTATCCTAGAAGTATTATTGTAGATGCATGCCATATACCCATATGACGGCGATCATTAATGAAGCTTTTATGAAACTTAAACCTAGGGATTCAAATTTTTCTTGAAGGAAACCCACCTAGCTTCTTCACCTAAAGCATATAAAGCATTCAAGGATATTGCAGCCACATATGCATTAAAGAATGTATACACAATGAATAATGGAGTGTCAGTCGAATTCCGACTGAACAGTCTTTCAAGGTAGCCGTAGGTGAAACTGCCTATCAAATAGATTATAGAGAAGTAGATTAGGAATGCTAGGAAACATATGCATGGTGCAACAATGTATAGGGAGAGTATTTCCTTATTAAACTTGAGCGAATTCTTTATCTTAGTCCATCCACCCACTATGGAAGCGGCCACCATAAGTGTATACATTCTGAGAACCCCAAACTAACTTTGTTAAACCATCAAAAGCTTCTACACTAGCATAAACATAGAAAAGATAATTGATTACTCCTGCTAAGAGGATAGCGATCAAAGTGGAACGATTTAAACTTTAGTTATTTCAAATCTAGAATAATTATCAATGGATAGAGAGAGGATATTCTTTTTAACTACCTATCTATTGGAGTCTGATAGAGTGAGGTGGGCGTATTGGAGACTGAATGGTCTAAGCTTATACCAAAGCCTAGGTCGGCATTCCTACTGGTTCAATGTAATGAGTGTGGACATAGGCAGACAGTCTTCGACCACGCAAAGATTGAAGTTACATGCCAAGTATGTGGAGCCATTCTAGCTAAGCCAAGCGGAGGAAAAGCAAAGATACTTGGAAAGGTGCTGGAAAGCTATGGATAACTTACTCTTCAACTTTCTTACATCAATCTAAAAGCTTCACTAATTCTTAAATAAACTTCTATTACTACATTATCATCCTATTCAGGTTAGAACTGAAAAATCTCTAGGAATTATAGATGAACTTGAAAATTAGACTATAAAATAGATTCATGAGTTTCTAAAAATGGGGAAAAGTGGTAAGGATGAGGGCTGGCTGATGAGCTGTAGTAGCCGTGAAGCCTGGGGCGATAGCTTTCCAACCCAGTGGAAACATATGTTTCCACTGGACGATGACTGATTAACCCGCTGGCTTCACGGCTTTTACCGCTCTTCTCTATAAATTCTTTAAACTCCTCCTTCTTAATACTATTTCTCTCAGTATTGGTATAGATATTGGACTCTGTTTAACTAATGCTTCAAGAAGTTTTACAATAACATAGACATAGAGATTGTGAAAAATATGGAAGAGATAGTAAAAGCAATAGCAATACTACACAACATACTCAAAATAAGAGGATGGGAGATAATACCAACTTGACAGTACCATCTAGAACGTCTAGATGAAGATATAATATATAAGGTAGTATGAGTAGAATAAGAAAATCAGAGGACTATGGCTGAATTTGTTGAGAAAGAAGCACCATCTATTGGAGAAGTAGTTGTAGGTGTAGTTAAAGAGATTGAGAGATTCGGAGCATACGTAGAGTTAGTGGATTATCCTGGATGGGAGGGCTTCATACACATATCTGAAATCTCTCTTAAATGGATAAGAAATATTCGAGACTATTTAAGAGAAGGACAGAAAGAAGTCTTCAAGATACTGAGGACAAACCCGCATCTACGTCAAGTAGACCTTTCATTAAGAAGAGTTGAGAAAAATGAAAGAGAACAGAAGATTATAGAATTAAAGAGAAAACAGAAAGTTCAACGTGTACTGAATTTGTTATCTGAAAGAACAGGAATAAGGAAAGAAGAGATAAAAAAGATGATTGTAGAACCAGTAATGCAGAAAGGCTTAGAACTATACGACGTATTCAT
This sequence comes from Nitrososphaerales archaeon, assembly GCA_023269855.1. Classification (GTDB taxonomy): domain Archaea; phylum Thermoproteota; class Nitrososphaeria_A; order Caldarchaeales; family Wolframiiraptoraceae; genus Geocrenenecus. Next base: position 22,267 of record JAGDWP010000085.1, on the reverse strand, counting down.
TGACATAATTGAGAATGAATCTATCCCTGAATGGCTTAAACTAGAAGATGATGTTAGAGTCAAACTGATTGAGTTAGTCAAACAAGAAATAAAAATGAAGAAAGTATCATTGAAAAAAGATTTGATACTAACTTGCAAAACGGGGGACGGAGTAGAACATATCCGAAGAGCTATAGCGGAAGGATTGAAAATTGCGGGTAGAGGAGAATACGTCTCTATAACTACTAAGGGCTCTCCGAGATATTTGTTAAGAGTTGAAGCAGATACCGAGGAAAGAGCAAGAGAGCTGCTTAGAGAAGTTGCTGAGAAATGTATTAATATTGTTAGAGAATGTGGAGGACAAGGAGAGTTAGTGGAAAAATCTTGAAATCACTTATATACAAGTGCTTGAACTGTAAGAGATACACCCTAAAGAAAGACTCTTGCCCATATTGTGGGGGAGAAGTAAGGTCAGCCCATCCTATCAACCTTTCTCCAGATAGTAGATACCTCCAGCTGATACTGACGGCTAGAAGAAAGAGATTTAATAACGAGGACTTACGTCAAGTAGGTGGGTAAGATGGCTCACCAAGTTAATAGATGGAAGTTTAAACAGCTTGAAGACGTAAAGATAATACTAAATGAAGAAGGGAAAAAAGCAGACCTTACTGGTTCAACTCTTCTAGAGTCGTCTCCCAGTCCCGGGGCAGCTGGTCTCATTGCTTTAACTCATTTAATCGACTTTCTTCAACCTACTAAAATAGGTGAAGTAAAGTCACCACATTTTCCCCAGATCAGTATAGTTAACGATTCAGGTTTAGCAAATCAACCAAAGATAGAATTGTATTTCTATGATAAAGACGTCAAACTTCTCTTAATGTTAAGGAATTTCCCAATAGAGAGTAGTGAAGGAAGCTACATTATAGCAAAGAAGCTTTATGAATTCTTTAAATCTAAAGGTGTTAAAGCATATTATCTGTTAGCGAGTTCAAGAATATACGGTGAATCCAATGTATACGTTGCATCAACTAGCATAAATAATGCTAAGAGCTTGATTGAAGCAGGAGCCAAGCTTTCCCCAAACCTTGATGCATTACCCCTCGATAGATTCGGAGCATATATGTTATCATTCTTTGCAAGAAACTATGATTTAGCCTTTATCCTGATATCTGAAGTATATTCATATTTACCTGACCCAGCGGCCGCGAAACGTTTACTTGAAGTATTATCTAAAGCATTAAGATTTAAGATCGATATGGAGAAGCTTGATAGAGAGATTGAGAAGCAGAAAAGGCTTATTGAAGAATTTCAGAGAGGGTTCGGCCAGATACTTCCTGAGAGAGAAGAGCAGCCTAGCAGGGAGAGAGAACCATACTATATAGGTTAGTTCGCTAAAGAAATTTTTGAAATTCATTAATCTACTATCTCATATATGTAGACGTATGCATAGCTGTAGTATGGTTCGCTTGACTGATAGACTAGTCTGAAGTGATTCAGAGTTGAAGGTTGGTATACGTGTCCTGTTACACCTGTATAGATCTGCTGAGGTTTGTAAGGTATTAGCTGGCCTAGGAGGGTTTCTGCCCAGAATTTGTCTGTCGGTCTACCATTTTCATCTAGATAATCTGATTCTGTGAAGTTATATCCAACTTGATTAGCTATCCTAAGCATCCAAACCCATTTAGCTTCATCCCCATATCCAAGGAGCATTGGAACATTTCCACTACTCGTCGTATAAACTGTATGAGTAATAAATATTAGGACATGGGTTGCTCCAAGTTTCCGGAATACTCTATAAGCTGTTTCTTCATCAGACATAAATGCGTAAGCTACCTCACCTATCTGAGTAGTATTCAATGTTGCGTTATCAACTATGCTAGTATGGTTTCCCACGATAGTTATCCAGTAACCATAATCCCACCATGATGCAACAACGGCATTCGGTGGAAGGTTATCCCTCATCCAGCTAAGAGTTTTAAGCCAATCGGGAACACTTGACCTAATAGGCATACTAGATGATACAATCGTTGGTGGAACATAAGCAGTATCTATCGGAGATATAGAGTATCTAACACCGTAAGTAGACGGAATAAAGCTGAACATTATTAAACCAGTTATGAGAATCGGTGTAATGACATAATATTCTATCCCTATTTGACCAACTCTTTTCTTTCTTGAATAAGTTAAGGTAAGGTTGTGTGCAAGCCCTCTCAAGATTTCAGATAGCGCGCATGATGCAACTATAGTTATCGCTGGAGCAGCTAGGATTGTCAACCTAACCATTGTAGATGCAAAGTATACAACAAACACGGTCAGCAATATTAGAAAGATGTCAATGTTTTCCCGTCTCTTAGCTAGATAATATATTCCTGCGGGTACTAGGAATAGTTTGAATCCTGAGTCTGAGAATATTATCGCCCAAGTAGATACTTGATTCTCTGCGACAGATATTACTATTGGTAGAACTGATCTCAAAGTTGGAATCACAGTGCTGAGGAATTTCGTTCCCGGTAGTCCTAAACTTCCAATTGATATTAGTGAGATAAAACCTATTATGCTTACGATTAATACATAGTGTGGAAGATTCTTGAGGATTTCAGGTTTAAACCTTGATAATTCGAAAGATAATAAATAGACTAGAACTCCTATAGAGACAACCATTGTTGCCTCTCTTAAGAATCCCAGTCCAAGCTTCGGAACCATTACAGCTATCGATCCATATAAGAGAACAGTAATAGAATAGGAGACTAACAGTTTTCTACTATATCTCCCAATAAGGGCTAGAACTCCAGTAAATACTGGTATAAATGCTATAGGGAATCTAGAGGCTCCCCACGTAGCTGTAACATACCCTAACGAGAATCCAGCTACTATTGAATAGATTATTAGACTCTTCCATGTTCTATCTTTCTTTATCGCTAGGATGTATGATAGGAATCCTAAAAGCATAAATGGTATACTTACACTTTCATCATCAAACCATCCAAAATGAGTCCTCTGAATACTTGCACTACTCAAAGCTATGAAGAATGCAGCTAGGAAGCCTGCCGGTTTTCCACCAACTTCTCTGCCTAGAAAGAATACTATGATTGTTGTAACGATACCCATTATAGTAGGCATGAAAGCAGCTAGCTCTAAGGTATCAACGTTGAATCCTAAGCCGTGTATTATGTGGTAGAGGAATGCTGCGAGGAAAGGTACTCCTGGGAAAGCTGTTCTACCAACATCTCTACCATATGGATACCATGAATCATAATCGTGCCAATTAAAGAAATCTATGAAACCTGTCCAACCTCTATCAACAATAAACTTCATCTCCTTGTATTGCATCCAAGGATCGAACTCACTGAGGTATAGACCCCACCTGAGAGGGAGAACTCTAACAAAGAATGCTATGCTAAGTATTAACAGCATTATCGTAATTTCAAGAAAGATCATTCTACCGGCAAATATTCTCCGAATAAAACTCATTAGCTTACTCTTCTTTATCCTTTCCATTCTAGAACTATCTAATTGATGATCTATTTAACATTTGTTCTCTTCTATTAACTAAAAATTTATCTAATATCGTAAGATGATATTGTTTAGAAATGATGACGCCCATCATCATCTGAGAAAATGATGAAGGATCAACCATCTGAAAATAAAGTCTAGGAATTGAATCTAGATGTCTTCGAAGATTTAGAATTTTAGGTAGGAGTAATATATCTTGACTCAGGTTTTCCTACTTTTCCCACTCACTTGCCAAATACTCTGCTTTGCAAATAGAGAGTTAAAAGAACTAAAATAAAGAATATTATTGTAAGGATGCTTGTTAATTCCATTATTCTTTCACCGTTTTAGATTCTGTTCTGCGGATCCTGTTTAAGATTATCAATAATATAATCAGCGAGGCGGCCATTAATATTAACATTAGAGAGTAGGCTTCTAATGGGAGATATTCATAAACAGTCATAGTGGCTATCTCGGTGACTGTATGCGTATATGTTCTGAAGATTGTAATGCTTTGAACTGTAAAGACTATGGAATGCTCTGTTATTGTTTGAGTAACTGTGATATATTCTCTCACGGTCTTCGTAGATGTTTCTGTTATTGGTGCTCCCGTATATGTATAGATTGTTTCAGTAACTGTAATCGTTTCTTCACTACTGGTTTCTCTAACCTTGATAGCGGGTTCAGAAGCTAACCCTAAGGTTAGAAGAGACAATAGCACTATGGAAAAGACTATTGATGTTTTAGATTCCAATATCTTCATCACCTCTATTAGAAGATTGCCTACTCTTCCATATTTTATTATATATCGAAGCAATGTATGAGATTACGATGATTGAAGTGAATTGTAGAAATTGAAGTAGTGGGCTGTCCATTGATGGTGTAAGAACCCATGTTATGTTGATTGTTTTGTCATGGTGGACTTCCTCAATACCAAAAGGATTTACTGCTCTCCATTTGAATCCGAGTAGACCAAGTAGTCCATCAGCAGGATATTCTTGAGGTTGAACCGTCCAGATTATTCGACTCCCTTCAAGATATAATCCTCCACCTAGAAAAGTCCCTCTATAAGTATTACCTTTAAGTTCAAAGTATTTGAGAACTCTAATTTCCATAGAGATGTTTATGGGCTTCTCAACATAGAGTGACTTCAATCCTGGAGTAGTATAAACCTGGTCTCCCGCAAAGCCTTTTACGAATATTATCGATTCCCGCTCCTTATCTATTCTCTCTGGAAAATAGCATACTATAGGCGTCTTTTCCATAACCCAGAACTCATAAATATTCTCCTCGCTACTATTCTCAGTTACACCCGGTGGACCAATACATATAGGATAATCAGTGTCAGTTGAAGGTATAGTATGTACCCTAACTAGAAAATATCTATCTATACTCAACTCGATCGTTTTAGGTGAATCCACATTTAGAATTATTCTTTCTTGATCTCTTAAGAACTTATACTCTGAACCCACTTTGAAACTTTTTAACACAATTTTTTCTCCAATAGTTTTTGGAGATAATAACTCGTCTAATGATACAGTATACTGTAGTCCTAGTGGCACCCATTCTTCTCTGATTACTGTCTCAACCTCGGAGTGAATTAACAGGATTCTTACTTTTACTTCGACGTTGTAATATAATTTGATGAATCCTGGCTTATTTACTATCACATTAACTGAGCCATTTTCTACATTAGGTTCGAGATCTGATTCAAAGTTCTCTGGAATAAACCTATAGTCTGCTAAGACATATTCTCTAAAAGGTATCTTGAATAATTCACCGTTTCTAACCCAATATTCTCCTGAGAATTCATCTACACTGTTCAAGAGGTCTTCTACTAGATGGGTTTCCCCAGCTAGAGTAGGTGGAAGTTTTATCTGGGAGGCTACTTTTAACTTATTATAATCGTTATACATGTAGGTAATTAAGCAGGGACCATCTATACGTAGTGTTTGAACTCTTTCAAGTTTTTCTCCATTTAATTCTATATGAGATAATGTGAACCTCTTATTATTGGACTCAATTATTGTAGGGGCGGAAACTGAGAAACTCTCCCCTCTTTTTACCCATTCGCTTCCTTCAAGTATCTTTAAAATACTGTCTTCAGGTTCTACTTTCTTAACTACCAAATACCATGGAGAATAACTAAATTGAAGTGTGACAGTCCAACCTGGCTCAACATATATCTCTCTGAGACTATTATCTGCTACATATTTTGTATTGTTAGATACAATCATTTCATCTTCAATTATGACTAATAGGGTTGATGGTTGATAGATTGAAAGGTCTATCTTATGCTCCCGGTTACTTGTAATAGTTCTCTCAATTAGAGAACCCTGCGGTATTATTAGGATCTGAACATTCACTTTTACGGAAGCAGGTAGCCCAACTGCAGCTATCTTTAGAATTGTAGGAATAGGAATTACTGTAACTTTACAAATCATTAAGTCAGCATTAACCCAGGTTTGATTAACTGAGTCATAATATTCTATCACAGAGTTTACTATAAGTTCTCCAGGTTCAGACGGAGCAGTTAGCTGTCTATATAATGGGATAGACCCTTTGCCTGATAATTGAAACTCTATCATTGTTTCAACTTGCTCATTTAGAAATATTCTAGCTCTTATCCGTGTCTCCATGAATACAGTATAATTAAAAGAGAGGTCCAAGGCAATCTTCTCTCCTACTGTTACAGTGTATGGGCAAGTGTGGTTAAGAAAAGAGATTATGGGAGGAATGAATACAGGTGATATAATCAGTGTTACGTTTTGCTCTTCTAATAATGTTCTCCCTATCCATAGACTTATCGTTATATTATGTTTCCCTATTGGAGCACTATCAGACAATCTAATTGTTAGGTTGGAAGAGAAAGGTGTCTTCCCCTCAATTATGGATAGTGAGTAATCCAGCCAAGAAGGTTTATCTAGAATAGCTAACCTAACCCGTTGATTTCTTATCTCTTCACCTACAGAGATTTTGATTACGATTTCTCCTCCAGGATTTACATTGACTTCTTCAGGCTCTATCTTCATCCATGTCACTGAGTAACTAGAGTTGAAAAGTGAAGATAAGAAGAACAGAATCACCAATACGAAGAAGATTGAGCTATTCTTCATCATTTCATTAATATCGTCTTATGGTCAAGTATTCGGTTGAGATTGATCTCTGAGTAGGAGAAGACTTCAACGATTTTCTCAACTAGGACTTTCTTAACGTTTTCCATATCGATTTTTCTTCCAGTAATTTTCTCCATTGAAGTCATAATAGTGGGATCTAAGCCGCATGGTCTAATTAGCTTAAAGTATTCTAGGTCTGTATTAACGTTTAATGCAAAACCATGATAGGTTACCCACCATTTTAGAGCTAGACCTATTGATGCAATCTTCATGTTGTTGACCCATACTCCAGGGTGCCCCTCTACTCTACCTGCTTCTAAACCAAATGCTCTAAGAGTTCTTATCAATGCTTCTTCAATCCTTAAAACAAAATCTTTTATAGACATATTGACTGAGTTAAGGTCTACGATTATGTATCCTACGAGTTGGCCAGGTCCATGATAAGTTGCTTCTCCGCCTCTCTCTACATGATATACAGGTATACCCTGTATCGTCGAGTTAAAGTGCTTCAGTCTTCTACCTAGGGTAATAACATGAGGATGCTCGAGGAGAAGCAGAGTGTCAGGGATTCTACCTTCTATTCTTTCTTCCACCATCGATAACTGTAGCTTATGTGCAACATCATAATCCATTAATCCGAGATCAATTATTTGGAGTTTTCTCAAGTTTACTTCACCAACATATGTATTGGCTTGAAGAGTGCTGCTTCTGCCACCTCGCTATACAATTCACTGAATGTTGGATGAGGATGTATAGTGTCAGCTAATTCATCAATCGTTAACTTATTCTTAACTGCTAGAGCTGCTTCACCAATTATCTCAGTAGCTCTACTTCCAACAATCTGCACTCCTAAGAGAGTTCCTGATTCTTGGTCTGAGATGATTCTAATGAAGCCTTCTAATTCTTCTTCAGCGATAGCTCTACCGAGCGATGAATAACTAAACCTTGCGACTTTAACTTTATAATTCCTCTTCTCTGCCTCATCTTTAGTCAAACCTACCATAGCTATCTCCGGGTCAGTAAATATTGCTAAAGGTATAGTGGAAGCATCGAATATTTTCTTTTCACCACTTATGTTATCTGCAGCAATTATTCCTTGTCTAGATGCCTTGTGTGCGAGAAAGGGTGGTCCCGTAATATCTCCTACAGCATATACGTTTTCTAAGTTTGTCCTACAGTATTCATCAACTTTTATGAATCCTTTCTCATTCAATTCCAAGCCTATATTATCTAAGCCCATCTGGCTTACTAATGGTCTTTTACCAACAGAGACGAGAGCATAATCTGAAACATGCTCAATAGTTTCATTTGATGTCTCTATAAAGGCTCTAACTTTATCCTCTTTGACTTCTGATGACACTATTCGAGACGATAAGAAGATATTGACCCCTAATTGTCTTAATCTTCTTTCTACCAGTCTAACAATATCTTTCTCAATTCCTGGTAAAAGCTGATCCATTATCTCAACTATGGTTACTTTACTACCTAGTTTTGCATAAATTGTTCCCAACTCTAAGCCTATAGCTCCTCCACCAACTATTAACAGACTTGAGGGTATGGTGGGTAACTCTAATGCCTCCCTCGCTGAGATTATTCTAGTATGGTCATATGGGATTGTGGGGAGAGAGATCGGTGAAGTACCCGTGGCGATTACGATGTTTCCCCCATGTATCCGTGTTTGTGTCCCACTTCCATTCTCAATATTGATGATTAAATTGTTGATAATCTTTGCTTCACCCTTATATATCTTAACATTATACCCTCTCAATAGATACTCTACTCCCTCTCTAATCTTATTGACAAGTTTTTTCTTCTTCTCTTGTAAAGCATTCCAATCGATTTTCCCATTTCTCAGTAACCTTGAAGTGGAAAGCTTGTAGAAGTGTTTAACATTCTCGATAAGTATCTTTGATGGTATACATCCATAGTTTAAGCATTCTCCACCTATGAACTCTCTCTCAACTAATGCTGTCTTCTTACCGTGTTGAGCAAGCCTTATCGCTGCAACATATCCACCTGGTCCCCCACCAATTACTACAGCATCATACTTTTCTAACGTCATCCCTCGTTCCTCCTAACTTCTTCCACTATTTATTAATGTTCTCAGATAAAATTCTCCTGCAAGATACGAGCTTCTCACAAGAGGTCCTGAAGCAACATATAGAAACCCTAAGGATTCCCCTATCTTCTTAAGCTCTTCGAATTTTTCAGGTGAAACATATTCGTAGACTGGGAGATGCTTTTTTGTAGGTCTAAGATATTGTCCAAGTGTAAGGAAATCTACGCCGACCCTCCTTAAATCGATCATGCTTTCAATTACTTCATCCACCGTCTCCCCTAAGCCAAGCATGATGGAAGACTTTGTATAAATTTCTGGGTCTATTTCTTTTATAATAGCTAATGTTCTTAAAGATTTCTCGTAGCCTGCTCTACCATCTCTCACTAATGGCGTCAACCTCTTCACTGTCTCTATATTGTGACCGATAACGTTTGGTCTAGCTTCCACCACAGTTCTTAATGCTTTGACACTATTATTGAAATCAGGGATAAGTACTTCGATTAAAACATCTTTACTTCTCTTCCTTATCTCCCTTATAGTTTCAGCATATATTGATGCACCCCCATCTTCCAAGTCGTCCCTAGTTACTGAAGTTAGAACCACGTATCTTAACCCTAATTCTATGACTGCATCTGCTACTCTACGTGGTTCTTCCAAATCAACTATACCTCTTGGGTTCCCAGCTTTAACTGCACAGAATCTACATGACCTAGTACAAGTATCTCCTAGGATCATGATTGTTGCTGTAAGATGTCCCCAGCAATCTGAGATGTTAGGGCATAAAGCTTCTTCACAGACTGTGTGGAGATTATATTTCCTCAAGATATTGTTAACCTTAGAATATTCCCAACCTGATGGGAGCTTAACTCTTATCCAACTAGGTTTTCGGAAATCCATGTTCACGTAAATGTAAAATCTTTCATGGTAAAAACGTTTTTGATCAACATTCGAATTATGAATATCGACAGCATAAACTATTGATGTATGATGTATTGGATTACTCAGCAGGCTGGAGGCATAGTTAAGAATAGGCTACATTGTTATTTGTATGAGGTTTATTGTGTTGATCGAGATTAGATGGCATGGGAGAGGGGGTCAGGGAGTAGTAACCGTGAGCGATATCCTCGCTCGCTCCGCCATACTAGAAGGGATGTATGCTCAGCATTTTCCAGAATTCGGACCTGAAAGGTCTGGGGCGCCTGTTAAAGCATTCACTAGGATATCTGATGAGCCGATAGAAATCCATTCAGGAATCTATAACCCTGATATAATAGTGATAATCGACCAAGGTATGTCTCGGAGTTTCCAATCATACTTGGAAGGATTGAAGGAGAATGGACTACTTTTCTTAAATCTTGGAGATGACTTCTCGAAACTGGATAAATCTATTCTGCCACGGGGGGTCAAGGTGTATATTGTTAATGCTAGGAAGATTTCAATTGAAGAATCTGGTAGACCAATATTCAACATCCCAATGCTGGGTTGTTTAGTTAAAGTCTTAAGTATGCCGAGCATAAAAACTATTGAAGAAGTATTGAGCAAAAGATTCTCAGAAGAACTAGTCGAAGCAAACATTAAGATTTTAAGAAGAGCATACAATGAGGTGAGACTAGTTGAATGAGATAGATGTGAAGAAGATTGTTAAGGGAGAATTTTCATGGAGAACGTTGCCTCCAGCTGCAATGATAAGAGTTCCTTCTTCTCTAGAGTATAAGACTGGGACTTGGAGAATGGAGAAGCCATTGATTGATCAAAATAAATGTACAAAATGTCTTCTATGTTGGATATATTGTCCAGACATGGCCATCATAAGATTAGATGGGGGAATTGTAGAGGTTGATTACGATTATTGTAAAGGATGTGGAATATGTGCTGAAGTCTGTCCACCTAAAGCAATTAAGATGGTGGAGGAGTAGAGTATGAGCGAGTTGAAACAAGTTAAAAAGATGGCTTTAATGGGTGATGAAGCAGTAGCTTACGCAGTTAAACAAGCGGACGTTGACGTTATAGCTGCGTATCCTATAACTCCTCAAACAATAATTGTTGAAAGACTGAGTAAATATGTAGCAGACGGTGAACTGAACGCAGCGTTTATACAAGCGGAAAGCGAGCATTCAGCTATTTCCATCTGTCTAGGTGCTGCATTAACTGGAGCTAGAACATTTACTTCTACAGCTAGTCAAGGCTTAGCTTTAATGCATGAAATCCTACATGCTGCTTCCTCTATGCGTGCACCGATCGTCATGGCCATCGCAAATAGAGCTCTCAACTCTCCTCTAAACATACACTGTGACCATTCAGATGTAATGAATGCGAGGGATACTGGGTGGATCCACTTATTCGCTAATAATGTTCAACAAGCATATGACCTCACACTAATGGCTTTTAAGATAGCTGAAGACCCTGAACTCCTTCTACCAGTCTCCGTAAACTTGGATGGCTTCATCTTAACACATAGTGTTGAGCCGCTGGAAGTATTATCTGATGAAGAAGTATTACAGTATATTCCTCACGTTCCCTACCCATACAGGATAGATTTTGATAAACCTCTGGCATATGGTGTGATGGCATTACCAGATACATATATGGAATTTAGGAGACAACTCTACGAAGTAATCCTCAAGACGCCTGAAGTATTCAGGAAAGCAGCAGACTCTTTCTCGAGAATCTCTGGAAGAACATATGGCTTAGTCTCTCCATATCTAGTGGAAGATGCAGAGATAATAATCGTGGCATTGGGTTCAACTGTTGAGACTCTGAGATATGTTGCTAAAAAGTTTAGGCAGAGGGGTGTAAAGATCGGTGTAGTTGGTTTAACAATGTATAGACCTTTCCCTGAGAAAGAGCTTGCGAAAATATTGGAGAACGCTAAATGTGTAGGGGTAATGGATAGAGCCTACTCATACGGAGGTGTTGGAGGACCCTTATACACAGATGTTTTAACTACTCTATACAAGAATGGGATTAAAACCTTGGCTGCGGACTTCGTATATGGACTAGGTGGAAGAGATTTCAAACTCATTGACGCTGAAGAATTATTCAAGAAATTGATCAACGCAATAGAAGTTGGGAGATTTGATAGGGATATTTACTGGTGGGGGGTGAAAGAATAGTATGGAGTCAGCTCAAAAATATTTCAAGACTATAAGAGACATACCGACGAAAGATTATTTTGCACCAGGGCACAGGCTCTGTGCTGGATGTGGCCCCTCACTAGCCATGAAACTAGCAATGAAAGCTGTAAGGATGCCAACTGTAGTGGTTAATGCAACAGGTTGTGTAGAAGTTTCAACATCAATGTTTCCATATGTAAGCTGGAGGCTTCCTTGGGTCCACGTAGCATTTGAGAATACAGCAGCTGTTGCAAGCGGTATAACTGAAGCTTTCAGAATACTGGAGAAGAAGAATCGGGGGAAGATCCATGATGTTATAGCTATTGGAGGTGATGGTGGAACCTTCGATATAGGCTTACAAGCACTTTCAGGAGCACTTGAAAGAAATCATAAGATGCTTTACATATGCTATGATAATGAAGCTTACATGAATACTGGAATACAGAGATCTGGAGCAACACCGACAGGTGCAGCTACCACAACTAGTCCAGCTGGAAGAGTAATCCCAGGAAAGCAGGAAAGAAAGAAAGACTTGATAGGAATAGTGGCAGCTCACAGGATACCTTATGCTGCTACAGCATCAATATCTCATCCACTAGACTTCATTAATAAAGTGAGGAAAGCATTAGAGATAGATGGTCCAACGTTTATCCATGTATTGACTCCATGTACATTGGGGTGGAGGTATCCGCCTTCACAAACAATAAAGATAGCGAGATTAGCTGTTGAAACATTATACTTCCCAATATTCGAGGTTGAAAATGGAAAAGTAAAGATAAATGTAAGAGTAACCAAGCCTCGGCCTCTTGAAGAGTTCCTACAACCTCAAGGTAGATTTAGACATCTATTCGAGCCAGAGAATAAGAATATCTTGGAAAACCTTAAGCAACAGATTCAAGAAAACTGGAATAGACTCCTCAAACTCGAAGAAATAGGAGTATATGCCTGACAATTAACTTCTTCATCTTTTTATCAACTTTTTCTATATTATGTAGGCTCCCGTAATACTTTGAATCCTCTGGAGAATTGAATTTGTCAGCTTATCGTCAAGTCTTGACTTTATGCTGTGTAGAGATATGAGGATGTTATTTATTCTCTTCAACACTCTCTGGGGATAAGGTATCGATCTGAACTCGATGTACAACCTCTCCATGTCTTTCTGAGTCAAAAGCTTATCATACAATGCGTAAAGAACTGCGGATAACTGATTTAAGTTAAATTTATAACAAGCATCATGTGAAGAGTGATTGTAGAGGCATTTATTGCAATTCGAAGTCAGGAGTTCTCTCATAGGTCCCCTATTGCTGACTCTTATATGTTTTACAACTCTAACATAGTTGTCTTTCTTCAATTTAGACAATGTCTTATACAATGTACTAATGCTTATACCTTCTCTAACTATTTTCCTAGAAAGCTCTTCAACAGTCAACTCACCATGAATACATAGATAATCAATAATCTTCTGAAATAGAATTGGAGGAATGTTTGACAGCGTCTGGTCTAACTTCAATAACAATGTTCCTAGAAATTCACTATAATCTTCAACTGTGTTAATACTTAGTTTTCGTAGGCATTTTTCTAATTCAATGTTGAATTCTTTCAGCAATATAGATCTGAGTGATTCTTGGTCTGACGATTTTAGATATGAGTTTAGAAGAGACCATACAAGATGGGCGTCTTCATTTTTCCAACTCAATCTAATTATCCATGAAAACTTTACCATTGCATCGATCATGGATAACCTCTCAATAGAGTACACATCTTCACGTAGCTTCTTTACATGGTTTGAGGATGACAATCTATCAAGTACGTGAATACTCTTCTGGCTTCTAGCTACAACTATGAGATCTTGTCCATCAGCCTTCTCTATAATCATTAGTAATGGAGAATTAACATAATTATCCTCGGTAAACTCATGTGGGCTGAATTCTCTAAGTAACTGGATTAGCTCAATCTCCTTCATCCGGGAGAATATTGGATTTCGGAAAATATTAGATTTTCCTTAAATAAAGCACCCTCAAGATTATAACTGTAAATACTTGGTGGGGTTTTAAATGTCTTTAAAAATTGTTAGGGAACCCATCAATAAATATATGCAGAAAATCCCTCTAGGACTTATTCATATAATACCTGAAAGATGTAAAGAATGCGGCTACTGCATAGACTTATGCCCGAAAGATGTATTGGAGGTTGGTGATGAAAGAAATATAAAAGGTTATCGCTGGCCAAGAGTGGCAGATGGCAAAGCAGCAGAATGTATAGCATGTAGAATGTGTGAATGGATATGCCCTGAATTCGCTATATTCATAGTTGAAGCCGATAGGAGGGAGTATGTGTAATGTCTGGAGAGCTTAAGCTCCTCAAACCTGGAACATACTTCATGATGGGGAACATAGCCTGTGTTGAAGCAGCACTTATAGCTGGTTGCGAATTCTATGCAGGTTATCCTATAACGCCCTCGAACGAGATAGCAGAACACATGAGTAGGAGAATGCCTCAGCTTGGAAGACACTTCATACAGATGGAAGATGAGATAGGTAGTATTGTAGCAGTATGTGGAGCTTCAGCTGCAGGAGTAAAAGCGATGACTGCTACATCTGGACCCGGGTTCTCACTCATGATGGAGACGATAGGGTTGGCAGCAATGCTTGAACTTCCATGCGTTATAGTCGATGTACAGAGAGCGGGTCCAAGCACTGGTATACCAACCTTCGTAGGTCAAGGAGACGTAATGCAAGCAAGATGGGGCTCTCATGGTGATTATGAACTAGTAGTTTACGCACCATCTTCTGTTCAAGAATTCTTCGATTTAACAATTGAAGCGTTCAATACATCTGAGTGGCTTCGGATCCCAGTAATAGTACTGTCTGACGAAGTAGTAGGACACATGTATGGAAGACTAGTTGTCCCCGAACATGATAAAATAACGATTATCAATAGGAAACGCTATACGGGTCCTAAGGAAGCATACCTACCATACAGTCATGAATCTCTTGTCCCAGCATTCGTAGCTGCTGGAGATGGATATAGAATACACATGACGGGCTTAACTCATGATGAGAGAGGTTATCCATCGCTGGAGATTGAAGATTCTCATAGACTAGTTGAGAGGCTGGTTATGAAAGTGAGAAAGAATGCGAGGAGTCTATGGAAGTATGAAACATTCTACATAGATGATGCAGACGTGATCGTCGTTACTTTCGGTATAACTGCTAGGTCAAGTGAAGAAGCCGTGAGAAGAGCGAGAAGTGAAGGATTGAAAGTTGGGATGATAAAACTACTCACTTTATGGCCTTTCCCAGAAGAGCCGATTAGAATTGCTAGCCAATACGCTAGAAGAATACTTGTAGCTGAAATCAATATGGGTCAACTGATCCACCCCGTTAGAGAAGTTGCTGAATGTCCAGTAGCAGGAATAAACTATCCGATAGGTTATGCCCCCCCACCTGAATATATTCTAGATGGTATTAGAGCGGCGGTGTAATGAGAATGGGTCAGAAAGTAGTTTTAAGAGAAAGAATAGTTGATGAGTCTCCGAGAGATGACTTAATCAGGAGAGAGAGATTCCCACATATTTGGTGTCCTGGATGCGGGCTTGGAACAGTACTAAAATGTTATGTGGAAGCTATAGCTGCATCTAACATACCTCCAGATAAACACGTAATTGTTTCAGGCATAGGATGCACTGGTAGAATAGCTGGATATGTTAGACTGGATTCCTATCATGTTACTCATGGTAGACCAATAGCTTTCGCAGAAGGAATGAAGATTGTTAGACCCGACCTCGAAGTAACAGTCATATCAGGAGATGGAGACTTAGTTACTATCGGTGGAAATCATTTCATTCACGCTGTCAGGAGAAATGTCGATATAAACGTCTTCCTAGTAAATAATTTTATCTATGGTATGACTGGGAATCAGATGGGTTCAACTACACCTTTAGGAGCTAAAAGCTCGACCAGTCCCTATGGTTGCCCAGAACCCCCATTCAACCTACCACTCTTAGCAGCAGCACTAGGAGCACCATTCGTGGCAAGATGGACTACTCTACATGTTAGACAACTCGCAGACGCAATGAAGAGAGCAATGAATGTTAAAGGATTTGCGTTTATCGAGATCATATCTCCATGCCCAGTCGGCTTTGGTTCTTACAATGATTTAAGAGACGGCAGAGATTACATTAAACTATTCTTAGAAAACTGTATAGTAGATCATTCAGCCGACTTGAACAAAGTAGGCATCACACTTAAACCTGGTGAACCGATAATTCTAGGTAACTTCATAGATCGTGAAGCGCCAACGTATCATGACCTAGAACTGGAAGTTTTCAAGAAAGCGGGGTGGTTAAAGTGAGATGGGATATAAGATGGGCAGGGTTTGGAGGTCAAGGAGTAATCAGAGCTGGAGAAATTCTAGGTAGAGCAGCCGTAAAGCAAGGATACGATTCATCTATGAGACCCATGTATGGTCCGGAGAAGACGGGTGGCTGGTCAAGAGCAGATGTAGTGATCTCTGATGAACCTATAGTCTTTCCATTAATAGTTCGTCCAGACATACTTGTCGTAATGTCTATGGATGGAATGATTAGAGATGGGCACTCCTTGAAAGAAGGGGGTTTACTCTTAGTAGATGATGAACTCGTGAATGGGTTGGTGAGATGTAATCCCAGCAAGATATATGGTGTAAGAGCGACCAACATAGCTGATAGCTTAGGTAGGAGGATAGTTGCAAACATAGTAATGCTTGGCGCCTTCGCAAAAGCGGTGGGGATTGTTGACCCGCAAAAACTTCTAGAAACGATAATCGAGACATTCCCTAAAGCAGCTGACTTAAACAGGAAAGCGTTCCAGTTAGGTATGGAGAATGTTAGAGAAGTAGAACTTCAGCCTATAAAACCCGTCAAAGTCGCTGGCACTCATGAAGTGTAGGTGATAGATATGAGTGATGAAGTACTTGTCATCGGTGGAGGTATTGCAGGGATACAGTGTTCGCTTGACCTTGCTAATGCAGGCGCCAAGGTCGTCTTAGTGGAGAAGTCTCCGACCATAGGGGGCAAGATGGCTATACTTGATAAGAACTTTCCAACACTAGACTGTTCTATTTGCATAGAAGCTCCGAAGATGAGTGAAGTTGGAAAGCATCCGAATATCGAACTGCTTACACTAGCAGAGATCATAAATGTTGAGAAAGATGGTGAAGACTTTATAGTCGAAATATATCAGAAACCGAGATATGTAACAAACGAATGTAGTAGATGTGGTCTCTGTGTCGATGCTTGTCCAGTGCTCTTGAAGAACGAGTTTGATTACGGTATGGCTGCTAGGAAAGCAATATATACCCCTATACCGCAGTCCGAGCCTGGAGCATACGTTATAGATATTGATAACTGTTTAAACAAGCCGCCCAACTATTTACCATGTGATAGATGTATACAGGTCTGCGGACCTAAATGTATAGATTTCTTCATGAAGCCTAAGATAATAAAGAAGAAAGTTAAAGCAATAATTGTCGCTACAGGTTTCGAAGTATTTGATGCAACAAGAATACCTGACTACTCTTACGGTCTCCATCCAGACATCTTAACTTCAATGGAGTATGAGAGGCTACTCCAATCAACAGGTCCAAGCGGTGGAGAAATAATCAAACCAAGTAACGGTCACCATCCTGAGAGTATACTGTTTATATTATGTGTAGGATCAAGAGATCCTAGATATCATAAATACTGTTCTAGATTCTGCTGCATGTACACTATTAAGCAAGCTGTCCAAACAATAGAACATGGAATAAAGAATGTAGATATACTTTACATGGATATAAGAGCGTATGGTAAAGGCTTTGACGGCTTCTATAAGCGTGCTAAAGATGAAGGTGTAAGATTCATTAAGGGTAGAGCTGCAAGAGTAATCCCGAATGGTGATAAACTTAGAGTAAGATACGAGAATATAATGGAGGGACGATTGGAAGAGAAAGAATACGATATGGTTGTACTCGCAGTAGCAGCAGAACCTCCACCCGACCTGGCTAAACTCGCAGCTACTCTAGGCATAGAATTGGATGAAGACGGATTTATTAAGACGAGACCTTGGCGTGGTAAAATGATAGCTACAACGAGAGAAGGAATATTTGTATGCGGGAGCTCTTCAGGTCCAAAAGATATCGCTGACAGTGTAACAGAAGCAGGTGCAGCAGCATCTGCAGCCCTCGAATACGTAAAGAAGAAGACTTGGCCTAAATTAGAATTTGAAGAAACAATACCTGCGGAGGGTGAACCAAGAATAGGAGTATTCATCTGCCACTGTGGATCAAACATTGCGGGAGTTGCAGATGTCAAGTGGTTAGCACAGGAAGCTGCAAAAATCCCTGGAGTAGTTCACTCCGAAGACCTCAGATTTGCATGTGCAGGAGTATACACAAAATATATTGAGCAAGTGATTAAAGAGAAAAAGATTAATAGGCTTGTTGTAGCTGCCTGTTCTCCTCGAACTCATCTACCTGTATTTACTGATGCGGCTGTGAGAGCAGGTTTAAACCCGTACCTAGTAGAGATGGCTAATATACGTAATCTAGACACTTGGGTCCATGCAGGCTATCCTAAAGAAGCTACAGAGAAAGCATTAGATATGATTAAGATGGCTGTTGCTAAAGCGAAGCTTCTCAAACCATTATACGTTGTAAAGCTTCCAGTAACTAGGAGAGCATTAGTGATTGGTGGAGGAGTTGCTGGAATGGCCGCAGCTGCTAGTTTAGCTCGTCAAGGCTTCGAGACATATCTAGTTGAAAAAGAGAATAGACTAGGCGGTCTCTTAAGATTTCTCGACGTTATAGCTCCTGAAGGAATAAGAGCTGAAGACCTGTTAAACGAAATGGAGACGGAAGTATATAGTTCAGGTGTGAAAGTTATACTCGGTGCAAAAGTTGAATCAGTAAGTGGATACATTGGGAACTTTATTGCAAACTTATCAAATGGGGAAAAGCTTGAGGTAGGAGCAATCATTATGGCAACAGGCGCCAAAGTCTACCAACCTGAAGGAATCTTCCAGACTAATGGAGGTGGAAACATAATCACTTCTCTCGACCTAGAACAGATCTTTAAGAACAATAGCAATCCCAATGCTAAGAATGTTGTCTTCGTAAGCTGCGTAGGTTCAAGATATGATTCTAAAGGCTGCTCAAGATTCTGCTGTCAAGTAATGATTAAGCAAGCTATCAGGCTTAAGGAAATGGGTAAGAACGTATTCGTGCTCTACAAAGATATTAGGACTTACAGTAGGAAAGCTGAAGAACTCTATGAGAAAGCTAGAGCGATAGGTGTCAGATTCATTAAATACAATCCCGAGATGAAACCTGAAGAAGCGATAAGGATCGAGAATGGAGCAGTATATGTTAAAGATGAATTATTAGGTGAGGAAATCGGTATACCTGCAGACCTAATAGTGTTAAATGTTGGCCTGACTCCAAACGATGAAATAAATCCATTAATCGAGCAATTGAAACTTTCTAGAGATGAAGCAGGCTTCCTACTAGAACTTCATCCAAAACTTGGACCTGTAGAATCACTGGTTGGAGGAGTATTTATTGCTGGGACATCTCAAAACCCGAAAGACGTAAGAGAAGCAATCTCTCAAGGATTAGCCGCAGCTGCTAAAGCAGCAGCACTCCTAGCTAAAGATACTATTGATAAAGAACCTCTAATACCGAGGATCAACTATGATAAATGTACATACTGTCAGAGATGTGCTCAAGTTTGTACTTTCTCTGCTCTTAGAGGAGAATTGAGGAAGAGCCTTGAAGTTATTAGTGCTCTCTGTCAAGGATGTGGAAACTGTGCAGCTGAATGTATGGTTGGAGCTATAGAAGCCCCAGGATTCACAGACGAACAAGTCATTGCACAGATTGATGCAGCACTAGAAGATAGACCAAATGAGAAAGCGATAGTCTTCACATGTAATTGGTGTTCATATGCTGGTGCAGACCAAGCAGGTATAGAGAAGCTACAGTATCCACCTAGCTCTAGAGTCATAAGAACAATGTGTTCAGCTAGGATTTCACAGAAATTTGTTTTAAGAGCTTTCGAGAAAGGCGCAGCAGTAGTCGCAGTTACAGGCTGCTGGCCACAGGACTGCCACTACAATTATGCTAACCTTAACACTGAGAGAAGAGTTAAACAGATAAAGAAGATACTTGAAGCAAGAGGCATAAATCCTGAGAGATTAATACTCCATTGGAACAGTGCTGCAGAAAGCAAAAGATGGGCTGCAAAAATGAAGGAGATAGACGAATTGATTAAGAAGATCCCGAAGGAGGAAATAATCGAGACAGTGCAGAAGCTTGGAGGTGGAAAGAAGTGATGAAAGCTAAATTAGTAGACATTGAGTTAATGGAGAGACTTGCAGAACTAACCTCTGCAGCTGCAGACTATTGTTACCAATGTGGAACATGTACGGGGTCATGCCCCTTCAACCTTCTGAATCCTTCAACTCTAAATCCGAGAAAGATTGTTAGAAGCGCTCAGCTTGGATTAATGTATGAAGATCCAAGTCTATGGTACTGCTCAACCTGTGGACTCTGTGAAGCTAAATGTCCTTGGAGTATAAAGATACCTGACGTTGTTAGAGGATATAGACAGATTGCTTCAGAGAAGAGGAAGACACCATCAAAATTTGAAGAGATACTTTGGATGATATATGAGGATGGAACAGCCTTCCCAGGGTCAAGTACTGAGAGAGCAGCATGGACTGAGGGGTTAAACATTAAGGATGCATCTAAACAGAAAGTTCAAGTCTTGTTATATGCAGGTTGCGCAGTTTCATTTGATAAGAGGCTACAGAAGATTGCTAGATCTCTTTCAAGCGTGCTCAGTATAGCTGGAGTAGATTTCGGGATACTTGGCAGAGAAGAAAGATGCTGTGGAGACGTAGTATACAATATCGGTGAAGACGCTTTCCTAGAAGAGCTTACAACCGAAAATATTAAGAGATTCAACAAGAGCGGAGCAGAGGCAATAATAACAATCTCACCACACTCTGCTCACATGTTCAAGAAGATTTATCCAAAGTATGGTTTACAGATACCAGCTTTCCACTACATCGAATTCTTAAATGAATTAATTGAAAATGGTAAACTAAAAATGGATAAACCGGTAGACGGTGAAGTAACAATTCATGACCCATGCTATCTTGGAAGATATCTCAAAATATATGAGGAGCCGAGGAAGATTCTTTCAACCATACCTGGATTAAAGATTGTAGAGATGAATGACGTTAAAGAAAATGCGGTTTGCTGTGGAAGCGGTGGTGGAAGACACTTCTTAGAAATTCATGGTGAAAGATTATCCCACTACAGGGTCATGCAGGCAGCGGAAACAGGCGCTAGCATAGTCGTAGCTCCATGCCCATTCTGCATCCAGAACTTTGAAGATAGCGTAAAGACTAAGAGACTAAGCCTAAATGTTAAGGATGTTGTAGAACTAGTCAATCAATCACTAGGTGGGGTAGTCTAAATGGTTTCTGAATACCAGAACATTTGGGTTTTCCTAGAAAGGCGTGGAGATGAAATAATTGAACCCTCTCTTGAAGTACTTGGAAAAGCACGTGAATTAGCAGATAAGTATGGAGATAAAGTTTCAGGAATACTAATGGGAGCAGCAAATCTAGAAAACCTTGCAGAGACTGCTATAAAGCATGGCGCCGACAAAGTATACGTTGTCCAAGACCAACTACTTCAAGAATACTCAACAATACCATACTCTGAAGCATTGTCAAGATTGATTACGAGATATAAACCGAACATAATCCTCTACCCTGCGACCAGGAATGGAAGAGACCTCGCAGGTAGAATCTCAGCCAAGCTTAACCTTGGCCTCTCAGCTAACACTGTGTGGCTCGACATAGTTGGAGACGGTATACTATTAGCTGGTGTACCAGGATTCGGAGGAGGAATAATGGCTGTCACAAAATGCTTAACCAAACCTCAAATGGCCACTGTCAGACCTGGAGCATTCCCTAAACCTCAACCTAACCCTTCACGGAAAGGGGAGATAGAGAGGGTTGACGTCGGCGGTCTCCCAGAGCCTCCAACAAAAACTGTTGAACGTGTATTCTATACTGTTGAGGATATTAGTAAAGCAGAAGCAATCGTCATCGCAGGTATAGGTGTAAGAGAAAACATTGAAATAGTCAAGAAGCTCTCAGAGAAATTAAACTGGGCATTTGGAGCTACTAGACCCCTCTCAGATGAAGGATTAGTATCTAGAGACATTTTCGTAGGAGCAACAGGCAAGACAGTGAGACCCAAGATAGCATTAATAATCGGGGCAAGCGGAGCAACTCACTTCATCTCAGGAGTAGCAGGTGCAGAAAAGATAATCTCAATAAACATAGACCCTGAAGCACCAATTCACTCATACTCAGATTACTCTATAGTCGGAGATGCATACAAAATTGTTCCAAAATTGTTAGAGAAATTGGAGGCTGAAATGAAATGATGCATATAATAGTATGCATGAAGGT